>JAULVA010000078.1:10284-19531 GCA_032111275.1 Bdellovibrionota bacterium
AGGCGCGTCGGTCATTGCAGTCAGCGGCGGAGCTCAAGCCTGACGATGTCCGAGCTCACTTGGCGCTCGCGGAGGTATATGAAAAGCTCGATGAGAATCGACTCGCGGAATCATCGCTCCGTCGTGTCGCTCAGATGTCACCGAATAATTTCGTCGCCCACGTTAATCTCGGACTCCTCTTAATCGAGAATAAGCAGTATCACGAGGCGATATCGACCTTGCATAAAGCGGCCGCGCTCGAACCGAAGAACTCCAGGGTGTGGAGCGCCCTTGGTCGCGCTCAACTTGAGCTTGGCGAAACAACGCCGGCAGAGTCTAATCTCCGTCACGCCATCGCGCTCGATGGAGGCAACGCCTACGCGCACAACAACCTCGGCGTGCTTCTCCAACGGATGGGGAAGCGTGATGAGGCGCGCCAAGAGTTTCAAACGGCGCTCGCGCTCAATCCCGACCTTGAGGTAGCTCGAAAGAACCTTGAAGTAGTGGGTGAGTAACTTCCCCGTCCTATTCAGGAGGGGGAGGGGTGAGTCCACACGTCCGAGAGATGAGGAGTCTATTTCGGTTAATGAGTCGATAGCATCTCCACGAGATCCAGCGGAGAATCGGAAGATCCGCGAGAACACCGAGGGGCCGAAGCCACGGCCGTCGTTTCATAAGGTGAATGTACACGTCGGCGCCACTCAAGAGGGTTCCATCGGCGAGTAAAAGCCGGATGTCGCTCTCGATCTGATCACTCGGACGTGAGAGGACCTGCGCTACCCAAGCGCTCTGGAGAGGCGCGCTTGCGAAGCCATCTTCTTCGATCGATGCTCGTATTCTTGAAACCAACCAGGAGCAGAAACCACACCGCCCATCATATAAGAGATAGCCCTTCACATCGGTTCGTGGGAAGGCTCCTGTCGGGTACACGGGATGAAATCTCTGATAGGCGTACACAGCCACGGGAGAGCCTTGCGCCACGAATGTGGAGTGGGGCAGCCGTTCAAGGGCCTCTTTAAAGGTTTCAGGATAGAGCGTTGTGATATCTCCCTCGATCGTCACGGTGCTCGTTTCCCAAAATCTCCACGGCTCATGCTCGACCCGATACTCTGAGGTCGTTCCATCACGCTGCGCGGTGTATCCCCAGTAGTGCTCAAGGATGAAATGCTCAATTCCTCCCTCGTGAAGTGGATGAAGTGGGCCCTTGGTTTTCGCCGCTACTGAGACGGTGCGCGTGCCGACCCTCATATCATAGAGCAGTGTGCCCCCATCCAATCCATGAAAATCTTTAAAGGAGTGACTCATCGGTCGCGCCTCATACGGCTCGTTGTAGAGAATGCGCGCGGTCGCCGCGATGAGCACTGATGGAACGACCTCTTTGATGAACACGACCCCTCGCCGTGTCTCGTCGCCTACCTTTCTCCGCACGTAAAAGCGGAGGTTAATCTCTTCAAAGTTAGTGACCGGTACGGTGGGAACGGCGCCGAGAAACCGCATGCGCTCAAAGTTGAACGCGATGATGCTCATGAGCGCCTTCCCCTCGAAGTCGTCGATCTCGGTCCCCGGCGGCAGAAAGGGACGGAGTACAGAGGGTGCGACCTCGTAGTTTACGACGATGAGGTTGCGCCAACGAGCGGTAAGGAAGGGGAGAGACATCCCATAAGTATAGGAATTGCGGGCAGGTACGTCACCTGAATCTCCGCGACTTGGGGCCGAGGGCACCGGGGGCGATGTGCGGCAGGGACTTTGAGGCAGGGGCACAGCACGACTTAACGAGGTGAAAGAGAGGTTAGATTACACCGTTCGATAAAAAATTATTAGCGGCGAAGAAAATGAAAATAGGGTATTTTGTGTAGGTACTTCAGTGGTTTGCGGAGTTTAACTGTCTTGCACTACGAACTTTGTTTGTCACATTTTCGATGGTGCCAACTGGACCGCTTCCCCATACTCACCTTTACCCTCACGGTTCTAGAAGGTGCTTTTAGACCCGAGAAAAAGGGGGGTGATAGGGATTAGGCTTCAGAAAGTAGTGTAGGTTTATATAGCCTAACCGCGGAAAAGTGTGTTCAATTGAATTGAACGTTAACCGGGGGAACCTTTCACCGTAGAGATGTTGTAGCGGTTGGAATTACGATGGCAGCAGTTTTAAAACTCGTTCAAGCGCCCCAATTCAATGAGCAGGTCGATGTAGACACTGCCGGTTATTCGCGTGACGGACATTCCCTTCAACAAGCTTTTTCATACACTCACCTCTGGCAGTCGCCGGTAGCTCGATACGTCATTGATCGATTCTCCGAGAAGGGAGACACGGTTCTCGACGTATCGTGTGGCACAGGAGCGACCGGAGTGGAAACCGCTCTCCTCGGACGTCACTTTGTTGGGTGCGCCACGGACCCGGCTCTCGTGAAACTCGCTCGCGCTCGACTCTTGCCGGCGGATATCGCCGAGGTCGTGCTTCGCCTCCAGTTCATCAATTTCAAGCGCCCGGTCGATGTTCGTGAGTTTAAGGATCCGTTCTCACGCTACTTCGACGTGGATACCTTCTGTGAGTTGGTAAATCTTCGCTCAGTCTTGCGAAACGGCACCAGTCACGTTGATGCCTTCATCGAGCTCATCGTGGCCTCGATCCTTCACGGACACACTGTCGGACACCTCTCGGGCTACTCCTCTCCACATGTCGCCACGGCTCCAAACGAGCAAGCGGCTCTCAACAGGAAGAGGGGAGAGGTTCCCTCGTATCGTGCGGTCAGCGCTCGGGTCATCAAGAGAGCCGCGACCCTCGTTCGTGATGGCGTTCCTCGTGCCTTACAAACCCGCGACCTCGAGCGATCGGTCTTTCAAGCGGCGGAGAATGATATGGCTCCGGTTCGTACCGGTTCCGTGAATCTCGCGCTGGTATGTCCACACCAACCTGGCATGACCGAGCAGGGATTGCGATCATGGTTGCGCAGCTGGTTCCTCGGTGTTGATCAGTACCACGCTGAAACGCAATCCAACTCAGTTGATGAGTGGAACGGCTACATCAATGAGACCTTACTAGAGACCGCCCGCACGGTTCGCAAAGGCGGACGCGCGGTTGTGCGAGTGGGGCGTGGTCGTCTTGGTGTGAAGCCGGTCAATTATCGTGAGGCGCTTGCGTCGGTTCTTCCAGACCTCTCCCAGTACTGGGCGGTAGAGGGCACGATCGTTGAACGATACGCCAAGAGCGCCGGCCTGATGAAGGGCGGTTCAAAGCTCGCGGGGGATGTTGCCGCTGAGCTTGTGGTGCTTCGGCGGAAGTAGGCCAGCTCCGCGTCGCTTTCTCCTTCCATATAGGACATTTGATAAAACCATCACGTTTCGTGTATTCGGCACCCGTCCGGAGGGCCCGTGTCCTCACGGGCCGGAACCCGCCATGAACGATTCGTGCATCACCGGCCCGTCAGGAGACGGGCCCTCCGGCTTGACCTAACCCGGCCATACATCTGGGTGTTCTGTTAGGCTAGGTACATACCTTTTTGCTCTATATCCCCCCAGATTAGTGAAAAACCGTTTCAAACAGTGTAGGCTCATACCCTCGTATGCCTAACGTCGTAGCAGGAAATACCAAGGGCCTTGCCCAATCTGAGATTCGCGCCGTCGCGAAGTTGTTCCAACGATCGGTCTCGCCAGACGAGATCGTATCGCTCGATCTTGGCCGCGAAATGGTTTCGCTCGCCGAGGCGCTTCGCCGACGTATCGGTGTCTTGATTAACCGACAGGGGCGTATTGAGGAGGTTATTCTCGGTACCAAGGAGATCCTCTTCCTTCCCGATCTCGGCCGTTATCGACTTGGTCGCGCCCGACTCAGAAATCTTCGACTCGTTTTCACGGACCTCTCTAACAACAAGGATGAGGCGACGATCCCGTACGATATCTATACCGACCTTGAGCGGCTCCGCTTCGACTCCGTTGTGGGGTTACGCGGCGCGCGCAATCGAGTCTCGATGGCGTACGCGTACCTCATTCCGGCGAATGGGAGCGAGAACGCGACGACTCACACCGACGTTGTCAGCGATTTGGGAGCGTTCGATCTCGACTACCGTGAATTTATCGAGTCAGTTGAGCAGAGCCTCGCGGCCGAGGTCGTGCAACTCGACGCGGATGATCAAGTGGGCGCGGTTATCGTCGGGGTCTACGATAAGGCTGATGATGACCCCGAGATCTCTCAACTTGAGTTGCGTGAACTGGCTCGAACCGCGGGGGTAAAGATCGTAGATGCGGTGATCCAAAAGCGGCGAGCCGATCCGAAGACCTACATCGGTAGCGGTAAACTTGAGGAGCTCGTCATCCGATGTATCCGCCTTGGCGCCGATATGCTCATCTTCGACACGGAGCTGAAGCCCTCGCAGTGGAGAGCGATTACGAATTCAACCGAGCTCAAGGTGCTTGATCGCAGTATGCTGATCCTCGACATCTTCGCGCAGCGGGCGCAAAGCAGCGAGGGCCGGCTTCAGGTCGAGCTCGCACAGCTCAAATACAATCTTCCACGTCTCGTTGATCAGGATAGTGGACTCTCTCGATTGAGCGGTGGTATCGGAGGGCGTGGTCCTGGAGAGACGAAGCTTGAGATCGGTCGTCGTCGTATTCGGGATAAGATCTCTGAGCTTGAGCGTCGAATCGAGAAGGTGCGAAGCGCCCGAGATTTCAGGCGAACCCGCCGACGTGAGAACCAGCTCCAGCTCGTTTCCGTCGTTGGATACACCAACGTAGGAAAGTCGACCTTGTTTAACCTGCTCACCGGTAGCACCGTGACCGCTGAGAACAAGCTCTTCGCTACCTTGGATCCGAGTCAGCGAAGGTTGTACCTTCCTCCAGCGCTTTCGCTCGAAGAGGGAGGTGTCGGACGCACGGTCATTGTGAGCGATACGGTAGGGTTTATCCGAAAGTTGCCGAAGGAGCTTGAGACCGCGTTCCAAGCGACATTAGAGGAGCTCTATGAGTCCTCACTCTTGGTCCATGTTGTTGACGCTTCGGACAAGGACGCGATTGGAAAGTACAACGCGGTGCGAAAGATCCTTACGCAGATGGAGCTCGCGGATGCCCCTGAGCTTGTAGTCTTGAACAAGATAGATGCCACCGACGCGGAGACCGTTGAGGCTCTTACAAATGAGCTGTCCGGTGTCGCGGTATCCGCCGCCAAGCGAATCGGCATTGGAGATCTCCTCAAAGAGATCGAGGCGCGCCTCTCAGTTCTTCAAAGCGCCGCGCAGCCCGTTCTTACGAACATTGAATCGTAAGGCCATCGTAACCTAGTTCGATACCCCGTGGGAGTGAGGCGTTCACCTCGTCGTAGTCGATCGTGTGCGTTGTATGAATGATGTAGGTCCGCTCCGCCTTGAGCCGCTGGGCGATCTCTACCGCTTGTGGGATCGTGACGTGGGTCT
This sequence comes from Bdellovibrionota bacterium, assembly GCA_032111275.1. Taxonomy (GTDB): domain Bacteria; phylum Bdellovibrionota_C; class UBA2361; order UBA2361; family OMII01; genus OMII01. Next base: position 15,669 of record JAULVA010000078.1, read on the forward strand.
TGTGTGGTTCGTAGCGGAGTCCATCGATGAAGAGGTACTTCACGCCGGTGAGTATCTCCTCAGCGCGTTGACTCATCATATTAAAGTCGGTCGCATATCCTATCTCTCCGACACGGAAGCCCGTGACGGTCATCGCGCCGTGAACGAGCGGAAAGAGATGCAATGAGAGCCCTTCGATCACGCACGTCTCTTCATTAGATACGATGTGGGGATCGAGCTGCGCGACCATCCCCCCTTCGTATCCCGGTCGCGGAGAGAAGATGTAGGAGAAGTTTGAGGTTATTGAGTCCATCGTTTCAGCGCTTCCGAAGCACGATATCCGTTTGCGGGACACGAAGTTGAAGGAACGGAGGTCGTCAATGCCGAGGATGTGATCGGCGTGCGCGTGGGTGAAGAGAACCGAGTCGACCCGGTGCACGTTGTGCTTGAGCGCTTGGTAGCGCAGGTCGGGCCCGGCGTCGATCAGCACCACCCGACCGTCATCGAGGGTTATGCATGCGGAGGTTCGATCCCGGTGATTTCGGGGGTGTTTGGAGGTGCACACCTTGCACGTACAGCCGGGGAGGGGGACTCCCGTTGAGGTACCTGATCCGAGGAGGGTGAATTTCATAGGGCGAGAATATCCGGAAAAAGCGTCTCCAGAGTCTAGTATATGGGGAGATGGCTTGTCTCCCCCGTTCCGTAGCTCCTCCCTCCAATCTGGGAGATGATGGTGACTAGGCACTTGAAAATCGGGCAAATAAGATAGAAATATACAGAAGAGAACAACCACTAGCTCATGAGGCTCCTATGTCTGATACCGAGAATGGCGATACCAAGAAATCTTTTCAGGTAGTCGATAAACGACGATTTGACGCTGCTGGCCAAGAAATCGCCCCTGAAGCGGAGCCTGCCAAGCCCCAGCAGGGAGCCGGGGATTTCCGCATGGAGGAGGGACCTTCTGAGTCAGAGGTCAATTTCTCCTCCTTTGTCATGTCGCTCGCGACCCAGGCTATGGTCCAGCTCGGTCAGATGGCGCCCCCTCCAGGGATGGAGATCCCGGTTGACGTTGAGTCAGGAAAGGGAACCATCGATATCTTGGCCATGATTCAGCAAAAGACCCGCGGCAACCTCTCCAAGGAAGAGGCGAAGTTCCTTGAGGATGTACTCCATACCCTTCGTATTTCGTATGTGAAGAGGGCGAAGGCGTAGGGCCACGTCGCTCCGGTTAGCACCATCCATCGCGAATCAATTTGTTAATTTTGCACATACCCGGCCCGTGATCGGGAGGGCGGTCATTCCTGACCGCCACGTCGCGGATGCATCCGGAGGGCCCGTCTCCTGACGGGCCGGAATGGCGACCGTCGTTCCCATTCGTATCATCCATCGCGATCCAATTCGATGCGTCCGAACATACCCGGCCCGTCAGGAGACGGGCCCTTCGGGGGGACATTCCATTTCGAAGGCCTCACATTTCCCCAACCACGACGCACCCAACCCGGAAAAAGTTGCCTCTTTTTTGACTCCCGCTATCGGAACGGTGACACGACTGTCGCTTTTTCAAGCAGGTAGTTTCTCGTAGTTTTGCTAACCCCTTGAACTTAGGCTCTGCATCCTTTTTTAAGCTCCCTGCATCACGGTGGTTTCACGATGGCAAGCTTTTCGCATGGAGCACTCCAGTCGTGACGTTGAGCAGGTTGCTCGACTGTTGTCTGGAGGATTGCTGGTATGTCGACCACGAAGAGGACGGATCTGGAGTTGATTGTAGAGTTCCAACACGGGAATCAACAGAGCTTCGAGGAGCTCATCTCTCGATACAGTAACAAGGTTTTCAGTCTCGCTTCGCGCTTGACCCGAAACGTAGAGGACGCTGAAGAGGTCCTCCAAGATGTTTTCGTTACCGTACACCGAAAGATCGCTGGATTTGAGGGGAAGTCCTCCTTCTCAAGTTGGTTGTATCGCGTCACCGTGAACGCCGCGTTTATGAAGCTTCGTAAGCGCAAGCAGGATCAGACCGTTCCCCTTGAGGAGCTGATGCAACAGGTTCACGTGGTTCCCGCGCTTAAGAGCCCTGAGCATACCTACGTTGATTCGCTCTCCATTCGTAACGAGATGATGGAGGCGCTTGAGACCGCGATCCGTAAACTTCCAGACGATTATCGCCCGGTGTTTATCCTCCGTGATGTCGATGGTCTTACGAGTAGGGAGGTGAGTCGCATCCTCGATCTTACCGTTCCAGCCGTGAAGTCGAGATTGCACCGCTCCCGACTTATGCTTCGTCGCCGGCTCAACCGCTTCTTCGTTGAGCAACGTCCACAGAACCAGCAGGATGATCTCGACCTCGATATTGTTGCCGCGAACAGCAAGTAGGGATCGGAGATAGAGACCCTGAAGGAAGCGAGGCCAGGCGAAGCAACGCATTCGCATTGTTTCACATAAGTGTGGTCGCAAAGACGCGAGAAGAAAGCGGTGAGACAGCACACCTGCCTAGCAAAAGCACGCGATAGCGGGGTTTTGCCTTTTATCCCGAAGGCGTCTGGACTGAGTGGTCAGGTCCAGGCGCTTTTTTATTGGGTTTGAGAGGGACGTGTATGAGGGGGGACTCCCTCCCGTCGATCGCGAATAGACACGGCACCGAGCGTGCGATCCCTCACAAAAGAGACAGATGCGACCCCAAAACACGGTTCCCCGCCTTTCCCAATCCTTCCTGGGCGGTGTAGGCTTCACCCCATGCAGAGGTGGCCTCTTATTATCTTCACTGTGATGGCTTTGTGTCTCAGCGCGTGCGCGTCGGACGATCCGCCGCCACCACCCCTGCCTGGAACCTCCGTTTCAGTTGAGCGGGGGCAACGGATCGCCGATGGGTTCGGCGCATGCGGCTTTTGTCATTCGATGCAGGGGAAGCCCGGAGCGCCATTCTCAGGTGGGCGCATGATGAGTGATATGTTCGGGGATGTCGCTGGACCGAACATCACGGTCTCGCCGGCGGCTATCGGCACATGGAGCGAGTCCGATGTTCGAACGCTTATGCGCGCTAATAAGCGTCCTGACGGTACCTATTTGTACTCCTGGTTCCATAAGGGGAATGAGTGGATGTCGGACGCCGACCTCACCGCCCTTATCGCCTACCTGCGTAGCGTTCCCGCGGACGACACGACCGTTCAACGACGTGAGATCGGCTGGATAGAGCGTAACACGACCGGCTTCTTCACCTCCGCCGCGGAGGTCAAAGGATATGTGCCGCACATATCGCCGCGGTTCCGCGTTCAGTACGGCGAGTACCTGACGAATAGTGTCGCTGGATGCGATCGGTGTCACGCAACCCCAGGTGGCACCTTTGGATCCGATGAGTATCTCTCCGGAGGCGCGGAGATTACCTTCGACGGCGAGACGAAGGTCGCTCCCAACATCACACGCTCAAAGAGCGCGGGGATCGGGAATTGGAGTGAGGAGGATCTTAAGGTCTATCTGCTCTCTGGACGAACCCCCTCGGGTAAGCAGGTCGATACACGTTTCTGTCCGGTTGAATTCTATCAGCGCGCGACACCCGATGAGATCGATTCCGTTGTCGCGTACCTACGCTCCCTTCCGGTCATCGAAGAGCCTCAGTCCTAGTATGATAGTTCTTGGTATCGAGTCGAGTTGTGATGAGACCGGTTTAGCGATCCTTGAGATCGATGGGGCCGGCGTATCCACGATTCGTGGCGAAGTTCTCTCCTCTCAAGTTTCACTGCACGAGAAGTACGGTGGGGTCGTTCCTGAGTTGGCCTCGCGTGAGCATATGCGAAACCTTCCGGTATTGTGTGAAGAGCTCTTCCGCGAGACGGGTATCTCGCTTGGTGATATCGATGGCATCGGCGTCACCTGCGGACCGGGACTCAAGG
>JAULVA010000078.1:19541-22737 GCA_032111275.1 Bdellovibrionota bacterium
AAGGGATGTCTCCTGATGGGGGTGACCTTCGCGCAGGGGCTCGGTCTCTCCCACAGTATCCCCGTTTTTCCCGTCAATCACATCGAGGGGCACATCCTCTCCGGTGAACTTCATGAACCGAACTTAAAGCCTCCATACCTTACCTTAGTGGTCTCCGGTGGGCACACCGAGATCCTCCTCGTGGAGGGGCTCGGTCGCTACACCTGTCTCTGTAGGACACGAGATGACGCCGCTGGTGAGGCGTTCGATAAATCAGCGAACCTCTTGGAGCTTCAGTATCCCGGTGGTGCTCGACTCGCTGGATGGGCTGATAAGGGCGGACCATCTCCACGATTTAAGGTTCCTCGGGTCGCCCGTGAGATGGAGGACTTTAGCTTCTCGGGGCTTAAGACCTCGGTCGCTCTGACGGTGAAGAAAAACCGCGAGGAGCTCAAGGGAGATGAGAAGCTCTTCGCCGACATGTGTTGGGCTATTCAGGACGGTATCGTTGACCCACTCGTGGTGAAGGTCTCACGGGAAGTAAACGTGCGCCGGCTGCCCCTCGTGGTGTGCGGCGGGGTCTCGGCCAACGCTGAACTGCGAAGGCGTCTGACGCAGAGATGCCCCAAGGTGTATTTCCCCCCGATGAAGCACTGCGTCGATAACGGCGCTATGATCGCCTACGTTGCGGCTCGATACCTCGCTGCGGGAATAAAGCCTCCGCGTATCGATATCTTCAGCCGGTGGCCAGTTGAGACCTTACGTGATTTCTATGGAGTACCACATGGCTAAGGGGCCGCGTCGAGAGCGCGCAAAAGATACGCTTCGAGATCTCAACGTCCGTCCAACGAGGGAGAGGGGACAGAACTTTCTCATCCGTCCGGAGATCCCGCAGGCGATAGCGGATTTCGGTAACGTCCCTGAGGACGCGCAGGTGGTTGAGATCGGTCCCGGTACCGGCGCTCTTACGGAGTATCTGGCGAAGTTTAAGAACCTCACCCTGATTGAGATCGAGCCGAGCTTCTGTGAACATCTCGCGACGAAGTTTCCTCACGCGAAGATCATTAACGCCGATGTACGAACGGTTGACCTCTCAACGATTGGGAGCGACCTCTACGTCTACGGTAATATCCCCTACGTTTTCTCCTCAGAGATCGTGTTCCACCTGATCAAATGCCGGGCCCAGGTGAAGCAGGCTGTCATGATGGTGCAAAAGGAGTTCGCGGAGCGTATCGGCGCTCGCACCAGCACTCGCGCCTACGGAAGTATCTCGGTTTCGGCGCAGCTCTTCTCCGATGTCGAACTTGGCATGATCGTGCCAGGGGACGCCTTCCATCCACCGACCGAGGTTCAGTCGCGCGTGATGAAGCTTACCTTCCGGCAGGCCCCTCGGGCTGATGTTCCTGATTACGAATTCTTCCAGGTGGTGGTGCGCGCGGCGTTTTCACAACGTCGAAAGAAGTTGCTCAATAGCTTGATGTCGCAGGGTCGCTGGACAAAGGAGCGAATCCTTGAGGCGCTCGCGGCGTCCGGTATCTCACCTGACGTGCGAGCGGAGACCCTCTCTGTTGAGGAATTCGCGACCCTGACGAAGGCGTTTGCGCAGGGGGTATAGCTTTGCTTCGGCTAACGGGCGTTCAAATGGTCCGGTTCGTTCACATCCGGGGTTAGGTTGTGTCCGCGCAATCAACAGGCTCCTCGGCAGGCGCCAAGTCACCGCATGGTGTGAAGGGTACGACTCTCCCGCCATTTGGAACCCTTACTTGTGAGTAAAGCGTTACCCATATTCGATACTTCATACTACTTCTGCGCATCTAGCGACTTATTACTTTTGTATGAGGCGTATGATTCCAGCTCTCAGTCTGAAGTTTGAGGCGCTCCGATTGAGTCTTCTGGCCTTCGTTTCTCAAGTCCCCGTTAGTGAGTAAGGGGAAAATGTTCGCTAGCTCACATTTTTGTTGTTCTGTTACGTGCTCGATGGCTGGTCGCGAAGCTCCTCAGCCCCGCACGTTGTCTCTTCCTTGAAATGTAACGATGACCCCGGAGCTTGTCGTCTCTCGTTCGAGCGAGTACTCGACGCTATTATTTCACGGTCCTCCGCAAGAGATATAGCCCATCGACATACGCTACGCTTACTTAGCTGAGCCTCTGCCGTATAATTACAGGACTTGTGAGTACATTACTGTGTTGAAAATGAGCTGCCGGCTGGACAGGAAACGTGTATCTCCGACACAAGCAGATTCCTTTGTTGGCAGGGGGGACAGAGTGGCGGTTATGCGGAAGCATTTCTCCTTGATTCGCCAACGGCCAAAAAACTCGCTAAGCAGGCGCTGGAAAAGATCGAAGCCTTCCATCAACGGTCAGAGCGCGCGAAGGCCTAAGGCTCGGTTCTCTCCTGGTAGTCGGAATTTTGAACAGTAGTCCGGTTACAGAGGGAAAAAGAGCACGAGGAGAAAGTAGGGTGTACCCACAGGAGGGGGTACCCACAGGGGGGCTCTGGTAGTCGGACGGGCATAACGAAGACCCTTAAGCCGTACCGTGCGCAAGATATCTCGCTCGTATCCGTTGGGTATATTGGGGATCAGTCTCGGTTATTCAAGACCCCCCTATAATAATTCCCGTGTAAAAATGAGTTTGTGTCTCGACCATCTTGACGAGACCAAGTTAGATCAAAAGGAAGGCACAAGATGACTCTAGTTCAAAAGGCGAGAGCAGTTTGCGGATTGTCGGCATTTTTATCATTTTTGCTGTCCGTCTACCTTTGGTTCACTGGCGATCGAGAGGCTGGAATTTTTGTTGGCATTTGGGTCCCCTCGATATTATCGAGCGCCTACCTGGTTCTTCCGAGCCCAAAGGACTATCATGGCTGATCTTGGTATTTTTTTAGCCGGTTTATTTGTTACCCTCATCTGGGGTGGAGTCGTGGGGACTCTCATCTTCGTTGCAACGACCAGCGAGACAAAACGATAGTATAAATCGGACGCTTCCTTTTTCTCGAAGTCCGGATTCACGCTGCGTCCAGCTCTGACGAAGTTCATTAACCACCATTTGTTCCCATGGTCCGGGGTTACTTTTAAAGCAACTAACGACGCTAAGCGCCGATTGTAAGGAGTGTTACCTGCGTAGCGTGAATTTAGTCGCATATGTCTCGCCCCCCCCCGTATCCTATTGCCGCAGACCGTAGTGATGCCTACCTCTCGTGTCCAACAGGGGCTCC
>JAULVA010000079.1:0-3708 GCA_032111275.1 Bdellovibrionota bacterium
GAGGGAGTAAACACCGCCATAGACCCCGATACTCTCTCTCGTTACCCTGACGCGCTCGAACAAAATCCCAATAAGTTTTTCGTCCGTACGACGCCCGATGGTGAGAAGCCCGAGAGTGTGAATTTTGATCGCCAGCCGACTGTTTATACGGATAACAACGGATTTACGACCGTCACTGGCGAAGAGATGGATGTTAGGTTTCTTACGCGCTTTGAGACTGAGCGAGACGGCCATCCATACCACTTCGAATTACTGGACGAGGACGGTCGGGTCATCACCTTTAATAAAGATATACAGATTCGCGGAGTTAAAACGGATGGATGGTTTATGGATAGGGACCGCAAAGAAATCGGCGGGGTGGTTAAAGCGGTCTACGTTGGGTTGCAGGTGTTTAAGGCCGGTACTTATACATTGAGAGCCTTTCTGACTGATGGAAGAGTCACTTCCGCACAACAAAAAATAACGATACAACCCCGGGCTGACGTGCTAGAGCTCGAATTCTCGTACACATGCAAAGACCGTTTTGGAAATGCGCTTTATGGGAAGGTGTCCAATACGGGACGGTGCATTCGATCAACAGAGGCCTATGAGACCGCTCGGAAAAGGTGTGAAGTAGCCGGCCCAGAGACCAGGAAACCGATGTACCTGGCGAGTTTCTACCCTTCCGCCAATAACACATGTTGGTAAAAACATATGTTACCGAAGAGAGGTCTTAAACAAAGGAGGAGGTCGCTAGGCTTTTTCATTATAGTGAGTAATCGTCGCGTGGGGTGGACTTAATCCCCAAGGGGGGTGAGAGTTGCGTTAGTGGGAGGGCCCGAAAGGGATCATGGGGAGGCAGGCATGCTGCGAGATACACTAGTTCTTAGTATCCTAGCGACGGCGCTGGTCTTAGCTAGTGAGGCCTGCCCGGCTCACGCTGAGTTCCTCCGAACCCGCTCAGCCGGCGTGTATCAACACACATCCGGCACAACAAAGGTGATAGTTGGCGCCAAAGATGCTGTGCAGGGAATCTTTGTTCTTTCAGGCCCCTCGGTCGCGCCGAGTGAATTCTCCGCTGAGAGCGAACTCTCACCTACTACATCGCACCTCTTTATATCGTTTGATCCAACGGCGCAGCCCCCGCGCTATGCGGAGATCGTGATCAAGGAGAAACGGTATCGAATTCGAGGCAATCTCAAGATTCGGATCGGATCGCATACCACGGTGAGCATCGATAACAACAATCCCTATCTCACCGTCGTGACCGAGGGAGCGACAACGGGAGAATCGGCCTCAATCGTTGGATTCTCAGGTCTTAACGAGATCGTAAAGGGCTCAGGAGCGGTCGCGACTATCCTCGCGGCGAATCAACTCAACCCCGAGGTCGCCAAGGTTATCCTTCCCTACACGGTCGAGAACAACGAGCTCCTTCTGAACGGCAGGCCGGTCACCACTCCCATGGTTGGCACCTTTGTGCGACCTGAAAGTGAGTGCCTAAAACCAGGGAGCGTCGTTCTCTACAGCACCGATCTCAACAAGGTAACCGCGGCCAAAAGCGAAGATGAGCGAATCAAGCTGCTCGAAAAACTAATGGCGGACGCCAAGAGGTCAAATCCTCTTCACCAACATCTCGTGCTCAAAGCCGATCCGAAATCGATCATTCTGCTCGACATTCGCGAGAAGAACATCCACGAGATGCATGAGGTAAAGCTCAAATCTGCTCGCCAGCGGATCTGCGTGATCAGCGATATCGTGCCGAAGTAGCGTCGTAGGCCTGTTGCCATGACCAGCGCATTACCTGCTGCGTTGAACTTCGCGCGTTTATTCAATCCCGGAGATATTTTTTCACCACAAAGGACGCAAAGGACACAAAGGTTCATTGCATAGTTCGGTGTACCGTACGGGCGGGCCGTGGATCTCCTGCTAACAGAACCGCGCCTAAGCCACTCGCCGCCGTTGATTTGTGAGACGGCTTCGTCGACGGAAAAGGATCCGTACATCACTTCCAGGGAACGGATGATGACGACGAACTGTATTTTTCAGATACCGCTCGTAGTTAAACCGCAACCGCTCAGGGTGGTTCACGAAGACGGCGAAGGTTGGAGGATTCGCCGCTACCTGCGTCGCGTAGAGAAGCTTAATCGGAACACCTCGGTAGACCGGGGGTGGCTTCGAGTTAAAGGCATCGCTGAATAGCTTGTTCACCTGTCCGGTGGTTAGCCGAACTCGAGCAGCCGAATGTACCCTCTTCACCTCATCAAACACAGAGAGGCATCGAAGTCCGGTCAACGCCGAAACGAAGATTACTGGCGCATACGAGGCGAACTTGAACGTCATGCGAATCGCGTGACGGTACTCCTCAGCGATTCGCGGGTCCTTCTCGATGAGATCCCATTTGTTCACCACGATAACGAGGCTCTTCCCCTTCTCATGCGCGAGCCCCACGATTCGAGCGTCCTGCTCGGTCGGAATGCCCTCAGAGGCGTCAATGAGGAAAACTGCTACATCGCTCTGCGCAAGCGAGCGCAGGGTTCGAATATTGCTGAAACGCTCAACGGTATGGTCCTTTACCCCCGCCTTCTTACGAAGACCGGCAGTGTCGACGATCTGAAACACCTGCCCATTTCTGGTCAGTTCACACGTAATACTGTCACGGGTAGTTCCGGCGATCGGAGACGTGATTAATCGATCCTCACCGAGCAACCGATTGACGAAGGTACTTTTACCGACGTTTGGCTTTCCGATGATGGCGATATTGATCGTTTTCTCAGGATCCTCTTCGAGTCCAGGAAGCGCGGGCTCGTTGCTCTCAAGGTCCGGAGTGACGTTCTCATCGAAATCGGTAAGGTCATCCTCGTCAACGCGCACCGATTCCGCGCGCACTGGGGTCTCATCCCCATCCTCGTCGACCTCGTTATACGACTCATCCTCTCCATCCGCGAGTTCGACACGCAATCCGGACGAACCAACAAGCTCCTCCATCTTGGCGAGGAGATCCCGGATACCACGACGATGCGCGGCGCTCAGCGGAATAATCTCCTCTACCCCTAAGCTATAGAGCTCAGCCGACGTAAGGGCCGCGGAGGGTTTCTCACACTTGTTGGCCACGTAGATCGCCGGCTTCTCCATCTGTCGAACGAGATCGACCACCTCACTGTCTAGTGGATGGAGTCCGTGAAGACCATCAAATACAACGATGATCAGATCGCTCTGCTGCATCGCGAGCGCGGTCTGCTGACGAACCGCCTCATGAAGAAGGAGTTCCTCCTCTCCAATAAGAGCGCCCGTATCGATCAACGTGAACGGGAAGTCGTGGCGGGTGACGAGCTCGTAATATCGATCACGCGTCACACCGGCCTGGTCCTTCACAACAGCTCGCCGCTTACCCACGAGGGCGTTGAAGAGCGTTGACTTACCTACGTTGGTTCGGCCGACGATACATACCGTCGGGAGTGAGTTTTGATGTGTCATAGTTTACTCCGACGATTCCGTTACCGATTCCTTCACCTGAGATGGCGCCTCTGTTGCCGACATCTCTGTCGTGTCCTGGTTCTCTCCGGCAGGCTTCACCAAGAAGCGAGCATCGAGGTCATCGCCACCCTTAAGGTGCGCGAGCGCTTCCTCAGCGGCGTTCTGTTGAGACGCCTTCTTCGTCGCTCCCCTGCCCCGCCCGACGACCTGACCATCGACCTCAACGATCGATACGAAGATCGGTTGATGCTCGGG
>JAULVA010000079.1:3718-6190 GCA_032111275.1 Bdellovibrionota bacterium
ATATACCGGCGCATCACTCCCAGCGGCGTGTAACGCTTCCTGAAGCTCTGTCTTTGGATCGCGAGGGTTGACGTTCACAAGTCTCGCTCCGAGGAGTCGCTCTACACATCCGCGCGCGATGTCATATCCACCCTCACGGTAGATAGCGCCAACAACGGCCTCTAAAACATCCGCGAGGATCGACGCTCGATCCGAGCCACCACTCGCGAGCTCTCCACGGCTCAATCGTATGAATTTTCCAAGCTCAAGCTCACGCGCGATCTCAGCAAGGGATGAGGTATTCACGAGTGCGGCTCGCATCTTCGAGAGCTCACCCTCACGGGCCTCCGGATGGTGATCGAGTAAGAGGTGCGCTACCGCGAGGTCAAACACGGCATCGCCGAGGAACTCCAATCGCTCGTAATCGGTCTTCTCTCCGCGCGCATGCACGGAGCGGTGAGTTAAAGCGCGCTCAAGCCATGCCTTCTCGGAGAAGGTGTACTGGAGGCGTCCCTCGATCTCACTGTAGTATTCCTGTCCGAGCGGCTCAGCGACCGGACGACGATTCTTAGTGGCATCGTCTCCGTTCTCGGAGGCGACCTTAAGGATTCCAAATCTCATCTGTAAAGCTCCCAACATGGAAGCCTCACAATCACAAAAGTAGCCATCCGGAGTAGGGCTATGGCTCTCTTTGGTGATTGAGAGGGGGTTAACAACTGCATGGGGAGTGTACCTGGTCGAGAGGGGCTATTCAACCAAGGGCAAGTATATGAATATATAGCGTTTTACTCCGATTTTAACCGATGACGATGACGCCCACGTCGGACGGGGGACGATAACCGTGCACGGTAATTTCGAAGGGAACGTGGGACAGTAGTGCGTCGCACGCCCCACGTCGACGTCACCGTTATCGAGTCGACCGTTACATTCCCCCTACTTCGCGATCCGCCCCCCCGCCAAAAGCTCCTCGTTCAGAAGGTCATACACGACCGCGGCCTGTCCCGGTGAGATAGCCGCCCACTCATCGTGCCAGGTGAACGAGCACGTATCTTTGTCGTGCACCTTCATTCGCGCACGCACTCCGTGGTGTCGTGAGCGTACTTGCACGATGACATCGAGCTCAAAGCCTGACTCCCCTGCCCCGATCCGTTTAATGAGTTGCGGATTGACCCAGTGCATCTCGCGCACGGTGAAGCTCTCACGCTTTAAGTCCTCTCGCGATCCGAGAATCACCCGATGGGTAGCTGGATCGAGATCAACGACGTAGAGCGGCTCAGCGAGCCCTCCGATGTTGAGTCCTTTCCGTTGACCGACGGTGAAACGGTGAATACCCTCGTGCTCACCGATCTTCGTGCCATCCTTGAGCACGAAATCACCCTTCTGGCGACGACCGCCGATCTTCGCCACAAAATCCTGGACGCTCCCCGCCACAAAGCAGATATCTTGGCTCTCTGGCTTATCAGCGGTTACGAGCCCAACCTCGCGGGCGATCTCTCGAATCTCAGGCTTTGTGTAGTCACCGATCGGGAAGAGCGTTTTACCGAGTTCATCTTGACGACAGGTGTAGAGGAAATAGCTCTGGTCCTTATCACGATCGACACCCCGGAGGAGGTGGAATCCATCAGCCGATTCCCGAATGCGCGCATAGTGCCCGGTAGCGACATGAGAGCATCCGAAGCCTAACGCGCGCTCTCGAAGCTCTCGAAACTTCACGCGACTATTACAATCGATGCACGGATTCGGTGTCATGCCGAGCTGATAGGTCTCAACAAAGCGGTTGATAACCTCCTTCTCGAAGTAGGCTTCGAAATCAACGACGTGGTATGGCATGTCGAGCTTCGCCGCGACACGTCGAGCGTCGTTGAAATCAGCGGGTGAACAACAGGTCGCCTTACTGTTATCTGAACAGCTCTTTTTGTAGTCCCACACCTGCATCGAGACACCAACGAGCTGCGCGTCGGTTTTAGAGAGGAGGTACGCGGCGACGGAGGAATCAACACCTCCGGACATAGCGACAACGATCGACCTACCGGTCGTTGAAGAGGAAACGATCTTTTCAGCTAGCTCGCTGTAATTGCCGAGGATTGAGCCTGTGAAACTGAAGCCATTTTTTTGATCAAACGGACGCGGAGTGAAAAGTTGGACCGTTCCAGCAAGACCACCTTCGGTCAACTCAGGCAGATTGGTTTTGCTGACTACTGCCCCACTAAAAAGCTCGGAGGCCAATATTTCAAAATTAAATTCCCTGCCACCGTTACCTAGACCGAAGCGGCCGCCCGAACCATTGGACGTGCCGGTCAAACCATTGACTTCAACCAGAGTAAATTCAGGACCCAGCCCGCGCAAATTGATAGCACGCCCTTCACCTGTCGACGTACGATCCAGCGTTACACCGGGAATACGCTGCAGAGATTCTGAGATATTGAGATCGGGGAATTTGCCAATGTCCTCAGCGGTAATGGCATCTGAAATGCCGGACGCATTTCGTTTAAT
>JAULVA010000080.1:0-8903 GCA_032111275.1 Bdellovibrionota bacterium
GCCCGTCAGGAGACGGGCCCTCCAGGGGAACATTCGAATTGAAATCAACATATCGATACACGCGGCGAACCGGAGGGCCCGTATCCTTACGGGCCGGGTATGCACGAATGTCGCGTCGCGGGTTCCGGCCCGTCAGGAGACGGGCCCTCCGGATTCTATGTACGGTAATAAACCATCATCGATCCATTGATCCTTTTACTCTCTCCCTTAGACAGCTACACTGCCACCGACTATTCCCTTTCGGAGACCGATATTTATGCTACCAACCAAAGCCTATGCGGCTGTTAACGAGAAAACTCCCCTCGCCCCATTCGAATTCAACCGTCGCGAGTTGGGAGATAAGGACATCTTGATCGAGATCCTTTACTGCGGCGTGTGCCACTCCGATATTCACCAAGCCCGTGGCGAGTGGGGCAACTCGATCTTTCCGATGGTTCCAGGACACGAAGTAGTCGGCAGGGTGGCAAAGGTTGGCTCTAAGGTCACAAACTACAAGGTGGGTGATATCGCTGGTGTTGGGTGCTTCGTGGACTCATGCCGCACATGTCCGAGCTGTTCAACCGGCGAGGAGCAATATTGCCAAGGACATGTATCCTTCACCTACAACGGCACAGAGCAGGATCTTCAAACCCCGACCTACGGCGGGTATTCATCTCAGATCGTTGTTGACGAGAAGTACGCGCTCAACGTTTCTCCGAAACTCGACTTGAAGGCCGTCGCGCCACTTCTATGCGCCGGCATAACAACCTACTCACCCCTTCGTCACTGGAAGGTAGGGCCTCACAGTAAGATTGGTATCCTTGGTCTTGGTGGTTTAGGCCATATGGGGGTTAAGTTCGGTAAAGCGTTCGGCGCGCATGTCACCGTTATTAGCACCTCGAAGTCGAAAGAGGCCGACGCCAAGCGACTCGGCGCTGATGACTTCCTCCTCTCTACGGGCGCCGAAGCGGTGCAGAAAGCCGCGGACCGCTTCGACCTTATCCTCGATACAGTATCAGCGGAACACGACCTCAACGCGTTCCTCTCCATGATTAAGCTCGATGGAACTCTCGTGTTGGTCGGTGTTCCACCACAAGCTCCGGCGATACACCCCTTCTCCCTCATCCCTCGGCGACGTTCGGTCGCGGGTTCGATGATCGGAGGGATTCGAGAGACTCAAGAGATGCTCGACTTCTGCGCCGAAAAGGGGATCGTTTCGGATATCGAACTCATTCCTATGAGCGAGATTAACAACGCCTACACGCGAATGATCAAGAACGACGTGCGGTATCGCTTCGTCATCGACATGAAGACGTTGTAGCCGCTGATTTCCGCCAGGTGGGAGGGCGCTCATTCCTGAGCGCCGCATGGTTGCGTGAGGCCAAGGGCTTTTGAGATGCGCAACCTTACGGCGACCGAGGACGGTCGCCCTCCCGTAGAGCGGCCTGGGTTCTCTTTTAATTAAACCTCAGGGGCCGAATCTCTTCCTCAGCAATCGGCACCTCAAGAGCCGCGGATGCTTGTCCCATGACAACTTGCGCATGAGATCCCCTCTTCGCCGGCTTCCGGTAAAAGAGAAAGTCCACCTGACCGAGTGTCCCCTGTTCAGTTAGCTCGGAAATACATTTCAAAAACGCGCCCGGGGTATCATCGAGACGAATAAGGGTTTCAGTGCCCGCCTCAGTGCCCCTCGTGCCCCCCATGTACAACATGTGTTGCCCCGGTCGTAGCTTCTCCGATCCCGGAAAAAGAGACCTTATAGTTTCGTGCAGCGCGTGACGGCGGACATGCGCCACCTCAAACTCAACTCGAAGATTTCCGATCTGCGATCCCACCTGCCGAACGTAGGTAAGGCTCGCGATATTATGCTCCTTCACCGCATGCAAAAATTTCAGCAGCTGTCCCGGCTTCTCCGGTATCTGAACATCGAATCCCTGCCGGTGCTTCTCTCTCTTATTCATGCGAGCATCGGCAGACACCTCAGCCTCAAAGCGCTGAGGGTCTATGTTCTTGCCGGAGAGGAGAGCGACACTGAGAACAGAACTCGGATCCTGCAGCAGATTATGACGGGCTATAACCGCCTCTCCCCCAAGCGCCAGCGCTCCAGCTCCCTCCAATCGAACGCCCGTTGTCACTTCATGCGTCCGCATTGCCGCTACGAGCTCATCGTGAGGAAGAAGGACCAAACCATCCAGGAGGTGAGATACCGCCAAAAAGTTTTTCCCCACTAACTCAACCTTAGTTCCATCAGCGATCGTATCGGTAAGGGCTCGTACCGGTCGTCCTCGGAGCATCGCGAGAAGAGACGCTGGAGAACTCTCATCAACCACACCTACAACCTCAAGAGGTGGAAATTCAATCGGCCAACGGGTCTTGAGCACACTCAACACACCAGCGGCCAACCCTCCCCCTCCGATGGGCAACACGACCCTAACCTTTTCGGGACGTTGTGAGATGACCTCCGCCTCCATGTGGTCCAAAAGCTCAAACCCGATCGTACCTTGCCCCGCGACAACCGCCTCATCATCAAATGGATGGATAAATTTTGCTTCGCCAGCGGCGATCTCACTATCTTTCCGCGCCTCATGAAGACACTCGTCAAAGGAGTCCCCTACTAATCTCACCTCAGCCCCAAATGAACGGATAGTTTGGACCTTAACCTGTGGCGCGTTAGAGGGGACGTAAATCACCGCCCGCATCCCAAGTTGTCGAGCAGCGTACGCGAGACCTGCCCCGTGGTTCCCCGCTGAGGCGGTTACCAACGTCCTCTGCCCATCCTGTCGAGCGAGCTCCGCGCTCACGAGGGCGCCTCGAACTTTGTACGCGTTGGTGGGATTGCGAGTGGCATCGGCGATGCATATGCCCCCCTCGAAGAAGGAAGAAAAGTGAAGCTCGATCTGATGAGATTTCACAAAATCAACGAAAACCTCAGAGAGCGTCGCGTTCCTGCGGGCTCGTTGAAGATCAAGACTAAAGGTTTCTTTCGAGAGCTCAAGCGGCGTGGCCACCAATCGGTGCGTATGATCCCGTAACATAAAATGTCAAAAGTACTAAAGAGATGCGTCTAAGCGTTTGTGCAACGTGAGGAGAATGGAGGTCCGGGGCGCTGGGAAATAACCGCTACAGAGCAGTTATTTCCGATCAAATCGCGATAATAATGAATGCTGCGAACGAGGATGTCGCGCGGCGAAAGGGTGATGATGTCGATGGAGATGAAAGCGACATGCCCTCACATGTACACAATCAGAGGATGGCGAGTCAAGCGGTGGGATTCTTAATCGGTCTCACGTGGGAAGTGCGCGTACACAGCGACTGCGCCTTACCACTCAGCCACCTCTTGCTAACCCTTGGCGCACTTCGTAGAGCCCCCATGTTGCCCCCGAACCGGGCCATTTCCTAGGAGTTATCCGCCAACTTTTCAGGACCGCCTCAAAAATAGCCCGCTAACACCTTGGAAATCCTCGCCTTTAAGCTCTGAGAGAATCTTTTTCGAGGTTTTCCGTACCTTTTAGCCCCGAAGCGTAAACTTTCTGTACGGATAATCCGTACATATGTGTGTGCCAAGGGGAAGGGATTCACGGGTACGAAACCCTCCATGGCTCGCAAATGAGGATACGTTCCTCGAAACGTTTATCGTGAAAGGTGGTGTATGTCGTTCGGAACTGAACAAATCAACTCTCCAGTAAAGCTCTATCTCGTTGATGATCACCTCGTTCTTCGACAAGCTTTGGCCGAAGCGCTTGGGCATCGGGGGAAATATTCTGTTATTGGCCATACAGGTAGCAGCATCGAACTGTACAACCAGTCGTCGACCTTTAAAGCGGATGTGATCGTGTTGGACTTCTCGCTCCCCAACACCAACGGCCTTGAGGTGCTCAATGAACTTCGACGTCGAGGAATTGATATACCTGTTCTCATTTTATCTGGAGATGAGTCAGGTCGAGCCGCTAAAGCGGCCCTTCAAGCTGGAGCGAAGGGTTTCCTCCCTAAACAAGCGGGACTGTCAGAGATGGAAAACGCTATCGATGAGATCGCTCGTGGCGGCACCTACCTGAGTCCATCCATCGCGGCGAACGGACATGGCGCGCCGGGCCACGAGGCGGAAGCCTCAAGCGCGGTACTCTCTAACCGAGAGCGAGAGATTATGGTGCTGCTCGCTAACGGCAAACCTAATAGAGAGATCGGCAAACTACTCTCGATCAGTGTACGAACGGTAGACACTCACCGCTCAAACATCCTTAAGAAATTAGGATTTAAGACCAATGCCGAGCTCGTGAAGCTCGCTATCGCTGAGGGGTGGATAACCACCTAATCGTCGTAAAACCCGCGAAAAAGGACGGCCCGTATCCGCTGAATAAGCAGATACGGGCCGTTCTCGTGTCAGGGGATATTATCCCTGAACCTTAACTCCCTCTATCTCAAGAGAGATCTGCACATCGTCACCAACAACAAGACCACCGGTCTCGAGCGTTTTACTCCAGGTCAGTCCGAAGTCCTTGCGATTAATCAATGTCTTCGCTTCAAAGGCAGCACGCTCTTTACCCCATGGATCTTTAGCCGATCCACCATACGTAACATCAAGGGTAACCGGCTTCGTCACTCCATGGATAGTAAGGTCACCGATCGCCTTGAAGGCCGTGTCGCTCACCTTCTCAACCTTGCTCGTCTTGAACGTTATCGAGGGAAATTTTGATACATCAAAGAAATCAGCACCCTTGAGATGGTCATCTCTTTTTGTGTCCATGGTGTTGATACTCGCTACCGCGATCTTGGCTTCTGCCTTGGATGCCTCAACTCGCGTCGGATCGAACGAGAACCTACCAGAGAGATCGCCGAAACGACCCGGTACGGTGGAGATGGCGAGATGTTTCACTTTGAATACAACGCTGCTATGCGTCGAATCGATCTCGTAGTCAGCTGCCCATGCGGCACTTGATACAACGGTCGACAGAATAATCGCGATTAATTTCCTCATCGTAGAACTCCGAAATTAGTGGAAGAGAGTGCTCCCTTCGTGGTGAACCATATCGAGGCGATACGCTTGAAAAGCTCAACGTATCGTCGATGTATCCACACACTTAGATCCGAGTCGCTATCTCCGCAATCCCGAAATTAACAACGGCTCATCGCGGCTTCGAGTGGGTACATTTGTTTGCCTCGATACGTGCTCGGGTACGTTTACGTTCATGAGCAGGTGCACGTGGCGACAGATTATTCACCCATTAAATAAGGAGTTTAGCCGCTATGACCTAATCTGCAACCCACTCAAAAACACGAAGACCCTAAAAAACTACCGACTCGAATCCGAGCCAACCCGATCTTCCGTGCGTTACCTAGGCATCTCATCTCGCAGACTTCCTGAGGCATCGGCCTCAGCGAGTCCACGATCAATACAATCCCAGGCGAGCAGCGCGCATTTTATGCGCGCCGAATGACGCTTCACCCCCTCAAGAGCGAGGGCATCTCCTAGGTCATTGAGGGCATCGCCCTCTATTTGGCTCTTTATCATTCCCCGGAAGAGGCATGAGAGACGGCGAGCATCATCCTTGGTCTTTCCACGAAGAAGCTCGGCCATAATAGATGCCGTGGCTTGGCTGATCGAACATCCATGTCCGTCGAACGCTATCTCCGAGATAGTATCTCCGGAGAATTTTAACGTGAGAGAGATCTGATCACCACACAGGGGATTATTGAGATCGATCTTTCGATCAGGATTTAGGAGCACCCCTTTGCATCGCGGACTCTTGTAATGGTCCAGGATGAGCTCCTGGTACACTTCATCTAGGTTCACTGCGAAATCTCCATGCGATCAAAAACCTGTTCAACGGTCTTCGTTCGCACACTATAGCCTATACATGCGAAGAGCCGTCAAACACGACCCTTGATTGGTGCCCCTTGAGTGCCTGCGCTGCGTCAAGAAGGAAAGCCAGTCTCAGCAACCCTTCCGGCTCTCCCTCGAGCTTCACTCGTCCCGTAAGATGAGCATTCTGCAACGTTAACCGTCCTGCCACGAGATCGGAGAAATCCTCGTGAGAACCGGAGAGCCAGCACGAGGCGGAGCTACCATCGGTAATACGGCCGAAGAGAAGGTCGAGCCCCACCTTCATACCGGAGGCATGGAACCCCACCTCAAGGGGCACAAGCTCTGGTATTTGCGGCGACGCGGCCGCAAGGGAGGCGAGCTCTGTTATCCATTTTTCTTGACTTTCCATACGGGGATAATGCCTCTCCTGCCTTTGTTTGTCACCTAGCTGGCCATGATAAAACCCGCTACGCCTGCGTTCCAGACGAGAGGCTATTGATGAGCTGCTCCAGACTCTGGAACTCCGGATAAATACCTAACAGGCTTCGCCCCGCTTCTTTCGCCTTGCTGGCTATTAGCAGCGCCGAAACCTTGTCACCTGATAACGCATAGGCCTTAGCCAAAGCGTGCATCTCATGCATCCCCGACCAACCGGTCGCCTGGCACGCGCGTGTGGCGAGTTGTATAGCGTACTCCGGCTCAAAATTTGGACCGAGCTGCATGTAAGCGAGACCAAGTAATCGCAACACTCGAGGGTGCTCTGGAGAAACCATCAGCGCTCGGTGTAAATGGTGCCGCGCGTAAGCGGTTTTTCCCTCGTCGAGCAAGACCTGAGCGAATGCCACCACCGCTTCAAAAGGCCCGCGATCTTTATTTGCCATAGCGGCGAGCTCGTCACGAGCATCCCCGAGATCTCCGTCATGCAATTTGAGGCGGATGCGAGCCACCTCAAGCCGGGGCGCGGCCTCAGGCTCACAGTGCATATTTCCCAGAAGTTCTCTCGCCTCGGCTAGCAGGGCCGCGCTTCCTCCACTGTCAACCGCGGCTGTTACGAAGAGCGTGACTAACTCTGGATCGGCTGGAATCTCGGCTAGCGCGGCACGAACGGTCCACGCCGCCTCGATAGAGTGACCAAGCCACAACTGCAATCGCGCGAGTCGAACATACGGTTCTCGATCATGTCTCGCTATGATACTCGCTTGGCGCAGATAGCGCCCAGCGTCGGCAAATTGTTTGAGTCTGAAGAGACAGTGGGAGAGATCGAGAAGCGCGCTCACGCGCGCCGGATGCCGTTGATGAGAGTCCAGCCCTACCAAGTAGTACTTCGCCGCCCCCTCGTAGTCGCCCGCTCGATAGAGCCCCGCCGCTTGCACCCATGAACGAACAGGCAAGGAGCCCCACTTGCCAATCCACTCTTTATAAAGATGAAACTTTGCTTTAAGTTTTGAGACAGCTGTCATGTACCGATGCTCCATTTACTGCTGGCTTACGTGTACACAACCTCGTAAGCGTGGAATTATCAGGGCTACCAGTAATCAGCACAAAAGCCCCCCCTGCTTCAGGAAATATAGATGATTAATATCAGCGCATTACAAAGTGACCTCGCCACCCAACTGGCCCCTTATCAGATCCTCGTGGATGAGCAGTCAAAACAGTTTTACGGGCGCGATTGGATTAAAGATTTTCCTCCTGCTCCCAGTCTCGTTGTCCTGCCTGAATCTGCTGAGCAGGTGAAATTCGTAGTAACGACGTGCGCCCGGCACGGGGTGGCGGTTGTGCCATCCGGGGGACGAACAGGATTGAGTGGTGGAGCAACCGCGTCTCACGGAGAGGTGATCCTCTCGATGGAACGCATGCGCGCTGTCCTTGAGGTCAATCCGATCGACCGCACCATTCGGTGCCAAGCTGGCGCGCCACTCGAGCGCATTCAACTCGAAGCGACACAACATGAACTCTACTTCCCGGTCGATTTCTCAAGTCGGGGATCGGCCCAAATAGGCGGAAACATCGCGACCAATGCGGGGGGTATTCGCGTCATTCGCTACGGCAACATGCGTGAATGGGTCGTTGGATTGAAGGTAGTCACGGGACGAGGCGATATACTTGAGCTGAACGGCTCCTTGTGGAAGAACAACACAGGATACGATCTTCGCTCACTCTTTATTGGGTCAGAGGGAACGCTCGGGATCATCGTTGAGGCGACACTCAAGCTCACGACCCCTCCAAAAGACACGACCCGCGTGCTGTGTGGACTCGCGTCAAACGAAGCGGTCCTTCCCCTTCTCACCTATTGCCGCGGCAAACTGAGAGATCTCTCCGCGTTCGAGTTTATCGATAGTACCGCGTTCGCCGAGGTTATAAAGCATCGTCAGTTACGAAATCCTCTCACCGATACCTACCCAGCCTACGTCCTCGTTGAGTGTGAACTAAACGCCGTGGACGCCATGGAAAGGGTAACGGAGGCGTTTGGCGAAGCGTACGAGAAGGGTATGATCCTCGATGTCGTCGTGAGTGAATCAAGCGCCCAATCGCAGGAGCTGATGAATATTCGAGACCTCATCAGTGAAACCCTCTCCATGCACTACACTCTTCACAAAAACGATATATCGGTGCCCGTGCCGGCGATCCCAGCATTCTTACGTGAATTGCACGACTCAATTACCAAGGCCTACGCCGACTTTAAGGTCGTCGTATTTGGGCATGTTGGCGATGGCAACCTGCACATCAATGTGCTCAAGCCGGCCGAGATAACAGATGAGCAGTTCTGGAGGAGCTGTCACGAATCGGATAGAACAATCTTCACAACGGTGCAGAAATTTAAGGGAAGTATCTCAGCGGAACACGGCGTTGGCATGCTTAAGCGCGACTTCATCCATTTCTCGCGCACCGCCGAGGAGCTTGAGATGATGAGAGGCATCAAAGCGGTGTTCGATCCTTTGAACATTATGAACCCTGGGAAGGTTTTATCAACGGTTGAACCTGCCGAATAATCACCTAGGTAAGGGAGGCAAAACCACGCTGACGCGTGCTTTTGCTAGGTAGCGGTGCTACCGCACCGCTTTACGAGCTGCGGCAGTGGGTGGTTATTGATACACTGAGTGGCATGACACAGAAGAGCTTT
>JAULVA010000081.1:0-9890 GCA_032111275.1 Bdellovibrionota bacterium
TGGGACACTCCAATGGGTCTATCTCGTAGATTCTCTTTATGCACGCGGCCCAACTACTCTTACGGAACTCCCGCCGATAGTCATTTTCCTGTTCCTTGTCTGGAGGAGCGAGCTTAGCGCGCTCACCCCGTCGCCTGCAGGAGTATCGTCCGTAGTACCTGGTACTGGATTAGGTTAGTGCATCCATCTTTGCGGTTCCTGGTTAGTTATTCTACGTTTTATCCAAGTGGGTTAGCAGGGGTAGCACGGGTTCTCACATGGTGGGATGGCAGCAATCTGCGGTTCGTGTTCGCTCGGCCCCTCGTTACGGGCATTGTAGGCCGAGAACGGGGATTAAACCAAAGGTTGAACGGGCGAGGGAATGCCTGTCATCAACGACTTAGCAGCCTAGTACATTCTCTGGAACGCCTGGAGCTCCCTCGTATTCTGCCAAACACAGCGATTTTCACCATAAATGCACCCAACTTATTCAGCTCCCCATCCTACTTAAACGCCCGAAGTGTGCCGACCTACTTGCAAATTACTCTGAACGAGAGAAACGGAATGTGGATAACGGATAGCATGAGCCGATGAGCGTCCTTCGTTCTGTCGCACTGAGTCTGTGTATGCTCTGCGCTCTTCTTGCGGCGCAACGGGGAGAGTGTAGCGATGTGGTCGTATCGTCGATCGTCGTTGGTACTCCGAATCAGGTAAGTGGTGAAGTCTCCATCTCGTTTGATATCTCCTGGACCCATTCATGGCGCACGGTATCAACACCCTACACCTGGGATGCCGCGTGGGTATTCATGAAGTACCGGGTAAACGGTGGGGCATGGAATCACGCGCGGTTAAACGAGACCGGACACACGGTCCCTTCAAACACAGCGCTTACGATCGGACTCGCTAACACTAATAGCTCCTTCAATATCACAAACAATCCAGCGGTCGGCGCGTTTATTTTTCGACGCACATCCGGGAGCGGCAACTTCTCAGCGACAGGGGTATCGCTTAGTTGGAACTACGCGGCGAACGGAGTCACGATAACCGATAACATTGAGGTGCAGGTGTACGCCGTTGAGATGGTCTACGTTTCCCAAGGGCCGTTCTACGCGGGAGATAGCGATACCTCAACAGCGTCATTTAAGCAGGGAAGTTCAGATAGCGACCCGTGGTTTATCGACCGAGAGGATGCTCTCTCAACCACCGACTCCTCAGGAAACGGCACTGGAACCGGGCAATTCGACCGCCTCTTCTACAATCCACCCACAACCGATGGTGATGGTAACGGTGCAGTATACTCACTACCAGCGAGCTTCCCCAAAGGATTTGCTCCCTACTACGTCATGAAGGGGCACATAAGCCAGCGACAGTGGGTTAGCTTCTTTAACACGCTGTCCGCCACCCAAAAGGCAACGAGAGATATCACCGTTGATAAGGGGGACTCCCTCTCGTATCGAAACAACGTCAGCTACACAACTGGGAACGCTACGCTCCCCGATCAAGGAGGCGGCACCACCTACGGCTTAGTCGGTATGAGCTACCTTAGTTGGGGAGATGTCGCGGCGTTCCTCGATTGGGCAGCGCTTCGTCCGATGAGTGAACTCGAATTTGAGAAGGTGGCTCGCGGAGGACTTACAGCCGTACCGGGTGAGTACGCGTGGGGCAGTACCGCCGCCACGCAAGCGACCTCGATTATCAACAGTGCACAGGGTAGCGAGCGCACGCAGAGTGGTTCGCGGATCTCGTACGGCAACCACGCCTCCGTACAGGGCCCCCTTCGCACTGGAAGTTTTGGATACTTAGTAACCTCTCGTGAGGAGGCAGGTGCCGGGTTCTACGGCGCGATGGATCTCTCGGGAAGTTTGTGGGACCGCGTCGTCACCGTGGGGAATACGACAGGACGCGCGTTTAACGGTTCTCTGCACGGCGATGGAGTCTTGAACGCAAGTGGTAACGCCGACACCTCCGGATGGCCCGCCTCCAACGCGGAGGGAGCGGGGTTTCGTGGTGGTAGTTGGTACGACTCACTCACCCTAGCTCGATTATCAGATCGGAGCCGTGCCGCACTCATTGATACCACTCGCGCTAACACCTTTGGTGGACGTGGTGTTCGTTCGGCTTTTGGGGCAAGTATCCCCGCAGCGACTCCGACCGCCACTTCAACGAGTGCGCCTACTGAGACCCCAACAAGTACTGCGACTAATCCCCCCACGACAATACCAACGATTACGCTAACAGCGACCCCAACGGCTACCCTGACAGAGACACCAACGAATACACCAACTGCGACTCCAACGGCTACGCCAACTGATACTCCAACGGAAACACCGAGTAGAACCTCAACAGCGACCCCAACAGATACCCCAACGAACACGCCGACCGAGACACCAACAGCGACACCGACCAACACACCAACGGCAACGCCAACCGCTACTCCGACCAATACACCAAGCGATACGCCAACCGAGATACCGACCGCAACACAGACGATTGCCCCTACGGAGACACCCACCATCACTCCATCGGCGACACCGGCGATAATGCTAACTGCTACCTTTACTCCAACAGAGACTCCGACAGCGACACTGACCCCAACACCAACGAGCACTCCAACCGCAACATCTACAGGGAACGCTATCGACTTGCTCGGGCAATATAACAACGTCTCATCTCCAACTCCCCTATACGGTAAGGCTGGAGTTAACAACTCGCCGAGCGAGCTTGGCTTCAATTTCACGACCCAGGGCGGCGCCGACCTGGACGTCGACCATCACCGTTTCTTTGTAGCAGACACGACGAACAACCGCATCCTGGTCTACAACCTGAACCAGGATAACACCTTCCCCGATCGCATCCCGGACTACGTGCTCGGCCAGGCAGATTTCGGCGCGAACGCTGTCAACAACACGCAGGCCGGCCTCAACATACCTCGCGATGTCGCCTACGACTCCGACCGCAATCGCCTCTACGTGGCGGAGGCGGCGGGCAACCGCGTAAAAGTCTGGGATCTCTCAAATGGCATTACGAATGGCATGAACGCCTCGAACGTGCTTGGCCAGACCAGCTTCATAACGACAACGGCGGCCACCACCCAGTCTGGTCTCAGTTCGCCGCGCAGTGTTACCTTCGACCCGGTTTCCGACTACCTCTATGTTGGCGACGCGGGCAATCACCGCGTCATGATCTTCGATGTTACATCCGTCACCGACGGCGAGGCGGCCTTTGACGTCTTGGGCAAGTCCGACAACAGCCTAACCGACCCGCAGCCTGTGTACATAAAGTCTGCCGCGAACGACGGCGCTAACCGGCTTGGCCTAAACTTCACAAGCGATAACCCGCATGTATTCGTGGACGATGTGGACCACCGTTTCTATGTGGCCGACAACGCAAACAACCGAGTACTCATCTACAACCTGAATACGGACAATACCTTCCCTGACCATATCCCCGACTATGTCCTAGGTCAGTCGAATTTCTACTCGCGTGCCGCTACGGACTCGCAGTCGGGGCTCAACATGCCAACAGATATGGCCTACGACTCGAATACGAAGCTCCTGTTCGTCGGTGAGGAGAGCACTAACCGGGTGAAGATCTACGATCTCTCAGGTGGTATCACAAATGGCATGAACGCGACGTACGTGCTTGGACAGACCGACTTTACCTCTTCAGTCTCGGGAAACTCGCAGTCTGGACTGAATTGGGTCATTGGCCTGGACTACGACCAAGCGAATAAGCGCCTTTTTGTATCGGAGTACAATGGCTGCCGCGTTAAAATATTCGACCTGTCAGGCGGCATTACCAACGGTATGAACGCGAGCAACGTCCTCGGTCAGTCGAACTGGACCAGCACTGCCTGCGTTAACACCCAGTCCGGGCTCAACAGGCCGGGAGATATCGCCTATGACTCGGCTAATCAGCGGCTCTTCGTGCCGGAGTATAGCGGCAATCGCGTGAAGGTCTGGGACCTATCGGGTGGTATCACCGACGGCATGAATGCGATCAGTGTCCTTGGGCAAACGAGCTGGAGCGCCACCACCGCGACGATCACCCAATCCAGCCTTAGAGGGCCGATTGGCGCCGCGTACGATGCAAGCGGGAATCGGCTCTTCGTCAGTGAGGCGTCGGCTAATCGTGTGACGGTCTTGGATGCTTCCTCCATCCCGGCCGGCGCGAATACCATCAACGCCATGAACGTCCTGGGGCAGAGCACCTTCACCACCGGGACGGCCTCGGACACGCAATCGGGAATCAGGAATCCGATTGGGGTGACGTATAGCGCCGATCCAAGCCGCCTGTACGTCCTTGAGCGAAGTGCCGCGTTCCGTGTGAAGGTGTTCGACGTTGCCTCGATCTCTAACGGCGAGAACGCGATAGACCTCCTGGGCCAGTACGACGATAGTCTCACAGACCCTCAACCGGTGTATGGACGAGGAACGGCGAACAATGGTCCTAACAAGATCGGGTATAACCTCACGAGCACGGCCGATGTCGCCGTCGACGCGGAGCATCACCGCGCGTTCGTAGTGGACAGCTCTAACAACCGCGTGCTCGTCTACAACCTGAACACAGACAACACCTTCCCTGACCGCATCGCGGACAACGTTCTCGGTCAGCTGAATTTCTACTCCAACACCGTCGCCGTGACGCAGGCCGGACTCTCGATGCCGCAGTCCGTTGCCTACGATACGACTGGAAATCGTCTCTTCGTCGCTAATAGCAACCGCATCTCTGTCTTCGATGTCTCCTCGATCACGAACGGCCAGAGCGCCGTAAATGTTCTCGGTCAGACAACATTCACAGTTTCTAGCGCGGCGACGACGCAGGGCGGCATGAGCTCGCCAAACCGACTCCTCTACGACGACACGACCAAGAGGCTCTACGTCAACGAGACGGGCAACCACCGTATCGGAGTCTTCGACGTCACCTCGATCACGGATGGCCAGAACGCCGTGGATGTCCTCGGCCAGGTCGCCAATGCTACGACCAGTCCAACTCCGATGTACACCACAGCTTTGTCTAACAACACGGCGAACTGTAACAACCTAGGCTTCTCCATCGCCGCCACGCATAGCGGGGTAGCGATCGACCCCACCGATCACCGGCTCTTCGTCGTCGACGGCACGAACAACCGCGTGCTCGTGTATAACCTCACGACCGGTAACCTGATGTCGGACTACGTGCCCGACTACGTAATCGGTCAGCCAAACTTCGGCACATCGACTGCAAACGTCACTCAGGATGGACTCTCCGCACCAAAGGGTATCGCCTACGACGACGCAAACGACCGACTGTTCGTCGCAAACTCAAATCGCGTTACGATCTATAACGTGAGCACAGCGAACATAGCTAATGGCCAAAACGCGACCAATGTCCTCGGCCAGTCCACCTGGACGGGCTCCACAGCGGCCAATACACAGGCGGATCTCAACGTGCCGGCTGGCCTCGCCTACGACGCCGCACGGCAGTACCTCTACGTCGCTGAAACAAGTGGTCACCGCGTGAAGGTCTGGAATCTTTCCGGTACTATCACCAATGGCATGAACGCAATAAACGTCCTCGGGCAGAGCAGCTTCACGGCAGCAACCGCCGGTAATAGCCAGACTGGCATGAATACGCCGCAGTCTGTGGCCTACGAGGCAGACCGCAAGTACCTTTACGTGGCTCAGTCCGGGAACCATCGCGTGACCGTCTTTGATCTCACCTCGATCGCGAACAATCAGGCGGCGGTGAACGTGATTGGGCAATCCACCTTCACCGGGACCGGCTTGGGCAACACCCAAGCCGGTCTCAACACACCCATCGGCGTCGCGTATGACGAGACAAACGATCAACTCTTCGTTTCGCAGTCCGGCAATAACCGGATCAGTGTGTTCAGCACGAGTAGCATCACGAACGGCCAAGACGCCTCAAAAGTCCTCGGTCAATCATCGTTTACCGCGACTGCTGCCGCCACGGCGCAGGATGGCCTCTCGGAACCACGCGGCGTCTGCTATGACAGCGTCTCCGGGCGTGTCTACGTGCCGCAGTCCGGTAATCATCGTGTCTCGGTCTTTAAGTAATCATGAGATCGCTATCTCTGACACCGGAGATGTTGCGACATCCTCATTCTTTGAGGCAGGACGGGTCGAATCAAAGCATCGAGCTCATCTTGAGAGAACGACCGAGGACTGACCTTTGGACCCGACGAGACGCCGATATCCCGCTTCCACAACACTTCATTCCGGGGAAAGGATAGTTGCTATGTAGACCCCTAAAAGAATCCCTCTCCGCCCGTAAGTAATCGAAGTGACTGGAATGAGTAATTACTTTGAGAGGAGAGGGATATGGGAACACTCAGTTACGAAGGTAAGCAGGTGTATATGGGGTTGGATGTTCATCGTGAGTTTTTCGTTGCAAGTTGCATTTGTGACGGAGTTGTCGTCAAGCGGTGTCGGATGCCTGGGACGGCGGCAGCGGTTATCTCGCTGGTATCGAAGGAGTTTGGTGGCGCAAGGGTTAGAGCGGCGTACGAGGCAGGTTACAGCGGTTTTTGGCTGTACCGAAAGCTCGTGGCGGCAGGGATTGACTGCATAGTGGTTCACGCTGCGTCGATAGAGGTGTCAGCGCGTGACACGGTTAAGACGGACAAGCGGGATTCAATGAAGATAGCGCAGCAGCTTTCAGCCGGGAGGCTGCGTGGTGTGAGGGTGCCGACCAAAGAGGAGGAACAGTGACGACTACTGACCCGGACTCGTGAACAGCTGATGAACAAGAAACGCCGAGTGATGGTTCAGATACGGATGCGGTTACATTATTTCGGGCTGTTCCTTGAGAGTATTCAGCGGCGAATAAAGCTCCAAGATGTTGAGGATATTTTAACCGGGCTTGAGGGAGAGCTGCAGCGTACGATTGGGATGCTGCGTGACGAATGGATTGAGCTGGCAAAAAGAATCAAAGAGATCGATCGACTGCTCGTAGAGCAAGCCAAGGAGGATCCGCTGGATGCGGTGTACCGGAGTGTCCCAGGAGTTGGACCCCTCATATCGCGTATCCTCTCAGCGGAGCTTGGCGATATGAGTCAGTTCCGAAACGAGCGAGCGTTGTTCAGCTTCACTGGATTAACCCCGAGTGAGTACTCAAGTGGAGGGCACATCTGCCGGGGGCATATCTCTCGCCAAGGTAACACCCGACTACGGCATATGTTGGTTGAAGCTGCGTGGAAAGCGGTGAGAAAGGACCCTGTTATTAAGGAGTATTACATCAAGCTCTCAGAGCGAATCGGCAAGAGAAAGGCGATCGTTGCGGTCGCGCGTAAGCTTGTTGGGCGTATCAGAGCTGCGTTGAGGAAGCATGAGCATTATACGTTAGACTATAGAGCAGCGGCGTAAGAAGTAGAGTAGTGAGTTGTGGTAGTGAGAAGGAACCAAGAGTAACGTAACTTTGATTTTCGGTGTGACCCCGGTGATTTTCCTGTGTCTGCGAAAGTATGCACGATTGATAGTTTGAGGCGCACCCCTTTTGTATTTTACGAAACAGCATCATGTGAGCGCTGCGTAGACAGTGACCACGAATAGCAGGTTGTTACGCGAAAGGTCCCTTGAGGTTTTTTAAGGCAACTCTACGCCAACGGTTTTAGTGAATACTTCGATTCTTTGGATCGGACAGGATTTTTTTGTCGCTACGTTGACAAGTCTCATAGCAGGCAAATCAATCGCTTTTCTGCAAGTATTTGAAGTGCGGGAGCGTCCCGACGACGGTGCTAACGAAGTTGATCAGATTAGGCCCACAGTGCGAGGTCTGTAGCTCCAGGGTAGGGTTTCAACTTTCCAAGCTGTCCAAGCAGAGCTGAAGATGTGGCGCTAAGTTTCAAAAAATAGCATAACAGACACGCCTCTCCCGCTTCATCACCAAGAAATCGGATTTTAGAGGTCATCGGGGCCCGGTTCGAAGGGGTCGTAAGAGGGGAGTTCATCGATAGCCTCTACGGTATCGATGAATTTTGGGATAGGTGGCGGAGCGTGAAAGTCAGGGATCCCTTGAGCTTTCATGATGTCCTTGATTGAGTGAGCGTCCTGAAAGAAGGCGATAATCCTCATCTGTGCTTTGCACTTGGGACACTCCAATGGGTCTATCTCGTAGATTCTCTTTATGCACGCGGCCCAACTACTCTTACGGAACTCCCGCCGATAGTCATTTTCCTGTTCCTTGTCTGGAGGAGCGAGCTTAGCGCGTTCACCCCGTCGCCTGCAGGAGTATCGTCCGTAGTACCTGGTGATTGATTCATAGGTCTTTGGTACATGACACGAGAGCGCCGCGAGAAACTCCAGAGCGTCAAATTCGTGAGCCGCACCGTCGTTAGTGGTATAGGTCACGATGTCATCTTGTATTGAGAGTTTTTCAAGGGACAAGGGAGCACGCTCAATATAGCGGGCGACAAACTGCTCGCTCTCCTTATCGTGGAAGGGGTCACCTAGCCAAACGCCAAAGCCTGTGTGATCCTGAGAGAGAATCTGCGCTACGTCATCATCAGTAATTAGGTCTCGCTTGTGAAGCTGTGCGAGTACCCCTTCAGCGAAGGCTTCCTCGATGGCTTTGAGGTCTACCTCCAAGAATCTGGTGAATACGCCATCCTTCCAGTATCCGTTGGAACTGCAGGTCATCCCGAGAGTGGTAGACGATCTGGTAGAGGGGAGATGCTTCGGGGGAACGTCTCCTGTAGTGTAGGAGCTTCTCCTTGGCTTTCTCCCAGGTGTAGCGCCTGAGCATGCAGGCTGGTTCGGGGAGGTGAGGCTAGGAGTTGTGTTGGAGCCGGGCAGGAGGGCAGAGGGGGATTCAGGTCAGGCTTCAGGGAGAGCTGTGCGCCTGCGGTTGCGAGGGCTGTATGTGCGTGTCTGGGCTCTGGATGTACTGGGGGACGCGCGGCGCACTCTGGACTAGTACGGAACTAGAAAGCGCCTGAAATTTCTTGAACAATGCAGGGATTGGCTCCTCATCGCGAAGGCGAAAGCCGCCGCACTGCTTCGCGAAACTGCTCCCCCCGATCCCGGTAATCCTTAAACACAGAGAAGCTGGATGAGGCGGGGGACATGACGCAGATCTTTCCCTCGGTGGTTAGATCGTACGCCGCTTGAACCGCCTCCTGCATCGATTGTACATCGACACGTCTGTAGTCCCGCTGAGGCGCTGCCGCTATCGCGGCATCCCAGATCTTCTCGCCGGTCGTTGGAAAGAGTATCAGGTTCTTGACCCGCGAAGCCGCTAACGCCGGCCCGACAGGGCCCATGTCGACCCCTCGGTCGAATCCGCCCGCGATGATCGTTTCTACGGTGTCACCGAGCGCCACGAGTGCGTGCGCCAGCGCTTCCGGAATAGTAGCGAGGGAGTCGTTGTAAAACGAGATGCCGAATCGAGTAGCTACAAACTCAAGCCGATGCTCCAACGGTTTAAAGGCACGTAAGCCCTCCCGTATCTGAGCTGCTGAGCCACCCAACGCCACGCCGCACGTTATAGCGGCGAGCGCGTTCTGAAGATTACCTGGGCCGATAACCGGAAGCTCATCAGTTCGCATGACCGGCGTGCGGGTGCCATCCTTGTGAATAACGATCGTCTCATTCTCGACGTAGGTGGTTGCGGAGGCGCTTGAGCTGTTGTTGAAATGGTGCTGTTTCACTTGAAATCCCGCGCTTAGGCTCTTGAGAAGCTGATTGTTCTCCTCAGTGATAAGAAAACTCTCGGCGCCCTGACGGCGAGCGATATTCGCCTTCGCCGCGCTATAGGCGTCAAATCCCCCGTGATAGTCGAGATGTTCGGGCACGATGTTGAGGAGTATCGCTACGTGAGGGCTGCGTCGAAGATCCTCAAGTTGGTAGCTTGAGAGCTCAACGACAAAGACCGTGTCTGAGGTAGCACCCTCGAGGTGACTAAGCATCGGT
>JAULVA010000082.1:0-8378 GCA_032111275.1 Bdellovibrionota bacterium
CATGCGACTCAAATTATCAGTAACCATCCACTGCCGCATCTCGTAAAGCGGTGCGGTAGCACCGCTACCTAGCAAAAGCACGCGTCAGCGTGGTTTTGCCTCCCTTACTTAGAGGTCTTTTTTCGGAGCCGACTCAGTGAAAATCTCTCTTTGATTTTTGCCGTGGCGCGGAGTACCGTAACGGGCGCAAGTAGCGTATCTGTACGCGTGTTTTCAGTGAGAAAAGAGACATGACCTCATCACAATCCCTTAGTCTGCGCGGAGTTATTCCAGCCCTTGTCACGCCGTTCACAAAGGATGGTTCTCAAGTCGATACGAAATCACTCGGTGTCCTGATCGATAAACAGCTCGCCGGAAAGGTTCATGGAGTTGTCGCGTGTGGCTCAACCGGAGAAGCCTCCACGCTCTCGGATTCAGAGTATGTGGATGTGGTCAAGTTCACTCGAGAGATGACTCGCGGCAAGGTACCGTGCGTAGCGGGAATCTCGGTAAGCTCTACCCATCGCGCAGTGCAGATGGCTCGGGGTATCAAAGAGCTTGGGTGTGACGCGATCCTCGTCGCTACACCGCCGTACAACAAGCCCTCACAGTCGGGAATCATCGAGCATTTCAAAGCTATCCAAGTGGCGAGCGGTCTCCCTCTTATCGCGTACAACGTGCCAGGACGGAGTGGTGTCGCCATAACGCCCGCTACCCTGGGAGCGCTGAGCCATCAAGGAGTCATCACCTCGATTAAGGAGGCGAGCGGCTCGATCGATACGCTCGCGGATACGATGCTTACGGTGCGTGATGATTGTCAGGTGCTGTCAGGGGATGACTCCCTTTTCTTGGCGACGCTCGCCTACGGTGGGCGTGGAGTAATCTCGGTGGTAGCGAACGCGGTTCCGGAGCAGATGGTAGCGCTCTACGATGCGTTCGAGCGACGAGACACCGCTGAGGCGCGACGGCTACAACTCGCGCTGTTGCCTCGCGTTCGCGCTGCGTTCATTGAGGCCAATCCTGTGCCGATAAAAGCGGCGCTTGCTCGCATGGGAGTTATCGCGAACGACACCACGCGGTTGCCTCTCACCGCCCTCGCTCCGGAAAACTACGCGCGTGTCGTGAAGGAATACGTCGGATGAATAAGATAGGTGTGGTTGGCGCGACCGGACGTACAGGAAGTCACGTCGTTGAGTCTTTGCTGGACAGTTCGACGAGTCAGCTGCATGTGGCCCTCGTTTCCTCTGGGTCCCGTCTGCTCGGTGAGCGTGTGGGCTCAACGGGTGTTGCGTATTCCTGCGATCTCAAGGCGCTCGGCACATGTGATGGCGTGATCGATTTCTCCACTCCAGCGCCCTCCGTGGCGGTCGCGCGCCTCTGTACCGAGTTGAGGAAACCGCTCCTCGTCGCGACCACTGGATTAAGCGCCGATGATATGCGCGTGATTGAGGGGTGCTCTCGTGTGGCTCCTGTGAGTGTCGCACCGAATACATCTCTTGCGGCGACGGCGCTGAAAATGGCCGCGCGATACCTTCAAGAGATCCTTGGACCCTCGTTTGATATTGAGGTGATGGAGATCCATCATCGCATGAAGAAGGATGCCCCTTCGGGAACGGCGCTCAACGTTATCTCGGGACTTGCCGCGTCGAAGGATTCGGTTGTGTTCGGTCGTGAGGGGCTTCGAAAGGAGGGTGAGATAGGGGTCGTCTCGCTGAGAGGAGGGGATGTGCCCGGTGATCACACGGTGTATTTTTTGGGGAACGGAGAGCGGATCGAGCTGACGCAGCGTGCCCAAAATAGGGCTATTTTTGGTCGAGGAGCGGTGGTGCTGATGGAGCGCCTGATACGCAAACCTGCCGGGCTCTACCTGGTGGAAGATCTGCTTCAGAGCGTTCGAGGGCAGTAGGCAGCCCTCGTCAAGTAGCTTTCTGATGTGAGCGGGGCCCCGCCGAAGATGAAAACCTATTAAAAATAGTACGTTGCGGAATGGGGATCCCCCTGTTATACCTCGAAGTAAGGGCTTTAAAACGTTATTGTGCTAAGAGGCGCATCTCGGTTAAAAGCCTCTTCGTAGGGTGATGAAGCGTTTGTTTGAGCTTCCCCAAGCGGATGTACGTGGAAAACTTAAGTGAAATTTTTCTTAGGTAAAACTTAGGTAGAAATTTTCTTAGGTGAAATTTTAGAATACCAGGTCAGGAATTAGCAACTTATGAAGCGCGAGAAATCGAATTACATGATCCAGTCCGTGTCTCATGCTCTTGATGTGCTTGAGGAGCTCTGCAAAGCGGCGGGAGAGGTTGGTGTTACCGAACTCTCAAAGCGCCTCAAGTTGCACAAGAATAACGTGTTCCGTCTCCTCGCTACCCTTGAGTTGCGCGGATATGTCGACCAGAACAAGGAGACGGAAGACTACCGTCTTGGGGTGAAGGCTCTCCAGATGGGGCAGGCCTACCTCACGCAGAGCTCGCTGGTTGGTCGTGGACTTCCTGTCGTGAAGGCGCTCTCTGAGGCTATTGGTGAGACGGTTAGCATCGCCGTTCTTCAATCCGGCAACGTGCAGTTCCCGATAAGCGTTGAGTCGAAGCGTCCCGTGAAGGCTTCGCCTCGTATCGCTGTGTCGTTCCCGGCTAAGTTGAGCGCCGCGGGTCGTCTTCTCACCGCTCAGCTCGCAGACGCGACCTTGAATGAACTCCTCGCCGGTAACACGGTGCAGGATGTAGCCATCCGCACGCAGCTCGCCGAGCTTCGTTCCACCGGGCAGATCGTTGATCGTGGCGCGATTGAGGCTGATGTTGTTTCTATCTGTAAGATCGTTCGCGGAAACAATAATGAGGTTGTTGGGGCTATCGAGGTTCTCGTTCCTCAATACCGCGCTAAGCTTGACCTCATCACTCCGAAGATTGAGGAGGCCGCAGCGGCTCTCTCGACAGCTCTCGGTGCCTCAAAGGCCGCTCTCGCGACCTCACTTGAGAAGGAAGTTACCGCTCCGTCAGCTGCTCAGCAGCCAGTGACGCCGGCTACAACCGTTGGTCAACCGCAGCCTGCGTTAGCGGCTACGGCTCGAATCATGAAGTAAGGTCCCCGGGCCCCTGAGCGAAGGGCGGGAAAACCTACTCGTAAGCCGGGTAGGGGTTCCCGCCCTTCTCGTTAGAGTCCTCTCTGTGAGGACCCTTACGACGAGGTTCGGAGGCGAGATATAGCGTTTTTCAAAAGTCCTGAGCGATATAACGGATCTTGGAAAACGCTATCGATTCGCGGACGCGAATCAAAACAACAACCTATAGTGATTTACGGCAAAAGCCTTGCCAGTTTTACTGGCACGGACTTTTGCAAATCACTATAGTGATAGCGTAGTAGTTTGATGGAGGAGTAGGTGATGATGCCTCTCAGTGGATTATCGTCTGAACAGGAGTTCCTTCGCGAGATTGCGTCCCGTTTCGCGACAGAGAAGATTCGTCCCGTTGCCCCGGCTCTCGATGAGCGCGCGGAGTTTCCAAAGGCTCTCATCCAAGAGGGTCATTCGCTCGGCCTTATTAATCTCACCATTCCCGCGGAGTACGGGGGCAGTGGACTTGGTATCTTCGACGCGTGTCTGGTGATTGAGGAGATTGCCTGGGGGTGTTCGGGCTTCGGAACATCGATGGTCGCGAATGATCTCGCTCTCACTCCTATAAAGATCGGTGGAACCGAGGAGCAGAAAAAGCGCTTCTTGGAGCCGGTTGTTTCAAGTGGTCAGTTCGCCTCGTTCTGTCTCACCGAGCCCGGTGCCGGATCCGACGCGGCCGGTCTTCAAACCACCGTCGAGGATGGCGGTGACGCATGGGTTATCAACGGTTCGAAGCAGTGGATCACTAACGCGGGGTACGCCTCGCAGTTTACCGTTTTTGCCTCACACGATAGGACAAAACGCCACAAGGGGATCTGCTGTTTGGTTGTTCCACGCTCGACCCCGGGTGTGTCGGTGGGTCACCACGAAAATAAGATGGGACAGCGGTGTTCGGACACCTGTGTTGTTACGTTCGACAATGTTCGAGTTCCCAAGGATCATATGATCGGAGGTTTAGGCGAGGGGTTTAAGATCGCTATGCAAACCCTCGATGCCAGTAGGCCGATGACCGCCGCTATCGCGGTCGGAATCGGTCGAGCCGCGTATGAACATGCGCTCGCGTACTCAAAGGAGCGAAAGCAGTTCGGGGCGGCTATCAGTACCTTTCAAGGTATTCAGTTTATGTTGGCCGATATGGCAACCGGTGTAGATGCGTCTCGATTGCTTACCTGGCGGTCGGCGTGGCTTCTCGACCAAGGCGCTTCAGCGTCAGTTGAGTCGAGTATGGCGAAACGTTTTAGCGCGGATACCGCTATGCAGGTCGCGACCGATGCCGTCCAGATCTTTGGTGGCTACGGGTACACCAAAGAATATCCCGTTGAAAAACTGATGCGTGACGCCAAACTCTTGCAGATCTACGAGGGCACCAGCCAGATTCAGCGGGTAGTCATCGCCCGAGAGTTGTTAAAGGGGTAAACGCTTCGTGTATGGCTGAGATCTTCGACAAGGTAGGCGCGTTAGATCGAGTGGCTGGGGATGTGGTCCTGTTGAAGGATCTTGTGCGATTGTGTCACGAACAGTGTAACTCCCGTCTTATGGTCTTTATGCACGATGTGCGACATAAGGACCTGGTCGCGGTAAGCAGGCATGCGCACCTGTTCAAAGGATCGCTTGGAAATGTTGGGGCAGCTGAGGCTTACGAAGCGGCGCTTGCTTTGGAGCAGGCGGCTCGGGGTGACGAAGTGGAGCGGGTTGAGCCCCTCGCGGACGCCGTGCTTGAGGCTATCAATCGGTACTTCGCGCACGTTGCTGAGGCCTTGTAGTGAGATCATGAAAAAGTGCGCCGGAGGCCTGATTTTTGAGATTGGGATGTTCCGATCGAGGTGGGCGTGATCCTGCCGTTCCTTTTTCGCTTCCTTCTCCTTAACCTTGTCGTCCTCTTTCTCTTACTTCTGCACCTGCACCGGGTTCCTCTTCATCATCACGAATCCGCGACATGCTTCCACGATTGCCCGTTCAGTATGCTTAACCAACTAACGTTAGGAGTCGATTAGCTCTCGGGTAAGGGGTAATTTAATCGACACCACCCCATGAATGAGGAAACCGGTGCAGGTGCAGGAGGAGGATAAGGAGCAGGAGGAAGATAAGCTGGGGGCGGCAATGGCTGCGCCAGACTCGCCCAATCGTCAGCAATAAGAGAGTCAAAAGCTATGGCACGCCATGCAAACGGTGGATGCCCTAAGGTCTGCCCTTACACCATTACAGATGAGATCTGCTTCAAGGTCTGAACACCTTGGTTCGTTATCTGCCATGTCTTCGAGGTGAAATCGCCCTCTGGAAACGGGGAGACAAGCTTCTGTCCCTCAAGGATGAAGAGGAACCGCTGAGTCTCCTTTTCGTCGCGAAGTCCACTGAGTTCGGCTATCTCGCCGATCTGAAGTCGGCGGGGCTCTATTGCTGTAAAGGCTTGGGCTGGAGCCAACGCATTTAAAATCTGGATCTGGCTTACGGACGAGGGTGAGAGACGCTTCTTCTTTCCACCTTGGTTTGACTCCATACGTAATCCTCCTTACAGCGTTAATGAACCGACTAAAACAGAAGTCAGAGTATACGGCTGATGGCTCGAATACGCAAATTTCACCGGCTGAAAAAGCTCCCCTCGCGTGGCGGTCTGGAGACTGCCTGGACCCGCGCTTCTAGGGGGCCCAAGCTATCGATTAAAGGGAGGTTTTATCCCTCAAAGGGAGTCTTTGTGCGGTTGCTACTTACCCATGCTTACGATACAACCATGGCCGTATGGTTGACGCAAAAAGTAAAAGTAGCGAGCTCCTCGAAACCCTCCAAAAAGAGTGTGGAGAGATGCTCCAAGATTCAGTGATTGAGCGGGGCGATGTGGTCGTCACGGTGACCCCTGACAATCTCCTTAAGTTGCTCTCAGCATGTAAGAATTCTTCAGTTCTCGCCTTCAATCTCCTCTCGGATATCACCGCGGTCGATTGGATGGATCTTCGTGATGAACGGTTCGAGGTTGTGTACCAACTCCTGAGCCTTTCGAAGGTTTGGCGACTGACGGTGAAGGTCGCCGTTTCAGAGAGCGACCCAGAGGTCTCCTCCCTGGTGTCGTTGTGGGCGGGAGCTAACTTCCTGGAGCGAGAGGTTTGGGACATGTTTGGGATCCGCTTCAAGGGGCATCCTGACCTTCGTCGGATCTTGATGTACGAGGAGTTTGTTGGACACCCGTTGCGCAAAGATTATCCCGTGCAGGGTAAGCAGCCACGCATCCCGTTGCGAGCTCCCGAGGTTGAGAATACCGCTCGCCAAATGAGCCGTCCTGACCTTGTCACGATTCGATCGAGGTCTCGTTCAGAGGGGGCGGAGGGGCAAGCCTCCACGAAGTAAGCGCGCCGCACGGTTCGGGGCAGTAGAAGGTACGTTGTTATGAATGATGGAAAGCTTCTTGAGGTTGATGTTGGAGTAGGTGGAATCACCACAAGTATTCGGCCACGCGCTCTTGGTGATGACCTGCACTCCGAGACGATGGTGGTGAACCTTGGGCCGGCGCATCCAGCGACTCACGGTACGATTCGTATCGTGGCGGAGCTCTCTGGCGAGAAGATCGTCGACGCTGACATCGATGTGGGGTACCTCCACCGTGGTTTTGAGAAGATGTCGGAGACGGTGGATTATAATCAGGTGATGCCGTACACCGACCGCCTCAACTATGTCTCCCCGGCGATAAACAATTTCGGATGGTGTCTTACGATCGAGAAGCTCCTGGAGATCGAGGTTCCGAGGCGAGCTCAGTACATTCGTGTGATCCTCTCTGAGATCTCACGAGTAGCCGACCACCTTACCTGCCTGGGCGCGTCAGCGATGGAGCTTGGCGCGTTCACCGTGATGCTCTACATGATGGAGGCCCGAGAGGATCTCTGGGAGTTGATTGAAGAGGTAACGGGCGCTCGACTGACGGTTTCGTACGGCCGTGTTGGAGGGGTTAAAGAAGATCTTACCCCAGGCTTCGCTGACCGAGCGAAGCTCGCCTTCAAGAAGGTGCGCGACCACCTCGTGAACTGTGATCGGCTTCTTACGCGCAACAGAATCTTCATCGATCGTATGTGCGACATCGCCGTTATCTCGGCGGAGGAGGCGATCAACATGAGTTTGACGGGGCCACTTCTTCGAGGTTCGGGCGTTAAGCACGATCTTCGCAAGGCGACGCCGTACTCAAGCTATGAGGAGTTTGAGTTTGATGTTCCCGTTGGCTCGAAGGGAGATAACTACGACCGTTTCCTCGTTCGCTTCGCGGAGATGGAGGAGTCTCTGAAAATTTGTGAGCAAGCGCTCGCGAAGCTTCCGGAAGGGCCAATTGCGGTAAGCGATCCTCATGTCGTGCTGGTTCCAAAAGATGAGGTCTACAACTCGATCGACGGCATGATTAACCACTTCGAGTTGGTGATGTACGGAGTGAAGCCCCCGAAAGGCTCCGTCTACAACGCGATTGAGGGCGCGAACGGGGAGCTCGGCTTCTACGTTGTGTCCGATGGAACGGGTCGTCCGTACCGCGCGCACGTTCGAGCGCCAAGCTTTATTCACATGGGTGCCATGAGGAAGATGATTCTGGGAGCGAACATCTCCGACATCGTTCCAACGTTTGGCATGATCAATATGATAGGTGGTGAGTGTGACCGATAACGTTCAAGTTTTTCATATCAATACCCGTTCGAGCTCGGCGAAAGCTGAAGCGCTCAAGGTTTCTGCTGAGGCGCAGAAACGGGCTGAGGTGATCATCACGCAGTATCCGCGGAAGCGCTCTGCGGTAATGCCGCTGCTCTACATCGCGCAGGAGCACACGAAATACATCACTCAGTCCGCGGTAGAGTGGGTCGCTGCTCAGCTTGGGATGCCACCGGTGCAGGTATGGGAGGTCGCTACCTTCTACACCATGTACTACAAGAAGCCGGTTGGTCAGTACCACGTCCAAGTTTGTCGCACCTTGCCATGCGCGCTTCGAGGCGCTCGAAAGGTATCCGAGTACTTTCACAAGAAGTTCGGTGTACAGCCTGGGGAGGTTACGAAGGATGGCATGTGGAGCTTTGAGGAGGTTGAGTGCCTCGGTTCCTGTGGCACCGCTCCGATGTGCCAGATCAACGATGTGTTCTTTGAGAACCTGACTGACGAGAAGCTCGATCAGCTAGTGGCTCGTATCGAGAAGGAGAAGCCTGACCTCAGGTATTCGACTGTTAAAGATGAACTGGGTGCCGGGCTCGCAGGATGTCCGAAATCTGAGATTATGAATTCGTAGAGCAGTGCAATGACTGACGCAGCGACACCAAAACAAGTTGAAGTTGTAAAT
>JAULVA010000083.1:0-2377 GCA_032111275.1 Bdellovibrionota bacterium
AACGTTGACCCTCGCGAGGGAGAGATTCGAGAGATCGCCACCTTTACCTTGCGTCAGACCTACGATTTCAACTCCGATCCAAGCCAGCAAGATATTCGCCAGCTTTCTGACCTTTATGGGGGGCTAGCTCTTTCGCCGTCAGGATACTTCTCAACAGGATTTGAGACAAATTACGGAACAGAGACGGGTGAGTTCTCAAGCTACTCGTTGTCCCTCGGGTTTATGGATGATCGCGAGGATGTGCTCCGGACCCGCTACACTTTTGTGGATAACTCGGTCAATCAGATCGAGACCAACCTTGAGTTGGCCCTTCATCAGCGAATTCGCCTAGGTGGGTACATCCGATACGATGCAGAGGGGAATGAGGTCATTGAGAGTCGAGGGCTCCTTCGATTTATCAACTCCTGCAAGTGCTGGAGCGCCGATTTAGGGTACGCTGAGACCCTCAATCCTGACCGCCAAATGGTCCTCTTTACCTTTACTTTTGGAGGGCTAGGGAGTATTAAACAGGGCGTCGGACTACCCCAGGATCAGTAGTCCTGTTGCAGTCTTATAGTCGATTTTCAGGAGTCCACGTGAAGGTTCTTGTTACTGGCGCCGCCGGGTTTATCGGAAGTAATCTTGTTCACTACCTCTCTCAGGAGCGTCCGTCGTGGCAGATCACAGCCCTTGACCTCCTCACCTACGCGGGGAATCTAAAGAACATCTCAGCGCTTGTTGACGCGGGAAAGGTCAAGTTCGAGCGAGCCGACATTACTGACGAGAAGGCGATTGATGCGCTTGTAGAGCGAGAGCGTTTCGATATCGTGTTTCACCTGGCCGCTGAAAGTCACGTTGATCGCTCGATCATGTCAGCACGGGAGTTCGTTAGCACCAACGTAATGGGGACCCAGGTGTTAATCGACGCGGCATACAAGCACAAGGTCGGAAAGTTCGTTCACATATCAACTGATGAGGTATACGGATCGCTCGGTCCTACAGGCGCGTTCGTGGAGACGACACCACTCGACCCAACGAGTCCGTACGCGGCGTCCAGGCCAGCCGGGGCACCCTCGACGTCCTTCTGGAGCTGAAGCTGGTCCGCATGCGCGGCCGCCGCCGTACGCCGGGCCGCCCGGTCACCTACGGGACCACGGACGCCTTCCTCGAGCACTGCCGTTGTACGGGGACGGAATGAACGTCCGAAGTTGGCTCTTCGTTACTGATCATTGCGATGCTTTACTTCGCGTCGCGGAGAAGGGACGAGCGGGGGAGGTGTACAACATCGGTGGTAACGCCGAGGCGGAGCTTCCCAACAAGGAAGTCACGAAAATGATCCTTGAGATTCTTGGGAAGCCAGCGGACCTCGTCCAGAGGGTCGGAGATCGTCCCGCGCACGATCGACGGTATGCCGTCGACACGACCAAGATAAAAAACGAGCTGGGGTGGACACCACGAACACCATTTAAAGAAGGGTTGGCGCGAACAGTTGCTTGGTACCAAGAGAATCGAGAGTGGTGGTCAGAGATCAAGAGTGGGGCCTACCTCTCGTATTACGAGAAAAATTACGCTCATCGCTAGAGGTATCGAGTGAAGATCCTACTGTTTGGTGGCGCCGGCCAAGTGGGCCACGAGATCAAAAAGCGCGCTGACGATCTCAATTTTGAGACTGTTTCCCCGGTCATAAAGGAAGTTGATATCACCGAGGGCGAACAGGTCATGAAGCTGATCGGCGCGACCAAGGCTGACGTGGTTATTAATTGCGCCGCGTACACAGCCGTCGACAAGGCTGAGGAAGAGCAAGAGGTATGCTTCAAAATCAACCGCGATGGCGCTCGAAACATCGCGCTCGCGTGCGCGAAGTATCCGACGCGCTTCATTCATATCTCCACGGATTACGTTTTCGACGGCCTCCTCGGCAGGGCCCTCAAAGAGGAGGATAGGCCAAACCCTCTCAGTGTCTATGGAGTCTCAAAGTGGGAAGGTGAAGAGGCTGTACGCGATATCTTAGGAGACTCTGCCTTGATAGTTCGCACTCAGGCGTTGTACGGGAAAATGGGTGTTAATTTCGTTCAGACCATGCTCAAGCTGATTGGTGAGCGCGAGGTGGTGAAAGTAGTTGACGATCAATGGGTGTCGCCGACATGGGCGGGGTGGCTCGCTGAGGCGCTTCTTGATTTAGCGCGAGGACAGGTCGGTGGTACGTTGCACGGCTCCTGCGCTGGTACGGTTAGTTGGTATGACTTCGCGTGTGAGATTCGACGATTGAGTGAGAAGCATTTCGAGGGGCGGAGACAGGCGGTTTTAGAGAGAACCACCGCGGACACTTTCGCTAGGCCGGCCAAGAGGCCCCGTTATTCCGCGTTCGAGACGAGCAAGATACGGTCGGCGCTGGGGC
>JAULVA010000084.1:0-5102 GCA_032111275.1 Bdellovibrionota bacterium
GTTCAATGCAACGAAGTGTATCACTGGATGGATTAGGTCATGCCCAATCCTTGGGGCGACGCGGACTGATATCCTCACGCTTTTTTGCCTCAAACTCTCCAAAATCCCCCCTTTCCAACCGACTACCCCATTCGTACCGTAGGGAGACAGATTCCCCAGGGCTCCAAGGACTCCACCGATATGAAGCGATTCGGCGATACCGTTTTCTACACCGCGACAGATCTCTGTAACTTTAGTGATTGTCAGTACCGTGCGCTCAGGGACAAGCGGTCGCTCTTTGAAAAATTGGAAAAGACCACCCAGGATGATCAGGCCACACTGATTACCAGAAAGGGGAAGGAGCACGAGGCACGGTACCTCACGACCCTAACCGCGCAAGGAACCCCTCCCTTCGAGCCGCGCTACTCCATTCCACACGATCCGAACAAGGAGCTCTCGATCACCCTTGAGGCGCTCAAAGAGGGGCACCAGTACATTTATCAAGCGATGCTCGCCAAGGATACCTTGTGGGGGCTCTCTGACTTCCTGAAGCGTGTTGAGAAGCCCTCTGCCCTTGGTGATTTCAGCTACGAGGTCGTCGACACTAAATTGGGAAAGAGCCACAAAGCGACCTACGCCCTTCAGCTCTGCTTTTACTCCGAGCTCCTTGAGTCCCTCCAGGGCACCCTTCCTGAGTACGCGTACATCGTTGATGGAACAAGCACTCCCCGTCCCTATCGCATCGCTGACTATTACTCGTACTATCAAAACCTCAAAGAGGAGTTCCTCGCGACGCTGAACGGGACCGAAAACTCAACCATCGCGCCGGAGCCGTGCGCGCACTGCTCGATCTGCCATTGGAGAACATATTGCAAAACC
This sequence comes from Bdellovibrionota bacterium, assembly GCA_032111275.1. Taxonomy (GTDB): domain Bacteria; phylum Bdellovibrionota_C; class UBA2361; order UBA2361; family OMII01; genus OMII01. The sequence continues at coordinate 859 of JAULVA010000084.1, forward strand.
GTGTGGGACGAGGCCGATCACCTCTCGCGAGTAGCTCGTATCACCGGTCCCCAACGAAAGCGCTTTACGAACATCGGCGTCTCGACGATGGCGCAACTGGCGCAGTACGAAGGATCTCCACCTGATAAGATAGCGCCCCGCGTTTTCTCACGCCTCAAGGAGCAAGCTCGCCTTCAGATAGCCGGAAGAGAGAAGCCAACCTTCTCGTTCGTTCACCCAAACGACGGCGGCATCGGATTTAAGTCGCTCCCACCCCGCTCAACCGGTGACCTCTTCTACGACATCGAGGCCGATCCCTTGATCAAGGCCGAAGCTCTGGAGAACGAAGACTTTCAACTCCGCGACGGCCTTGAGTACCTTCATGGATTCTCCTTTCGGCTACCGGATGGAATCTTCGGATTCAAGCACTTCCTCGCTTTTACAAAAGCTGAGGAACGGATCGCCTACGAGAACCTGATCGACTTCATGATTGAGCGCATTACCACCTACCCAGACGCGCACATCTACCACTACTCACCGTACGAGATCGCGGCGCTCAAACGGATGAGTGCGCAGTATCCCTCGCGTACCGATGAACTCGATAGACTCCTCAAGGAGAAACGGTTCGTGGACCTCTACGAGGTTGTGCGCAACGCCATCCGCGTCTCGGAGCCGAAATACTCCATCAAGAACCTCGAGCGTTTCTACAGCGCGAAACGAGAGCTCGACGTCAAGGGAGGCGGCGACAGTATCGTTGTGTTTGAGCGGTACTTAGAGACCAAAGACCCTGAGGTCCTTCAGAAGATCATCGACTACAACCGCAAGGACTGCGACTCAACGATAGAGCTTCTCGATTGGCTCCATCAGCTTAAGGAGCAGGCAGCGAAAGAGTTCGCCATCGACTGGGGCTCGATCAATCCTCCAGCACCGAAGAAGGAGAGGAAGCTTAAAGAGGACGAGGTTCCCAAGAGCGAACTTGAGGCCGCGCGTATTCAGCGCTACCGCACGCTCTTCGGAGCGGATGAACTCCTTGAGACGCCCCGCGAGGAGCACACCTTAGGACAACACCTGCGCGAAAAACTCTTCTACCTCTCAGACTTCTACCGTCGAGAGATGAAGCCCTCCTGGTGGCAATTCTTTAGCCTCAAAGACTCCCCCGAGAAACAGGATTCACACGTTGAGACCCTCACGAACCTGATCCTCGACCGCTCAACTCCCGAAGGGGTCTCAGGACGCTCACGCCTCCTACATTACACCTTTCACCCCCGTGAGACGAAGCTTGACCGCGGTGATGGGGTCTACGACATCAAACACGATCAAGACTACGGCAGCATCGAATCAATTAATCCATACACCGGCACCATCAGTATCAAGCTCAAAGGGGATGCCACCCCCTACGACCATATCGACATCACGAGAAAGCCTGAGATGCTCACCGACTCACTCCGCGATGGACTCGACCGCGTGCTTGACGCGGTGGGAGAGCTCGATCTGGAGAACCTCGAAGCGCTGGGACGAAACTATCCGCACACCGCGCTCGTTGATATCCTTCAGGGCCGCGACCCCGTATTCAAAGACTCGAAACCACGTCCGGTAATCGTGCCTCATTCGGCGCAACATCCGGAGTTCGCCGACTCCCTCTACGACGCCGCGATTCACCTCGATGGAAGCTACCTCTTTATTCAGGGTCCCCCCGGAACAGGAAAAACCTACCACGGCGCGCGACTCGCGCTCTCCCTCCTCAAAGCGGGCAAGAAAATCGGCGTCACCTCAAACTCACACAAGGCGGTGAATAACTTCTTGCAGGAGGTAGATAGGGTAGCCCTCGCGCTCAAGGTGCCGTTTCGAGGGGTGAAGAAATCAAACAAGGAGCTTTCGACTCAGTACCAGCCCCCCACTGGTGACTCTACCCATATCGAGAACTGTCTCAAGACCGAGAGCTTTGATCCTGATAAGTATAACCTTCTGGCTGGCACCGCATGGGCATTCGCGTATCCACACCTCTATGACACCCTTGATTATCTCTTCGTCGATGAAGCGTCGCAGATGTCGATCGCGCACCTGATGGCCGCCGGATCCTCCGCTAAGAACCTCATCTTGATTGGCGACCCGTGCCAGCTCTCGCAGCCAATTCAGGGAACACATCCGGCGGACCTGCATCTTTCTCCGCTTGAACTCCTCCTTGGAGACCACAAGACGATACCTCCCCACCGAGGCGTGTTCCTCGATAACTGTCGCCGTATGCACCCTGAGATCTGCGCCCTCCTTTCGCATCACGTCTATGAGAATCGCCTCGAGGCACACGGAGATAACGCCCACCAATCGATCTCAAATCCCGCCCCGCGCCGAATCACGGAGAGCTCCGGAATACTCTTCGTCGAAAGCGAGCATACGCAGGACTCAACGACGAGCTCGGAGGACGAAGCAGCGCTCGTCGAGGAACTCGTGCGGGAACTTCTGCAGTGCTCATTCACCGACAAGCAGGGCACAACCCGCCAACTCACCCTCGATGACATCATGATCATCGCTCCGTTTAATCTCCAAGTGAAGGAGATCGCGCGGCGCGTCCCGAACGGAAGGGTCGGAACGATAGATCTCTTCCAAGGACAGGAAGCACCCGTGGCGATCGTGTCGATGACCTCCTCCAACATTAACGAGACACCTCGCGGGTTAGACTTTCTGTTTAGCACGAAACGCATCAACGTCGCGCTCTCACGAGCGAAAGCGCTCGCCATCATCGTAGGCTCCCCGCTTCTGCTGAAGACACGGTGTAAGACCCCCGAACAGATGCAGCTGGTGAATTTCTTCTGCGCGTTGGGGAGGTAGTCGCCCTTAATCGTCTCCTGCAATCCGGCAAACCGGAGGGCCCGTCTCCCGACGGGCCGGAATCGCGACGATCGTTTCGGTTCGTGAGATCCATCGCGATACAATCTGATATGTCTGGACTTACCCGGCCCGTCAGGAGACGGGCCCTCCGGATTGGCGATGGTCGCGCAAAAATAAGGACCGTTCATGCATAAATCGCCCCCTACGGCCACAACGGCAGGATCGGCTGCAACGGATTCCCTAACGCGTCGTTCGGCACGATCTTGGTGGTTGTCTCCGTTACCGTCTTACTTCCCCCGAGCGCGTGTCCCCACGGATCCGGCCGCTCATAGGTCGATGTCACAGCGCTGTAGCCGGTTCTCCATCCGGCGCTATTCGGTTCCTCAAAAGCCGCCCCACCCACTCGTAATGGCTGCCCAAGCGCGTCATTCGGCACAACCTTCGTGCGAGACTCTACGATCGTATCGCTTCCACCCCATAACGGCCCAAGAGGGTTAGCTCTCTCCTTCGTCTCCGTAACAACGCTATAACCAGTATTCCAACCGGCCGTATTCCTCTCTCCAAGCCCCTGGGCTGGAGGAACAACCGCTATCTGGTTCGGTCCCTGTTGAATGACCGTTACGCCATTGAGCGGATTACGCTGCGCAAATGCAACACAAGGCATGAGGACGAAGAGAGTAAGAAGTAAGCGCATAATGCCACCGTACATGTGCCACCACTATCGGTAGCGTCTCCTTGCACGGTAGCATACGCGAATGGGAAGTCATGGAGGTGTCTCACGGATTGATACACTCCCCCGCACACTCCACCACGGCAAGACTGTCTAGAGGAACTGCCGCAACAGCCCTTGGCACGCCTGCTCAGCTCTTGTATTCGGTACCAAGGTTTGCTGTGAATTAGCTATCGAGACGAAGGCGAGGGACATCCCTCGCCGGCTGGTAAATCGGAAGGCGAGTGATTGAAAGTTCCTCGCCCCCTCAGGGATGGTAACGCTGACCGTGCGCGTCCCTTTGGAGAGGAGTATCGTGCCCCGACTTGAGCAATCGTATCGACGTCCTGCCTGATCATAGAGCGAAAGCTCTATCGTGCCAAACGTTACCGAGTCGGAACCGGCATCCGCGGAGAAAACCACCGGCCTTCTCGCCTCAACCTGTGAGGGTCGCGCGGAGAAGGAATGTGCCGTTGTAGGAACCGGTGTTGGAATCGGCGTTGGTGTGGGCCTCGGATCAACGGTAGGGATAGGCGCAGGTGGCGTTGATGATGATGCACAACCAGCCACCGCCGATCGCACCGACTGCTTCGCGTTGACCATAGCTCCGGTGGTAGTAATCCCAGCGAGTGCCGATGATTTCGAGCTGGAATTCAATATTCGGTCCCGGATACCAATCATCCCTAACGAACCGCTGTTGCGTCCCACATACCTGACCCCAGTTTTGGCT
>JAULVA010000085.1:0-10475 GCA_032111275.1 Bdellovibrionota bacterium
AAAAGCCCCCAGACACTTCCTCGCATGGCTCAAAGGCGGTAGTTTCTCTCGTTCAATGTCGCGCCATCGTCACCCACACCATCACAAAAAAGACTCATCGTCGTCACGCCGTCACGCCGCTCCGCCAGGGGCTCGTCGTGAGGGGGCACCGCAAGGTGAGTTCATCATGGGGCGCAATTGCCTTGAAGAGGTGATGAAGCGTTCCCCTGGTCGATTGCTTGAGGTGTATATCGCCGAGTCTCGAGATGATGGGCAGGGGAGGAGTGGTCACCGCCGCTCTGACATCGTTGAGCGACTCGAGGAGCTGTCGATACCGGTGCGAGAGGTTTCTCGCCGCGAACTCGATTCGATGGTCGCTTCCGATTCTCACCAAGGAGTGGTTGCGAGGGTTTCTCCCCGTTCCTATCTTTCGCTCGAGGATCTGCTCGAAGCGGTGCGTGAGTCGGAGACCATATCTATTCTAGCGCTGGATGGTGTGTTGGATCCGCAAAATTTCGGAGCGATCCTCCGAGCGGCTGAGTGTTTCGGTATCGATGCCGTTCTCTGGTCTAAGAATCGGGGGGCGCCGATAGGGCCGGTCGTATCAAAGGTCAGCGTTGGCGCGAGCGAGATCGTTCCTCTGTGTCCTGTAGCAAATCTGCACCGCGCCCTTGAGCAATTGAAAGAGGCCGGGGCGTGGATAGCAGGGACGATGATCGCCCCTGACGCGAAATCGCTGGATGCCTTTGAGTTCTCGGATAAAAGCGTGGTGGTTATGGGAGCTGAAGGTGAGGGCATTCATCAGCTTATCGAAAAGACGCTCGATTTTAGGGTCTACCTGCCGATGGCGGGCGCTATCGATTCCCTGAACGTCTCCCAGGCTACCTCGGTCTTCCTCCACGAGCTCGCAAAGCAGCGTAGACAAAAACGAACGCTTAAAGTAACTTAAAGTTCGAGGTGACGAGCCAGATGTCAGCAACTGAAAGTTACAGTCGATTCTTTGAGGTTAGGTTGGAGCTCTTTGATGGCCCCCTTGACCTCCTGTTACATCTCGTGAAAAAGCGTGAGCTTCCGATTGAAAAGGTCTCGCTCGCAGAGGTTACAGGTCAGTACCTTGAGTGTATTAAGGCCCTCCGCTACTACGATGTGGAGGTCGCCGCCGAGTATCTGGTTATCGCGGCGACGATGCTCTCGGTAAAGGCGAGTGTCCTCCTTAATGATCCTGTCGAACTCGTTCCAGATGAGAATGGTGAGCTCGTTGACCCTCACGAGGTCCTTATAAATCGACTAAAGGAGTTGGAGGCTTTTCGAGCGGCAGCAGCTAACCTCAATAACCGTCCGGTGTTGGGACACGATGTCTTCGCACCCCCTGTTAAGGCGAAGAAGATCGATCCAGCTCTTATTCCGATAGCTCAACACGAGTCAGAGCTTCTGGTTCGTGCCTTTCATGCGGTTCTCTCCCGTTTAGGGGAGAAGGGGGCGGTCATGTCGATTTCGATGGACCCCGTGACCGTGGTTGAGCGAATGCGAACCGTTGTTGATACCCTTAAGGCGAAGGGAGGAGGGGGAACCTTCGCGGAGCTTCTCGGAGAGGCGTATGACAGACCGTCTGTTATCGGTGTGTTCGTAGCGGTTCTTGAGCTGTGCAGACGCGGCATGTTGTCTGTCGCTCAAGAAGGTGTCTGTGGAGAGATTCGTCTCTCTCTTTCACAGTATCCTGATGGGGCCTCCGCTCCGATAGAAGAGGAAGCGGTCGAGGTCGCGGCATAATCGGATCCAACGGCAGACTGAACTAAGTAAGATAGAGGCAATTCGTAGTAAAGGTATTGACAGATGACAACTGAGGACGTGGTTGAGGCAATCCAAGAAGAGCAGACGACCTCTCGCGAGGAGGTGAGTGAGCAACTCGCTGACCAATCCGACAGCTCGGCGCCGTCAGCCGACACCCAAGAGTCCCACGAGGCAGGTGCTACGAGTGAAGGGGCAGTGGCTACGAGTGAAGCGGCGCAAGCCTCTGAGCAAAGAGAAGCTCAGCCATCGACATCAGGTGAGGAAGCGCCGCGAGGACCACAATTAACCGCAGAGCAAAAGGTGGGGCTGCTTGAGGCGCTCTTGCTCGCCAGTGGGGACCCCCTGCCGATAAGTCGCGTCGAAGAGCTTCTTGGATGCCAAAAAGCTGATGTTTTGGCTCTGGCGGAGACCCTTAAGCAGAGTTACGCGGCTGAGAATCGGGGACTTGAACTGGTCAACGTCTCCTCAAAGTTGCAGCTTCGGACAAAGGCCATGTACGCCGAGTACGTACGAAATCTTATCGCGGTGAAGCCGCGTAAACTTTCTCAAGCCGCTCTTGAAACCCTTGCTGTCATCGCCTACCAACAGCCGGTGGTTAAGAGCGAAGTAGATAAGATTCGTGGTGTGGACGTTGCTCCTACTATCAAGACCCTCCTCGAGCGGAAGTTGGTCAAGATCCTCGGATATCAGCCGTCCGTTGGGCAGCCCGCCCTCTACGGCACAACTGAGGATTTCCTGAGCATCTTCGGCCTGACGTCACTCTCGGAGCTTCCATCCCTTCGAGATCTTAAAGCGCTCGTCAAGGAGCCAGGAGAGGCGCTTGAGGTAGCTGAGAGCGCTGAGAACTCAGAGGATGTTGAGGACGGTGAGAGCTCTGAGGACGTACAGGAGAGTGGGGAGGAATCGGTGGGCACTGACCCGTCGCCTGAGACTCAAGCCGCCGACAACGCGACCGTGATTCAATAACAGAGCATAGCTCATTCAAAGATAGATGTATGACAGAAGTTCGGCTCCAGAAGTTTTTAGCTGAATGTGGTGTTGGTTCCCGTCGAAAGATGGAGCAGTTCATCAAAGAGGGCCGAGTCCGTGTTAACGGTCAGGTAGTGACCGAGCTCGGTCGAAAGATCGATCCCTCAGTAGATCAGGTTGAGGTGAATCGCCGACCTGTGCGCGCCGCGCCGAAGGGAATTGTGCTGCTGAACAAACCTCGAGGGGTGGTTTCCACTCTCAGCGATCCAGAGGGGCGTCGAACGGTATCCGAGTTCGTGACCAAGCACTACGCGTCGTACTTTCCTGTAGGGCGATTGGACTGGGACTCCACAGGATTGATGATCCTCACCAACGACGGCGAGATGGCTGAGCGATTGATGCATCCTCGCTACGGCTTCGAGCGCGTGTATGAGGCTCGGGTTGAGGGCAGTGTGCCGCAGGCGATCTTGGATAAACTCCGAAAAGGGATCCGACTCTCTGATGGAATGGTTCAAGGTGAAGCAACCATCATGAAGACTGATGAGAACTCAACATGGGTTGAGGTGAAGATCAAAGAGGGCCGCAATCGAGTCGTTCGTCGGGTGTTCGAGAAACTTGGCCATCCCGTGATGAAACTAAAGCGTACGGTCTATGGGCCTTTCAAGATCGGGCGCCTTCAGGTCGGACAGGTACGTGTTTTTACCGCTCGGGAATTTCTCCAGGTTCGCCACAAGGTCATGACGTTCAAGGGTGAGGAATCCACCACTCTTGAGCGAGAGCCAAAGGAGAAGCCGCAACGTCGTCCAGAGGGGAGACTCTCCGATTGGGAGCGGGAGCGTCCCCGTCTGAAGCCATCGCGTGATGGTGATGAGCGCCGGTCAGCTCGAGGGGAACGCTCTGATGCGGGACGGTCCGGTTCGTCTGAAAAGCGCTCTGACAGGGAGGACTCACGACGGGGTGAACGCCGAGATGTTGGGCGCCGAGATGGTGGTCGCCCAGCTGGTGAGCGACCAGCTGGTGAGCGGCGAGGGGACAAGCGTCGAGATGGCGCTAAGCCCCGAACCGGCGCGAAGCCCCGAACCGGCGGTTCAGCGCGTGGTAGCGGTACTCGAACGCCTCGTAGCACTGGTCGACCCCGTCGTCGCGAATAGCTATGTCGCCGCGACTAAGATGGGTTTCGTCCACGTCGAGAGGACTAAGAGCCGGCGTGGAGCTCCCCACAAAGGGTTGCCTCCCATGTGCGACGCAGTGAATTCATCAAAACAATTCGCTTTGCCCGTTTGAGTTCCTCTCGCACGAGAACTCTCTCCTCAATTTCGCCTCTCGCCAGAAGCTCGGCCCGATAGCATCCCCCGAGTAATCCACTCAAAATTGGAGGCGTATACAGGTTGCCGTCGATTTCAAGAGCGATGTTCGCGATCCTCGTCTCGGTTAGTTCGCCCCGCTCGTTCCACAAGATGACATCATGCGCCTCGGGATCCTGGGGGAGAGCTTCGTCGTAGACCCTGCGGTCTGTCGTTTTTCGGTAGAGAGCGTATTCGCGCGTGGATATGGGACTCTGCGCGAGCGAGATACGATATGGAGTCGTGAGGGGTGTTAGTGGCGCCCACGCCGTTCTCATGGAACCTTGCGCGGTGAGAACAAGGCGAACGCGATGCGGAGAGGATGGGTCTTCCAGGTTCCTCGCGTCGTTCATGAGAAGGGATGCGGCTTTATCTTCATCAAAGCTCCATCCGTAATACTCCGCTCCCTCTGCGAGTCGGTCCAGATGCCGCGCGAGAAGGAAAAAACCATCGCCAGGTTCCCACAGGATCGTTTCTAAGAGGTCACAATGATGTGGAGCGCGAGTGATAGCAGCTGCTTTCGCGAGACACTCCTCATATTCCGCGTTGCTTGAGGAATCCCATACGATACCACTGCCAACACAGTATTCGGTGGTTCCCCGAATATGGTCGATCAGCGCTGTGCGAATCGCCACGTTAAACCATGCTCGATCATCGGGAGAGATAACTCCGATCGCTCCCGTATAGATCCTTCGCGGGGTCGATTCTTCGCGGGTGATAATGCGCATCGTCTCCGCTTTCGGGGCTCCCGTGATTGAGGCCGCGGGAAAGAGCGCTCGAAAGATCTCGACCAGTGACGCGCTCGTTGTCGCGTGGACCTCGCTCGTCATTTGGAGCATTGGAGGATACTTTTCAATCGCGCACACGGAGGGCCATCGAACGGAGCCGCGCTCCGCGATTCGACTGAGATCGTTACGGGTCATGTCGACGATCATGATATTCTCGGCCCGATTTTTGAACGATTCTTGGAGCTCCTGAGCGAAGGAGAGGTCCTCGTCCAGTGTGCGGCCTCGCGGGCTCGTTCCCTTCATAGGTCGACTGATAAGCTTCGTGCCGTTTTTCGCGAAGAAGAGTTCTGGCGACGCGCTCGAGATCGTGAATTCCTCGCTGTGAATCAGGCATCCATAGGTGCCCCCCTGGTTCTGTATCATCTGTGTGAAGAGCTGGAGAGGGTCAGGGGCTAGAGCGGTGCTCAGTCTGAAAGAATAGTTCGTCTGGTAGGTGTCTCCCCGAGAGATAGCGGAGCGAATCGAGTCCACCGACCTCACGTAGTCCTCCTTCGTTATCGAGGATGTCCACGTGAGAGGGGCGAGTGGGGCCGCTATGGGTAACGAGGTAAGGTGGATCGGGGGAGGGAAGAGAGCGAACCAAACCTTCGGAAAGGTGGTTTCGTGGCGAACAGAGAGCGCTTGGTCGAAGGCGGGAGCTGCCTCGTAGCTGACCCAGCCGACCGCCCAGTAGGGACTGGTTCTACAGCTTTTCTCTACCTCATGTATAGTAGAGGGTACCTCGTCGAGCGTTCGCGCCACATAGACCCGCTGCGGGCTCGTAAAGCGGAGCCATTGACGGTTCTCAGGGTCAAAAGCGATAGCATACGGGGGTGTTTTCATGTGCCTAGCTAAAGGTGGCACTTAATGGGACGAAAGTAAAAAGAGCCCGAAAACTATAATGTTGGCTATCACCTCTTTCAGGGGCCAGTTTGCTTGCACTTACACCGGTCCCCGTGTATAGTTTATCACCTAGTCGACACCTGGTTCAAGGTGACGCTCCCTTGATGCGGGGTAGAGCAGCCCGGTTAGCTCGTCAGGCTCATAACCTGGAGGTCGTGGGTTCAAATCCCACCCCCGCTTCCATTATTCTCCTATCGCTGTTTTGTTCCTATCAAAACTTGGCTGCGCCAAGATTTTGATGACGGGTTAGGGGACTTCCCCTAACGACCCCATTCAGCATTCCTATCATTCCTATCGAAACCTAGCTTCGCTAAGATTTTGATGACGGGTTAGGGGATTTCCGCTAACGACCCCGGCCATCTCCTGTCAAAACTTAGCTTCGCTAACTCCTCCTATCGACACTTGGCTGCGCTAAGATTTTGATGACGGGTTAGGGGATTCCCCCTAACGATCCCTGCGACTGCTGTTCCGCGATAGGGGAGGGCGACCGTCCTCGGTCGCCGGAATGTTTGCGTCGGACGATCCTTTTCAAATCCCCCTTTCAGTCCTTTGCTACCAAAACTGGGCTTCGCCAGGATTTGGATGACGCGCAGGGGATGTGGCGTGCACTGAACCCCTGATAATTCGGTGTTGGGCATCCGGAGGGCCCGTATCCTTACGGGCCGGGTATGTACGGATGTTTCATCTATGGTTCCGGCTGTTACGGGAACGACTTCGCATGAGCCCCTTCTGCTGTGAAACAGTCAACGGTCAGCGGAGCTAGCTCTTCAAGAAGTCCGTGATGCCGCTCTTCTCATAACGTTGGCGTTTGTACGCAACGTACGTTGTGTCGGTATCCTCGGTTCCCGGCGTCTTCTCAATCTCCTTCATGAGCGCCTTTGAGAACTCCTCCTTCATCTGGTTGAGCTTCTTCTGGAATGAGGATCCATCGACGATACGCCCGAAATGCGCGCCCACTTTTGTCGTGTCACCGGTCTTGCTTGACCCGATCTCCATGAGGTCGCTCACCTGTACTTGTTGTCCGAGCTCCTCCGCGAGGTAGGTGAACTTCTCCTTTTGCAGTGAAGAAAGATTCGAGCCATCCATTCGCGCCTCGTAGATCTCCTTGCGGACTTTTGAGAAGGTGCTCACGTAGGACTTCACGAACTCCGACATGATAGCCTTGTACTTCGCGTTCATCTCTTGGTCTGGGACATTCGCGTCAACCATGGCATGCCCCATGCTCTCAAGCTTTTTGGGATTGACGGTCAGCTCCTTGCCTAAGCGGGGCATCGCCGCGACCGACCCCGTGAGCACCTGGGACTTCTCCTCAGGGTTCGGTTGGTTCACCGTCGAGGCAGGATTTATCCGACGTGCGTTCCGAATAATGTTTCGGGCCTCCTCAAGCTCTTTCTTGATGGCGTCAAGGAACGGCTCTGCATTCTTCACAGCGTCCCGCATCGATCCTGGAAGATTGGTTCCGTGCTCCACCTTGATCTTGTCTGCTACCATGGCGAGATCGCTCTTTGAAAAAGAGAGCGTGTCGATCAGGCGAAGCGCATCTTCCTGCTTCTTCTTGAAGACTCCTCCCTGGGAAGGTTGGTCAAGTCCGAGCTTCCCCACCTGCTCAAGTACTGCCTGAGTTTTGGAGACCTGCTCCGTAAATGCTTTATTAAAATCTTTATAGAAATGGAGGTTTTGAATCACGGTATCAATGGAGGCATTATCCTCAACCACTACCGTCAGGGTTCTTGGACCGATGCTAGCCTTAAGCGCCGCAAACCTCTCTTTAAGTCGTGCCTCAAGGGGGTTCAGATCCGCCATCTCGAATATCTTTGGCTCATTTCGAAGCGGTGGTGTTGTGGGAGTCGCCTGAGACTCGGGCTCTGACGTGAGTCGGTTTGGGAGGATTCCAAACCCCGGGTCATTATCCACAGCTTCGATCGGTGTCACATCATTGGTCGCAGGAAATCCTACATTGACCGGAGGTACCCTATCGTGTCGGGTGTAGGATTTCTGCGTCGGGCTAGTTGGCGGCGGTATCACGTCTACGACTACAGGAACCTCATCGACCGGTGGCACAGGAGTCTCCTCACGCGGATTCACGGGCGGCTGGAACCTGCGTGTATCTTCTTGGGGCTTGTCATGAGTCACGGCTGGTCTGGTATCTGCCGGAGATGCAATAGATGCCAAGAGCGCTTCGGCCTCCTCCCCTGCTGTTGGTGCCTTGCCACCCGTGGGGGCTGCGGTTCCAACCTCCCGCTTGCTGAGCAACCATTGGGCAGCTTCAAGGTGAATCTCCTCGGTCTCTGCCTTGATGAACCCAGCGGACAGTACCTTTTTTATCCCCTCCGAGCTTGTCCAAAACCCCTTGGTAAAGATCCCCTCGTTTGCGTCGAAGAGCTGTCGAGCGAATCCGAGGTGGTAGTTGTTCCTCTTGGCGTTGTCAGGTATCGCGGTTACCTCGTCGGCTGTGAAGCCACCTTTCTTGACATCGACGAACACCTCTACCTTCGAGGTATCGACGTTTGATGCCAGTGCCTGCTCAACTGTGCTGTAGAACTCTACCGGTCGGTATCCTCGGCGCTCGAAGCTCATCTCAGCGTTGAATCTCTCACGGGTCACTTCGCCGGATGCGGGTGGTGCCTCAGGCGATGGGGGTGTCGCCTCGCGGGGGGGTGGTGACGCCTCAGGAGATGGAGGTAGGACGTTCAGGGGTTGAGGTGCCGTTCCTCTAGCACCGCTCTCTGAGGTGCTCACGACCTCCCGCGCGGAGGTCTCTGCGGTCGGTGAGGTGGGTTGTGGGGTGAGGGACTCACCGAAAATATCACCGGACCATGAAGTATGAGGAACGGCAGTCCTCTCTGACGCAGCGCCAGCACCATCAGTCGATGGCGTATCAGTCTGACGGGTAGTGTGAGTTGTATCAAGAGCCATGATGTACATCCTTTAGTGGTAAACGTTTCGCTCGCGAGCTCGACGTGGACTTTGTTTATCGCTCGTGACTATGCGACCGAGCATCGTTGTGCTTCTCGAACATCTCCCTCCGCCGCGATCTGACCTTTCTTGGGCCGGATCGGCGCGGGAGCACGTTCCAACGTCAACTAATATGCGCCGCAACCCGGTTCATGTGCTGTATCCTCTCGCGAAAGCCGTGCCTCAGTAATGTCAGGCCGGCTGGTGGTCGAGTAGGCGCGATATCCCTGTACGGAACTGTAGGGCAGAGATCTAATATGGTGCCCCTGGCATCGATGAGCGCGCCCCAAAACGCATAAACGTTGTGGAGCGAAAGGTGTCTCCCGGCCTCAGTATCGTAGAGGGATAGATCGGTTGATTAACCGAATCGGGGAAATGTTGGGTCTCGAGGCAGAAGCCCGCATGCTTCTGATAGGTCGTGCTCCCTTTGCCCGTTAAGGTTCCATCCAAGTAGTTTCCGGTATAGAGCTGCACCCCGGGTTCGGTGGTGAGAACCTCCAGGTATCGACCGGACTCTGGGTCGATAGCTCGAGCAGCCAGGTGAAGCTCTTGAGGGGCGTCCGTTACTACGTAATTGTGATCGTAGCCGATGCCGACCTGAGAGATTCGCTCTCCGATAGTATGCGGGGCTCGGAAATCGAAGGGGGTGTCCGCGACCGAGGCTAGAGGGCCCAAAGGGATGGATGTTTCGTCGACCGGAACCATTCGCTCGGCATCGATCATAAGCTCGTGCTTCAGGATGTCGCCTGAGTTGTGCCCCGCGAGATTAAAATAGGCGTGGTTTGTAAGATTGATCGGCGTGGGTTTCGTGGTGGTAGCCTCATACTCGATCACGAGCTCGTCGCGCGAGGTAAGGGTATAGGTGACGGTGGTCGAGAGCTCACCGGGATATCCCTCCTCTCCATCAGGGCTGACATAGGAGAGTTGCAGGTGTACCGCATCAGAAGTTGAGGAGGTCGTCGCCTTCCAAACCTTCCGGTCAAACCCATCGACACCACCATGGAGGTGATTCGGGCCGTTGTTGGTGGCTAGGGTGTAGGTTGTTCCATCAAGTGTAAATGTGCCTCGAGCGATTCGATTGGCGAACCGACCGGTGATAGTTCCGAAGTAGGGATGGCGCTCCTCGTAGGATTGCAATGAAACAAAACCGAGGACCACGTCCGCCGGATTTCCAGCCCGGTCGTCTACTATCAGCGTGCGGATAATCCCCCCAAATGTGAGGATCGACGTTGAGATGCCACCCGGATTGGAAAGGGTGAATTCCGTGACGGACTCACCATGCCGCGTTGTTCCAAAGGGGCGCTCCGACATTGAAGGTCGGTGTTCGTTTTGCGTTGTTTTCTCAGCGTTGAGAGCCATGCATCCTCCGAGAGTAAGAGATACGATCATAGCGATTGCGTAACGTGTGATTATGATCATGGGGGAAGGCTGCCGCAGGCTCTTGTCGATGTAAAGGATATATTCTTTAGCGACGACGACTACGAAGACGGCAACGAGAGACGATTACGTTACAAACGTAAACCGATAGCCGTGGACGGTTCTCGTCTCCCGTCCCACGTAATCGTCATCGTCGACGAGCGTTCATCAGACGAACTAGTTCGCGTCTCACCACCCCACTAGTGATATGTGCTGAACAAGTCGTTTGAGGGCATTCGCCGCAACTCTTCGATGTACTCGGGACGAATAAGTCCCGCGTCAACCAAAGAGTCACACGCAATCTGGTGCATACCTCGTACCCCAGCCTGGTTGTTCGGTACGCCGATAAAAA
>JAULVA010000086.1:0-2179 GCA_032111275.1 Bdellovibrionota bacterium
AATCGCACGGCTTAATCGTCTCGCTCGCAGCGGGCCGAGGACATTTGTGCACTGGATGTTTCGCTTCCCTGGACGAGCCGTATGATGGGAGACTATCACGTACGGTTCTGTGAGGGACTAGGGGGGAGGTTCCCCTGGTCTACTCGGCACTCCACGTGAACGTGCTCGTAAACGTGAACGTGAACGTACCCGGAATGAAAAATCAATGTTTTCGGGTACGTTCACGTTTACGAGCACGAGCACGTTCACGTTTCAGGGTCCACAATTAGACTCCTAATTGGTTTTGCCCCGATTCCCTAGGTTTGAACGTTGGGCTCGCCGAAGCGCGAATGACCCTTTGCCAGCCACGTTACGACTCAAGGAGCTCTATGAGCGCTTCGCCATAGAGCTCCAATTTTTTATCTCCGATACCACTAACGCCGCGAAGATCGTTGAACTTGCGCGGGTTTCGAGCGGCAACAGCCTGCAGGGTGGCGTCACTGAATACCATATACGCCGGGATTCCCTTTTGTTTCGCCACGCCCGCGCGCCAGGAGCGAAGCTTGTTGAAGATATCCTCGTCGAAGTCTACCGCTCCTAGGTGACGACGTTGCTCCTTTCTCTTTTCGGCTGAGAGTCCCGAGGTCACAAGGGGAGCCCTGAGGCGAATACTTCGTTTCTCCTTTAACGCCGTCATCCCCTCTGAGGTGACATCAACGACGTTAAAATGCTCGTGATTAATGGAGAGGAGTCCGGCGGTCACAAGCTCTCGGCTGTAGTAGAGCCATTCCGCTTTCGTTCGGCCCTTTCCAGCCCCATAGGTTGAGAGGGTATCGTGGCCCCACTTCTTTATCTTCTCCACCTGGGCTCCAAGGAGAACGTCCACGATGTGATTGAGGCCTACGGCAAAGCCGCTATGCTTCCTCACTCGAAGGACACAGGAGAGGATCTTTTGCGCCACTTCGGTCGCGTCCACCTCCTGGCGTGGGGTGAGGCAGTTGTCACACGCCCCACAGACGAGCGAAGGCTCGCCATCTTCATCTTTGTATACCTCACCGAAGTAGCTCAGGAGGGAGACGCGACGACACTCGGACCCCTCAGCGAACTGAAGCAGGCGAGAGAGTTGGCGACTAGAGATGTCACGCTCCAACGGGTCAGTAAGTTGATCAATAAAAACTCGGAGCTTCGCCGCGTCCGCTGAGCTGTAGAGCATGACGCATTCACTCGGTAGCCCATCACGTCCCGCTCGCCCAGTTTCTTGGTAGTAACTCTCGATATTCTTGGGAAGGTCGTGATGGATGACGAAACGCACATCCGGTTTGTCGATTCCCATACCGAACGCGATCGTCGCTACCATGACCTGCGTCTCGTCTTTGACGAATCGCTCTTGGCGCCTGTTTCGCTCCTCCGCTGAAAGGCCCGCGTGGTAGGCTTCGGCGTTAATCCCTTTTTTCACGAGGTCCGCGGCGACGGACTCGGTACGAGCCCGACTCAAGCAGTATATAATCCCGGACTCCTCCTTGTCTCCCGCGAGAATCTCAAGGACCTGTTTGATCGGGGAGAGGCGCGGAATGATTCGGTAGGAGAGGTTCGGTCGATTAAAGCTCGCGACAAAGTTACGGGGGTTCCGCAGCTCAAGCATCTCAACGATGTCCTGACGCACCCGCTCGGTGGCGGACGCGGTGAGCGCAAGCATTGGCACGTGAGGGAATCGCGCGCGAACTGCTTTCAGCGCTCGATACTCAGGCCTGAAGTCGTGCCCCCATGAGGAGATACAGTGAGCCTCGTCGACCGCCACAAACTCAAGCTTGAGCTGCTCGAACGTATCCAACATCCCCTCTACCAGGAGTCGCTCTGGTGAGAGGTAGAGGATTCTGATTTCGCCACGGAAGAGTTGCCGCCATGTGTCTTTCGACTCATCCTCTGTCAGCGAAGAGTTCAGGTACGCGGCTTTGACTCCGTTCTCAAGGAGGCTATCGACCTGGTCCTTCATGAGCGCGATGAGGGGCGAGATGACGATGGTGAGCCCGGAGCGAATGAGCGCTGGGAGCTGATAGCAGAGTGATTTGCCGCCACCTGTTGGAAGGAGCGCAAGAACATCCCTCCCCGCGAGGGTCTCCTCCATGATTTCACGTTGCAACGGACGGAACGAGGAATATCCGAAGGTGTTCTTAAGGGTGGAGGCGCTGCTAGCTCTGAG
>JAULVA010000086.1:2189-5164 GCA_032111275.1 Bdellovibrionota bacterium
GACAGCGGGTAGCGACATATCGCCACCCAGTTTCGTTGAGGTCGAGGAAAGTGTCCAGAGTTAGATCAGAACGTTACCAGGTGACCTTTACGTTGACGCCGATAGCACCCCGACCGGGAGACCATGCATTAACGGCGGAGTCCCCCGTGGCAAGGGATCTCACCTTGTCAGCGGCTCCGGATGAAGGGTCTTTCACCTTGATCGGCTCCTCGAGGATGAGTCGGAAGGGGCCCGCCTCTCGAGGCGTTACTCGGGGCTTGTTCAGATCTTTGTGCGCCGGCTCCATCGACCGCGTC
Source organism: Bdellovibrionota bacterium (assembly GCA_032111275.1). Classification (GTDB taxonomy): domain Bacteria; phylum Bdellovibrionota_C; class UBA2361; order UBA2361; family OMII01; genus OMII01. Next base: position 2,486 of record JAULVA010000086.1, read on the forward strand.
GTTGTTTCAGTAACCCCTTGTAGTGTGGAGCTTGGGCTGCCCGTTGACGCATTGGCCGCTGACGTCACCCACACTAAGCACGCTGCCACGGAAATAAACACCCACTGCATGAACAGTAGAGTCGGAACGATGGCGGCGGCTCTTTACTAAACAGCGCACAATTATTCGCGGTGCCTCTGAGGATTTCAGTGTTGTTAGGGGGATACTCAGGTGAAAAATAGAGCGTGGTGGACCTTTCTCCACACGTAGTGGCCCCAGATACGAGAAACTCAGACGTAAGGAGATGATGCAAAACCTCGCTTACGCAAGGTTTTGCTAGAAACGAAGCTATCGCACCGTTTAGGTGCGTGCGGCAAAGGAGATTCGCTGACGATGACGAGGACGTTTGCCGTATAACGTAAACCGATAGCCGTTGACGGTTATCGTCTCCCGTCATACGAAGCCGTCAACGTTAGCGATTCTTCCCCCCTGAGAATTGATCAGTAACCCAAGGGCTGCTTTCGCAGCAGGGAGGAAGGTTGCCTCGGCTCCCTAGACAAGAGAGTTTATCGGCGCTCTTACTTAACCGTCTTTAATACCTCGTCGGTAACGTCCACCGCGCTATCACCATAGAGGATCGGACCACGGTACTTATCGCTCTTATCGATGATCAGGTCGTAGTTGTTAGCCTTGGCGTACTTCTCGATCTGGCTGTACACCTTCTCAGTCAACTCTTTGTTGACCTTCATGTACCGTTTCTCGAGGTCTGCCTTGGCGTCGCCGCGCATACGCTCGAAATCCCGTACCTGATTACGGAAGTTTTCAGCCTCCTTGGACTCGGCGGATACCTTGGCGTCCTCTAATTTCTTCTTTTGAGCTTGGAGCTCTTTGCCCTTCGCTTCGAGCTTCTTCTTGGTTTCCTCTGAGAACGTGTCGAGGTCCTTCTTCTTCGCGAGCGCTTCAGGGTTGTCGTTCACGATGCGCGAGACATCAACGGTGGCGATCTTTACCTCCGCGTTTGACACGGACGCGTATGAGAGAAGCGCGACGAGGGAGAGGATGACTTTTTTATACATAGAGCGAAGTCTCAGTTACCGGTAATCGAGCTGGATCATAGTCATCTTTTCCCATCAGGGCAATCTTCGGGGTTATCCCCCGGTATGAATCCCGATTCGAACCAGCCGGTGCCCAGATCGCATAAGGGGTAGAGAAGGAAAAAGGGGGCGGTCGATTGGCTACTGAGTGTTTTTAAGAGGATGACTATGAATATGCGTCTGGAACGGGATTCCATGGGGGAGAAACAGGTGCCGCAGGACGCACTCTGGGGAGCCTCGACCCAACGAGCGGTCGAAAATTTCTCCCTTTCCACTTTACGACTCTCGCAGAACTTTATCGCGTGCCTCGGTATGGTGAAGGTAGCCGCCGCTCACGCGAACGTGTCTCTGGGATTGCTCGACCGGGAGCGCGGGGACGCGATCGTGACGGCGGGAAGGGAGGTCGTTAGTGGGCTCCTCTATCGCCACTTTGTGGTTGATCTTTTCCAGACCGGATCAGGGACATCAACCAACATGAACGCCAATGAGGTCATCGCGAATCGAGCGCTTGAAATCCTCGGGAGAGAACGAGGAGCGCGAGCCTTTATTCACCCCAACGATCACGTGAATATGTGCCAGTCCTCCAACGATGTCTTCCCGACCACCATTCACATCGCCGTGTACGAAACGATCTCCAAGCGCCTGTGCCCCCGCATCGGCTTACTGCAAGGATCGCTTGAGGCGAAGGCGCAGGAGTTCTCTGATATCGTTAAAGCTGGACGCACCCACTTACAGGACGCGACTCCTATAACCTTGGGACAAGAGTTCGGCGGATACGCCGCACAGATGAAGCAGTCCCTTGAACGATTGCGGCGATCGAGTGAGGGTTTGTTGCAGCTCGCGCTTGGCGGGACAACCGTTGGAACAGGTATTAACGCGCATCCCGAGTTCGCGAGGAGGGCCATCGCTCGTATCAATGAACTAACCGGCTCCACCTATAGGGAGACCGATAATCATTTCGCCGCGCAATCAACACAGGACGTTGTGGTGGAGGTCAGTGGGCAAGTGCGGTGTCTGGCCGTCGCATTGATGAAGATAGCGAACGATATTCGGTGGCTCGCCTCCGGTCCCCGTTGCGGGTTAGGTGAGATATCCCTTCCAACCCTTCAGCCTGGCTCAAGCAGCATGCCGGCGAAGGTAAACCCAGTAATCTGCGAGGCGGTGATGATGGCGTGCGCCCAGGTGATCGGCAATGACACCACCGTGGCAGTGAGCGCACAGCATGGGAATTTTGAGCTGAATACGATGATGCCTGTGCTCGCGTACAATATCCTGCAATCGGTCGATATTCTCTCGACCGCGACCTCCACATTCGCTCGACTGTGTGTGGACGGAATATCGGCTCATACTGAACGGTGTGCCTACTTCGCGGAGCGAAGTTTAGCGGCGGTAACAGCTGTTGCCCCAGTGGTTGGTCATGATGCCGCTGCCGATATCGTTGCTCGCGCGGTGCGCGAAGACCGAAGTCTTCGTGAGGTAGCTCGATCAATTAACGTTCTGCCTGAGGAGGAGATCGGTCGGATGTTGGACCTGAGAGCGATGACCAGACCGGGTGTTGCCGCCGGTGAACATCCGCATCTAAACAGCGATAATAAGCACCGACAAT
>JAULVA010000086.1:5174-5501 GCA_032111275.1 Bdellovibrionota bacterium
ACCTGAGAGCGATGACCAGACCGGGGCGCCCTGAAGGCGTTTCAAGGGATGAGAGGCTGTAGGGTGCAGTCGCTTAGGCTCGAAGCGTGCTCGGCTGAAAAAAACTCTACCACTCATCAAGTAGTTAGGGGGAAGGCGACAAAAAAAGTACAAAAACAGGCACAAATGTTTAGAATATAAGGAAAGTGTCGATCATCTTACTGATAAGGATAGTTTTCTACCCTCTTAGAGAAGGACGATGCCAAAATTTTTCAGCATATTTGAAGCTCTCGTAGCGGCATTGCTGGGACTCAAGCCTGTACCCGTTCGGGTGCGGAGCCGACGTTC
>JAULVA010000087.1:0-8125 GCA_032111275.1 Bdellovibrionota bacterium
AGCTACAGAGATTGAAAGTAGCCCCGCTACAGAGATTGAAAGTAGCCCCGCTACAGAGATTGACAGAGATTGAACTACAGAGATCGAAGGCTATCCGAGGTAGATATCCGTCTCCCCCGGATTAAACTGATTGATTGCGTATCGCTTCACGGCCGTAAATTTTTTTAGCCGTTCGTGGACCGCTCGCTGAACCCGTCCGGTTCCCAGCCCGTGCACGATCTTTACGTGTGAAAGGTCAGAGAGGATCACGGCATCAAGCCACGCTTCAAGCTTTCGGATCGCCTCGTCTACGGTGAGCCCGTGAAGGTCGAGGGACTGAGAGGGGCGGGGATACGTTGATGGTCGTGAAGGTTGATGTGTTGATGATGAATTGGAGCGAGGGGGTTGGGTTGGAGTGAGATCGCGCTCACTGCACGTTACCGTCAGTGAACCGATTGCGACCCGATACCTCCCTGCACCGAGAGCGGTGTGAATGACGCCGTCTTTCTTGAGAGTGATGATATGCACACCATCACCCTCGCTGAACCTTGGAGCGCTCATTCCGTTACGCGGCCTCAGTCCGCGAGACGCACAAGGTGGTAGTTTTTCTTTCCACTTCGAAGCACCACGAACCCTTTCGAGAGGATCGCCGTATCTTTTATCTTAAGGGTCTCGTTGGATACCCGCTCGCTATCGAGGTAGATGCCACCCGCCTGCACGAGTCTTCGGGCCTCTCCCTTCGATTTAGAGACCGTGGTGCTCAAGAGGGTGAGGATATCGAGTTCGTCGACCTGGGTTTTAGTGATAGCGCTCGATGGCGCGTCATCAAAGATCTCAAGGATCTGCTCGTTCGAAAGCTCAGAGAGGGCGCCGCTGAAGAGCGCTTGGGCGCACTTCTTCGCGTCGGCGGTAGCCTGCTCTCCGTGAACGAAGGAGCACATGGAGTCGGCGAGAAGCTTCTGCGCGTCGCGTTTCTCAGGTGCCGTCATCATGAGCGCCTCGACCTCTTCGATCCTCTCCTTCGTTTCAAGGGTAAAGATCTTGAGGAGGCGAATAGCCTCAGCGTCCTGCACGTTGAGCCAGAACTGGTGGAATTTGTAGGGGCTCGTCATCTTCTGGTCGAGCCACACCGCGTTGCCTTCAGATTTACCGAACTTCTTCCCTTCACTGTTTGTGATAAGGGGGAAGGAGAGGGCGTACGCGTCGCCCTGTACCTTGCGGCGAATCAATTCAAGTCCAGCCGTAATGTTGCCCCACTGGTCGGAGCCGCCGATTTGTAATTTGCAGTTCTTGGTCTGATAGAGGTGAAGGAAGTCGAACGATTGAAGGAGCATGTAGCTGAATTCGGTGTACGAGATGCCGTCACCGGAGAGTCGTGACTTTACCGAGTCCTTCGCGAGCATGTAGTTGATGGTGAAGTGCTTGCCCACATCGCGAAGGAAGGTGAGCATCGAGACATCTTTCGTCCAGTCGAGGTTGTTGACTATCTCGGGGGTTACATCGAGGCCGGCGTTTCGCCACAAATTAGCGGCTTGCTGCTGTTGTCGCGTGACGTTCTCCGCCACCTGCTCAAGGGGGAGAAGGTTTCGCTCAGCGCTCCTGCCACCTGGATCTCCGATCATGCCGGTCGCGCCGCCGAAGAGGAGGATCGGCTTGAGCCCCGCCTTGGAGAGGTGAATAGCGACGATCAGCGGCACCAGGTTGCCAACCTGAAAGGAGGGAGCTGTCGGATCGAACCCGGCGTAGAAGTTGTCCCCCGGTTTGAGCTTCGAGAGGGTCTCAGGATCTGACATGTCCTGGACGAGTCCGCGCCAACTGAGTTCTTCAAAAACGTTCATAATTCCCTAATGTCTCGTGCCTTTTGCGTCTCCGTAGAGTTCTGGTACCATACAACCCACCCAAAGGGCTGGCAACGCTTATGAACCGGACAGATCCGAAAAGTATCGAGGCGGCATTGAACGACCGTCGAGAGGCTAAGGCCCTCCGACAACTCGTTCCCGTGACCGGTGGTGTTGACCTCTGCTCAAACGATTACCTTGGCCTATCGCGCAAACTGGCTTCCTTTAATCTCGCTACCTCGTCCGACAACACCTTGATCGGCGCTACCGGTTCCCGCCTGGTGAGTGGCACGACCCGAGCGCACGAGAACCTTGAGAGTTTCTTAGCGGAGTTCCATGACGCACCCTCCACGCTCCTCTTCGGGTCGGGGTACGAGGCAAACGTCGGTCTTCTGAGTAGTCTCGGCACGCGCCACGACACCATTATCTACGACGAGCTGGTGCACGCTTCGATGCGTGATGGGATCCGTCTCAGCGCCGCGCGGTCCTATTCCTTCCGACACAACGATCTCGATGACCTTCGAAAAAAAATAGCGCAGGCACGAGGGGATATCTTCGTCGCCGTTGAATCGCTCTACTCGATGGACGGGGATACAGCGCCCCTTGCGGAGTTGTGTTCCGTTTGTGAGGAGGTTGGCGCGTATCTTATCGTCGATGAAGCGCACGCGACCGGCGTGTATGGAGCGCGAGGAGAGGGACTGGTTCAAAGTTTGGGACTCCATCCCCGCGTGTACGCGAGGGTTCACACCTTCGGCAAGGCGGTTGGATACCGCGGCGCGATCGTGGTGGGGAGCGAGGTATTGCGTGAGTATCTGATTAACTTCGCGCGCCCCTTCATCTACTCAACGGCGCCTGATCTCATAACACTTCGATATATCGATCACGCCTATCGTCTTATGGCCGAGGCTCGAGAGGAGCGGACGCGCCTCCGTGAGCTGATCGAGAGCGTGAAGGCGGTGCGGTCCGAGTTTCCTGGGTTGGTATTTCTCGAGTCAAACTCGCCGATTCAAGGCGTGGTGCTCCCTTCCAATGATCGGGTGCTTGAGGCGGAGTCGGTACTTCAGGGTGCCGGCTTCTTCGCGAAGGCGATTCGCTCTCCAACGGTGCCCGCCGGGTCGGAGCGTATCCGACTCTGTCTCCACGCCTTTAACACAGTGGCAGAGGTGCGGGCCGCGCTCGCTCTTCTTGCGGATGTGGGGAGACCGTAGGTGGTGCATGGATAAAAAGTTGATCATTCGCGGTCTCTCGACCCTCTCTGCCCTCGGAGCCTCACGCGAGAAGATCGCTCATCTCCTTGAGGAACCGGTGCCGTGCGCGGTGCCGTTTCGGGCGAGAAACGATCGTCCCGTATTCCCGCTCACCACGGAAGGGGAGGCGCTCGTGAGGGCCGTCGCGAGCGAAGAGCGGTACGCCCGGTTGGATAGGGTGGCCCACCTCGCTATCGCCGCCGTTCGTCGGACCCTCGATGTTTCGGGTGGGCGTCATGGAGCGATAGGGTGCGTCACTATCGGCTCCTCGCGCGGCGCGACGACCGCGCTTGAACGAACGATTTCGAACTTCGCTGTTGATGCCTCGAGGGTGCCAACAGAGACCTCGCCGACGACGACTGCGGGTAATATCTCCTCCTGGATTGCGCAGGAGTGTATCTCCCGGCAGCCGTGGCTCCTTGAGCGGGTCCCTGTCGCAAGTATCGGCACATCGATGACCTGCTCATCGGCTTTTCAATGTCTTCTTACGGCTGCCGCGTTTGTACGTAGTGGTATGAGCTCCGCCGCTATCTTCGGTGGCGCGGAGGCGTGTCTTACGCCGTACACGATCGCCCACCTTGAGGCGCTCCGAATTTACGCGGATGGGAGCCAACGGTGGCCGTGCCGACCGTGCGGTAGCGTCTCAGTAGCGGCTAATACGGTGGCGTTGGGAGAGGGCGCTGGTACGGCTCTTGTTATGGCCGATGATGGCGCTGATGTTGAAGGTGACCTTGCGCTCCTTGGTCTCGGATGGGCGATTGAAGAGACGCCGACCGCAACGGGGCTCTCCGCTGACGGCCGGGCTTTTGAACGCTCGATGCGGATGGCCATCGAGTCCCTTCCAAGTGGCATGTCGGTTGATACCGTCGTCGCCCACGCTCCGGGGTCCATAAAAGGGGACGAGGCTGAGTTGAGCGCCATAACCCGAACGCTGCCGACGGGGGTGAGGGTTGTTTCCACCAAGCACCTTACCGGCCATACCTACGGAGCGTCCGGCATGGTGAGCCTGGCCTTGGCGCAGGCTCTGATTCAGGGGCTAACGTGGCCGGGCTTTCCCTACGAGTCCGCCGTCCAGCCGGATAGGGGAACCTCGTCCCAGGTAGTTCTCATCAACACGGCGGGGTTTGGAGGGAATTCGGTAAGTGTCATTGTAGGCCCTCGGAGACCTCAAAATAGGACCGGTTAGCCCCCCTTTCGGAGGGGCTGGGGCCGTTTGGGCGGGAGAAACGCCAACGTTGGGTTGAAACGGGTCGCGTTTTGGGCTACAAACCAAGGGCTTGGGAGCGCTTCCGTCCCATCACCTGGTACTGGGTTCGCCTTTCAGGAAGCTCTAGTTGTGAGGATTTAATATGGCTAAGGCCGCAAAAGAAACCTTTTTCTTAGTCTCGTCAGAAGGCACCGGATTCTTCTACACTAACCGTAAGAACAAGAAGAAGGGTAAGGGCGAGAACAAGCTCAAGATTCGTAAGTACGATCCACGGGCTCGCAAGCACGTTCTCTTCGAGGACAAGAAGCTTTCGAAGCTTAAGAAGAAGTACGTAGCGTCTGCTCCAGCAGAGGCTAAGAGCGAGTAATCGCCCAAGGGCTACCTACCTTTGAGGAGGTCGTTGCATGAGTCTACCCGCTGAAAGCACGGGAGCAGCAGTCACACAGGTTGATACCGCAGTGACTGAGTCACCTTCAACGACCTCTATCGATTCCATCCCACCTCATCTCTCATTCCACCGACCGCATCAGGGCAACCTGATTATCGGCGCGGCTCTTATAGCCCTTGGCGTGATGGGCTTCGGTTTGTCCTGGTTATCCCTTGACGCGACCACATTACAGACCGTGTGTGGCGTAGGTGGGATTATCTCCGCTGCGGCGATCCTTCGCGAGCTTGGAGAGCTTCTTCGCAACTCCTCTCGTCGTTACTCCCCACTGACCTTTGTTCCCGCTACCGGCGCACTCCTGGTAAGTGCTGCGGCCGTGGTCGCCGCCTTCGTTCCAGGAGGGGGAGCCTCGGCTATCGGACCTGACCTGTTGGGTGGCCCCGCTCTCGCCGTTGGCGCGGTGCTTGTTGCTCGCGCCCTTATCTCCCGCATCTGGGAGCAGGCCGACCAGATGGTTTCCCTCGTACCGAACTTTCCTCTCGACGCGAAGATGGTTGCGGAGGGTGAGGTGTTTCCTCTTACTCCGGGTATTATCGTTCCTACAGATGGTCGAATTCGCGCCGGTACGTGCGCCGTGCTTGAGCGCTACCTCTCCCCAGAGGCTCACTTTCGGGTAAAGGATGAGACGGACGTGGTGTTCGCTGGCTCGTATGTGTTGAGCGGCGAAGCGTCTGTGCAGGCTTTGACGAGCTCCTATGATTCGTGTCTCAAACGACTTGAGCAAGCGGTTCTTCCCGGCCTCCGATGGGTTGAGGAATCGCTGAAGCGTGATCACGATCACATCGTTACCCCGTTAGTCTACGTGTTGCTCTTCTGTTTCGTTTCTTCGGCCATATTCTGGGATGAGCGGGGAGCTAGTGGGGCTACTATCCTCTTAGCTGGTGGTTGCATTCTTACGGTCGCTTTATTACTCCAACTGGGTGAGGCGCTCTATGCGACCCGCAGCCGTCTCGTTCGCGCGTGGGCGCAACGCGGGTTTCTGATTAATTCGGCGAAGGCGTGGACCGAACTGTATAACGTTCGGACCGTCGCCTATGACCCTTCACGGCTCGCCTCAGGCACGGCGTGTCATGTGAAGGAACTCAACTTGATGGATGATCGTATCAGTGAGCACTCGCTCTGTTCGTGTATCGCATCGATCGTTGGACGCGCAGATGATCCGGCTCTGGCGACGATCGGAGACTACTGTCAGCGCGTTGTGGGCAACGTCGCTACTGAGCGGGTCGTTGATCTTCATGAATACGAGGGGCGAGGGATCTGCGGTACCGTTAAGGGCATAGAGTTCTCCATCGGCTCCGAGGATTTCCTCGTGGATCGCGGTATCCTTATTCAGCCTACGGAGAGCGCGGTCGAAGAGGGTTCGGACGATCGTATCGTGCTCGTCGCGATCGGTGATGATCTGATAGCTCGATTCTGGGTCGCGTTTGGCCAGGTAGATCTCCTCTCGGAAGAGGCACTTCATCGGTGGCCGAAGCACCTTCACGGTAGACTCCTTGAGTCGACCGAGCGTGAGCTTCCGGCGGATACCCTCTTGGTCCGGGGTGATGAGTCGGACGTTGTTGGACGTGCGCACTCCCCAGAGGTCGCCCTCCTGAAACCTAACACCCTTGAGGTTCCCTCAACATCGCTTGTGGCATTGACGCCGTACGTTGACCTTCTTCCGGCGCTCATAAAAGAGTGTCGAGCGCACGTTCATGAGGTGCTTCGTGCCCGAGCGTGGATCCTGTTCGCGACCTTCGTTTCGGTCTGCCTTGTGTTCGCAGGCTTCGTGACCCCGCTTATTCCGGTCGCGTTGGTGCCGTTCATAGCTCTCTGTATCTTCTTCTAACCGTTCCTGTAGGGAAGGGGGTATTCGAGGACGGAGATTTAATTGGCGAGGCCTTTTCCCTAAGTGACTGACGAGTCGCCCTTAGTACCATCGAGTTGTGAGTGAGCATGATTGCGACAAGCGGGATCATGTTACTGAAATTGCTTTCAATTGCGTCTCCTTTCTGAGCATCGAACGGGAGCCTCCGGCATCCGAATAGTAGGGTGTAATTTTTCCGTGGAGGCTTCTATGTCAGTCCCTGAGTTCCTTAACCGAGGCGGTTCTACTTCGGATCTCACAACCACCGTGGTTGACGAGATCGTGGAGAGCACTCGTGGCTACGCGCGTGGGCCAGAGCGATCGCTTTTAGGAGCTCTCCTCTTCGATGGTATTCAGGCTTACATCGCCTATGAGTTGGCAAACACACCGAACGACAAAGCGAAGTACGCTGAGGCGTTCACCTGGGTGATGGACAGGACGGCAGAGGAACCGTTCTCCTTTAACGGAGTGTGCGATGCGCTTGGGATATCCCCTGACTATTTACGGTTAGGTCTCGCCAACGCGTCAACCTCCCTCTTACACGAAGTTGGAAAGGTTCGTCGTAACTTTTAAGAGGAGACGTACTCGGTTTTAGGGCTCATCGATTCCAAGGTTCTATCCACGTTGTGGATACTCATTCGGCACCGCTCCCGATTCAAATAGGTGAATCGGGAACCGGTGCCGATTTTTTTGGGGGGATATGTTTAGGTAAGAGCTGCCTTGAAGTAGAACGATCCGTCCCGGTAGTCGTATGGCCGGTTAATCTGGGCGGCGACTCGCTCCACGACATCCCTCCGTACTCGCAGTCCGCGGATCGTGCTTGGTGACACCTCGGCGGTTGGGCTTATCTCAGCCGCTGCCTCCCCGAAGAACCCCACCAGGAAGGTATCCTCCATCTCAGGTCCCAAGATGTCGAGGTCGAGACCCCGTATCCGTCCCACGATCAGGGTGTCCTCACCGGTGACCCGTTGAATGAGCTCGCGGTCCTTCTCAAGCGTCACCGTGTAGCCCATCAGTTCGGCGGCATAGGTGAGCATACCGAAGTTCACCGGCGTGCTGACCTGTCCTTGGAAGGTCAGGAAGGCCGCTGGTTTGGCGGCTGGGGTGTCGTACCCGTAATCGAAGAAGTGGATCGTAGATGGACGTGGGAGATCGCGCATCTGCCACAACATCGCGATAGCGGCGGTTGGGAGGTGGATGAGGTGGCCGAACTCCTCAACGGTGAGAAGCTGTCGCGCGTATTCTTCAAGGATCTTTTCTCCGGTGGGGCGAAACTCCGGGGGCATAATCCGCCACCCTTTATCGAATACGCTTGAGAGTTCGGTCGGCATGAACTGGCGAGTTTGATAGTGAATCGCCTTGAGCAAGCCGGGGTTGTAGTTATCGAGCTCCTGCCACCGACCTGTGGATATAAGCTCACTGAGGAACGAGGCATCGAGTGGCGGCATGGTGAGATCGCCCTGGGTTTGTGGATCGACACCAACCTTCCATGGCGTGGCAGCCTTGCGGTGTGGGAGCTGTAATCGTGGATCGATCCCCATCTCCATGAACAACTCAACGGGT
>JAULVA010000088.1:0-1655 GCA_032111275.1 Bdellovibrionota bacterium
TAAGCGCGCGGCAGATACGTGATTTACGAAATAGGGTGCGTGTAAGTCAGGGGGTGTTCGCGGCGCTCTTAAACGTGAACCCCTCCACAGTTCAGAAGTGGGAGCAGGGAAAGGTTAAGCCGCAGAACGCGGCGCTGCGACTGCTCAATATAATCGATTCGAAGGGGATTGATATAGTACGGTAGAGGTAGCGTCCTTTTTACCCTACCGGTTAAACCGCGCATCGGCGACGAACTCATCCCGTGGAAGTACCGTTCCTCGGCGATCGGAAATTTTTAAGCCGAGGTCACTCAGCCGCTCTCTTGGGCACACGATAGTCCCTAGACGCAGTCCTACCGTCTCGCACAGCGCTTGAAGATCGGAAGGCGTAACGCTCCATCGGTATGGCTCTCCCTTGTGTGCAAGCCACCGGTCAGCCATCTTTTCCGCCCGTGGGCGTTCTTCTTGCGCGTACGCTCCGATCGGCTGGAGAAAGGTGAAGATGACGCCGACCTCACTACCGCAGGTTCCTAACTCATGAAATAGCTTGGAAACCTCATCATGCTGGAGGTACATCAATACTCCCTCAATCACGAAAAGCGTTGAGGCTGAGTGATCGAATGCAGGTGCGTTGGCGAGCATCAAATGGATCGAGCCGTTTGAATCCAGGTCAATGAAATGTACGTTCTGGTGTTGGGATCTGGAATTAGTCGTAACGGCTCGCTTTCGCGCTATCAGTGCCGCACTATCGATCTCAAAGAACCGTACATTCGGATAGCGGTTGTGTATGCGTAGCGCGAGGGTATCAAATCCGCATCCAAGTATGACGACCTGGTGGTACTCACATCGGTCTAGTCGCTCGAGAACGAGGCTCTCAATGTACTGTTTCCGTAGAGCGTAATGGGCTGAGAGTCCTGGCTTGATGAATCGCTCAAGGGCGAAGAGAAGCGTTGGAAAGCCCGGAACTTTTACCAAGGATGAAAAGTTGCGGTCAGCCCAGCTCAGGTCGCTCAGGAATGCCTGACTGAGGTTGCTGACCTCGCTCCCGACAAGCTGTTTTGTATCCGCTTCGTGCGCGTTGAGTATCATCGCTCGCGCTATGATTCGGGCGGTGCTGCTAACTGAGTCGGGTTGCATAGCCGGGTCCTATGAAATGATGTACTCCAAGGGGGAGTCCCAAGTACATAGGTCAGTTATCCTATCGTAGGGGGGACGGGTTCGATAGCGTTTAATCGGTGAGGGCGTAGGCACTTGCACTATTGAATAGGGCTGTCCTGCACCTTGGTACAGACACATCCGATCTATGAAAAGTGACAAGTTTTATCACCGGCCATCGGTTTCGTCTGAATCGAGTCTGAATTCAGTTCAAGAATCAGAAAAAGAAGCGTCCTGTTAGGTAGGGCAAGTTGCCTATAACCGAAGGAGGCTTAATGTTCAGGATTACGTTGACTTTCTGCTCCGATAAAACGCTTGATCTACATCGTGTAGATTGTTCTATTGAAAACGAGCCGTTCCGCACATGTGTTAGGGGAAAGACAACGGGGGCCTACGGCGCTGTGGGCACTTTTCACTGGTCCTCTGGAGTGCGAGCGACTGCAGCTCTGTTTCTTCGGGCAAAGCTGTCTGACGAGAGCACTCGAGTTGAGCCACTCTTGAATGGAGGGGCAAGGTCTTTA
>JAULVA010000088.1:1665-2039 GCA_032111275.1 Bdellovibrionota bacterium
GCGATCACAAAGCAACCGGCGTGGCTGCAAGACATGTTTGGGGTATCAGCCACCGGCAAAACCTATGCAAAAAGGTTGTTTCGAGTAACGAATTCGCATCGAAAGCGAAGTGGTCCGGTCGGGATATCCCTTAATCCTCATCTGTGCAGATCGAACTCCGTTTGTGTGGTTTTGGATGGGAAAGCGATTGAGGACCCCTCTACGCTGAGATCGATGATTGCCCTTATTGAGAATTAGGATTCCCCAAAGGGTATCGCCGACTATGGGTCGTCGGACCCGAAGTTTTTTTCGGGTCCCTCCATTTTTTTATGCCGCTCCTAGGGCGAAGTGGGTATAGTCCGCATCGCATGAATCGGCTCTCTCTTAAGTTCCTC
>JAULVA010000088.1:2049-2977 GCA_032111275.1 Bdellovibrionota bacterium
AGTCAGAGTTCTCATGCGCTCTGGTGGGAAGAACGTTGCGATGTGCCAGAGGTCGGCAGGCCTTTACTGACTCCGTAGAGGGAACGTTTCTGTGGAGCTCTGCCGTACAGAGCATGTGTGCCGTTGTAATCAAGTCAAAGATAGCTGGTCTTACACGAACCGGTCCGAACGCGTGGTCCGAGGCCGCGGGGCTTTCTAGCGACTCCACCAGTTGGGCGCTGTCCCTGGATTTCGCTTTGTCAAAAAAGCCTCGCTGGCTACTTGATATGTTCGGGGTGGACAGCGGGGGAGCGCCGATCACTAAACGGCTCTTTGTTCGCATGAACCCTGAGAAGAAGCGTCAGGGCCCTTGTTGGGTGTCACTCAATCCCGCATTTTTGCAACCGGAAAACATTCAGATATTTCTGGATGGGACGGAGGTTCAAGATGCGGTTGTTCTTAAGGCTCTCCTTCCGCGTATCGGATTAGAGGAGCAGGGACAAGGCATCAATATTCAGAAACAAATCGTGCCAGATGGAGTTTCCCTAAGATCTCTATCTGCAGCGAACGGTGATGCCATCCAATTTCCGAATGAGCGAAACGGGCGCTCTGCCGTGGAGCTTTCTCTACGGGGGAAAGAACTCGATGTCTCGGTAGGCACCGCCCAACGGAAATGCGACGCATCGCAGAGCTTTCTCTCGGGGACTATGTTCGGCGATCCGTGGTGGATGGATGCGCTCAAGGTAATCCTTCGCGAGGAAATATCGACGATGCTTGCGGACTGCTCGATATTTCGGTCAGAGACGCTGCAAGGCGAGATCTCCTCCATGTGCAAAAGTGCCTCATATCGCTCCATCGCAGCCAAAAACCTCGCGCTCATCTCCGATATCGACCTATCGTTAGGCTCCTCGGCTCGACTCGGCGTGATCGAGCGTGATCGTCCCGGCCG
>JAULVA010000088.1:3005-3876 GCA_032111275.1 Bdellovibrionota bacterium
CTATAGCACTCCCGATTACTCTCGCCCCAAGTCTGGCACTGCTGTCGTATCTTCAAAGTGAGCATGAGGTATCGCTAGACGTAAATTATCGCTATGCGCACTCTCTTGAGATTATAGGTGCCCTCGATAACTCCAGGTTGAGCTCTCCTCCCGATGGAATTGTGATGGGCGTAGTCCCAGCCGTGACGTATCTGTCCCAACGTCGAAGACCTCCGTACAAACCGCTGATGATTATGCCAAAGGCTAGCAATCGAATCGTTGCATCTCGGGAGGCTCGAGTATCGAAGGCTACTCGTTTCGTTCTGCCCTCGGATCTCCCCACAAGCGCATCGTTCATTCTCGACTCCATGGTTGCCAGTGGTCGGTTGACCCGGTCATCAACGAAGATCGAGCACCTTGAGCCAGATGAAATAGTCTCAAAGATACAGAAGTCGTCTGATGACTTCCGATCCATCCTTTGGTTTCCGCACTACCAACTCAATCGCCTACTTCATGGATGCCAGCTTTCTGCGCCAGAGTCTCGCGCTCATGACCTTCCGACTATTTTGCTTGTACACGAAAAAATTATGTGTAATGTGGCGCTGGTGACCGCATTTGATGTGGCAGTGCGTGATGCATGGCTGACCCTCCGACTAGGGGGAGCGCGTTTAACAAGGGTCATAGAGCGGCTCGTGTCAGATACTGAATATCTTGAGCTTTTCACCCGCTACACAGGTTTGTACGCATTCGACCAAGACTTTTTTCAAAAGGCTAAGGAGGCCCTTCATGCTTGTGGATAAAAACACCGAACGACAAGAGCAACCAACCTCTCCTCTTCTCGCGGAGGGTTTTAGGAGTGTCGATAGTCAAACCCGTGAGGAGCAGCGCCGGT
>JAULVA010000089.1:0-5918 GCA_032111275.1 Bdellovibrionota bacterium
TCCGGAGGGCCCGTCTCCCGACGGGCCGGAACTCGCACCAATAATTTCATCGCGGATTCCGGCCCGTGAGGACACGGGCCCTCCGGGTTTCTATACAACCGCAGCGTATCAGGGTTCGTGGATTATAATTAGATTACCGGTCACACCGCCTGCGACTGCAATCCCGCTTCGTTCAGATGTTGCACGATCTGCGCCCCGTGCGCCCGATCTCGCACCTCTACGATAACGGTTATATCCACATGTCCGGGAAGACGGGCATAGAACCGATCATGCGCGACCTGCAGGACGTTACCACCCTGCTCAGCGATAATTCCGGTAATTCGGTGTAACATCCCCGGACGATCAGGGAGCGAGATATTCACCCGCAACAACCTTCCCCGCTCGCACATATCCTGCTCGATCAATCGAGAGAGGAGGTTCATATCGATATTACTGCCGCAGACGAACACAACCGGCCTCTTACATCGGTCAGGGAGGTGCCCATCGATCACAGCGGCCAACGCCGCGGCCCCAGCCCCCTCAACCACCGCGCGTTCATGCTCTAAGAGCATCATGATCGCGTGTGCGATGGAGGTCTCCGGTGCCGCCACGATCTTATCAACGAATATATCGAGGATCGGCCCCGTGACCTTACCGATCTGTTTCACGGCGATACCATCCGCGATCGTCATCGGCGCGAAGCCCGGCTTATACGCGTCAGGATTCTCCCGTATACGCTGCGCCCACTCGGACATGACACCGAGCACAAAGATATCGGGGCGTTTCTGTTTCAAGGTCGCGGCCACACCCGCGGCGTATCCACCACCACCGACCGGGATAACGATTGAGTCGAAATCGGGCACTTGATGCAACAGCTCGAGCGCGGCTACGCCGTGTCCCTGCACGATGTTCTCGTGATCGAAGGGGGGAACGTAGGTGATATTGCTCTCCTTCGCGAGGTTCTGCGCGTACGCCATGCCCTCAGCGAGCGAGCCTTGGTAGGAGATCTTCGCGCCGAGCTTTCGACATCGCTCGATCTTCACCAACGGCGCGTTTGTAGGAACGACGATCTCGCACGGGATACCGAGTCGCTGCGCGTGATAGCTAACACCAAGGGCGTGGTTCCCAGCGCTCGCGGTACAGACACCCCGCTCCCGCACGGCGGGGTCGAGGCTCAACAAAAAGTTTAGAGCCCCACGCTCCTTAAAGGAGCCGGTGCGAAGTTTACTATCCCATTTAATCGTGATCTGTTTGCCGAGCGCCTCTGAGATAGAGACCGCGTGCGAAACCGGAGTGACAGAGAGATGGGGGGCGAGCCGCTCTCTGGCAGCCTCGACATCGGCGAGGGTGGGAAACGTACTCATAGCTTTCTCTAGGGTACTCCCTCCTACGGAGAGCCCGCAACATGAGATGGAAAAGGGTGGGGATTTGGGGAGGTTGTAGGGGGATAATCCGGACATATCCACGCCCTCCCCCATGACAACCCTCCCCACTTCAGATACAAACCCCATGTGGAATCGTTCGACGTCATCATTATCGGCGGTGGAATCTCTGGGCTCGGCGTAGCTCGCGCGGCTACGTCCGCTGGATACTCTACGCTCGTGCTTGAGGCGAATACCTGCGGCAACGCCACCTCAAACAACTCCCTCCGCATCATCCACGGGGGATTCCGTTACCTTCAAAACTTCGATCTCCCCCGCGTCATCAAATCATTGAACGACCAGAGTGCGCTGCTCAATGAAATGCCCGACGCCGTGAAGCCTCTGCCGTGTCTGATGCCCCTCACCCGATTCGGGATGAAGAGCAAGCTCCCGGTGACCTGCGCGACCCTTTTGTACGGCACGATCATGAAGGCGAATCGATCTCCCCTTCCCACTCCTCACATCATCTCAGCGGAGAGGATTCATTCCACGGTCAAGACATTACGAACGAAAGCTCCACACGGCGCGTTATGCTGGTACGACGGCGTGATGACCGATCCGGGGGCGGTCAACCAACACCTTATGGCTCAGATCACCTCCGCGGGTGGAACGATCCGAGAGACCACATCAGCCGCGCAGATCGAAGGGAGCAACCACAACTTCACCGTCCACACGCACAACGGAGACACGTTCAACGCGCGGTGCGTCGTGAATACATTGGGCCCATGGCTTGGAGCGGTTACGGTGCCAGACGGCTTAGCCGGCGAACGACCACGATGGTGTAAGGGCTTTAACCTCGTCGTCAAACAGCAGCTCGATCCAACCTACGGTATCGGCGTTCAAAGCGCGGATGGTCGCCTCTTCTTCTGCGTGCCCCGTGGAAGCGGCACCGCTATCGGTACCTGGTATATCCCTCATCCCGATATCTCCGTGGCCCCAACGGTCTCAGAGCACGAGATAGCGCAGTTCCTGCACGCCTTTAACGCGAGCCTCCCGGAGGCCGGCATCACCAAACACGATATCGTGCACATCGACGTCGGCATCCTCCCGATGGACCGAACCTCATCCGCGGGGCCACAACTCATCACGCACGAACGGATCCACGAGCGCGAAGGATACATCGAGGTGATGAGCACGAAGTACACGACCTTTCGGTCGCAGGGGGAGAGGGTGGTGCGGAGAATCGCGCAAGGTCTCAAACCGACCTGAATTCCGGAGGGCCCGTCTCCCGACGGGCCGGAACCCGCAATCGAACATTCGGACATACCCGGCCCGTGAGGACACGGGCCCTCCGGTATACACAATACCCCCTAGCCCTCCCCGCCATAACGTCTTACTCTTTATTCACCCTCTCACCGCAGAGGCCACAACATCCGCCCGCGCAACGCGGTGCCTTTTTTGGTTAGATGTATGCGTTCATCAATCTTGCGTTTCGGAATCATCAACGTCCTCGCCCTCACCACCCTCACCGCATGCGAATACGAGTTCAAAGATGAGCCTGCCAAGAAGCAAGAGGAGCTAGAAGTTGAAGTAGACGAGGACGCCTCGGAGGAGGAATCCAAGGCAGAGGAACAAAAAGAGGCCGCTCCTCCCGCCGTCCGCCCGACCCTTGCTCCAGGCAAACCGTACGAGGGCAGCACCACCCTTCCACAGGGAGCCAAGCTTATTGACCTCTTGAACCTCGAGGCGACTAATCAGGCAACGCTCTCTATGAACGTGCCAGGACCGCATAACAGCCTCTTCGATGCCGCGGACGATACCCTCGTTCGAACACCAGGTATCAACCCACTCGATACAACGATCACCTTAACAGCACCCACCAAGATTAAGGCGCTCCGTGTTCGCTCCACCTACTCCGATTTCGCGGTAGCCGTGCAGATCGACGACGCCGAGCGCATCATCCTTGATCCGATCCCAGACGGCGATTGGGCAACCATGGTGTGGTCAACACCGATCACCGCGAAGAAGGTCTTCGTGCAGATCCTGCGTAAATCGCGTGATAACTTCGTGCACGCGAATGAGATTGAGTTGTATCAGTAGGCCCTGGTTCGGTGCAGAGGACTAGGAAGTGGGGCCGTGCTCAAGCAGCATGAGGAGTTCCGTATACACGTAGAGACGCTCCTTCCCCTTACCGCTTAGGTCTTTCACAATACCTAGCTTCTTAAGATTTTGAAGCGAGGCTCGGGCGGTGGGCACGCTTACCCCAAGAGCCTTGGCAGCCTCTATCGCTGAAATCATCGCCTGCTTCTGAAGTAGGCCATGCGCCTGCGTGGCGCTCACGCGGGCGCGTTTGAGGGTTGCGATTTTCGTCCTATCCGACTCAAAGAGCAGGGAGATTCTTTGACTGGTCATGAGGACCTGTTCGGCAGTTTCGGCGACTCCGTGCAGGAAGAAATCAAGCCATCCCTCCCAGTCCCCCTTCTGGCGCACCGCATTCAGACGCTCGTAGTATTCCTCTCGGTTATTCTTAAAGAACAGGCTGAGGTATAACCAAGGTTTCTTAAGATCCCCAGAGACGATGAGGAAGAATGTAATGAGGAGTCGACCCATGCGCCCATTTCCATCAAGAAATGGGTGGATCGTTTCGAACTGGACGTGAATCAGTCCGGCGTCGACTAACGATGAATACGTTCTTTCCTCTCGGTGTAGATATCCCTCAAGATCATTAAGACACTCCACTAGTCGATCAGGTGGAGGGGGCACGAATCGGGCATTACCAGGGCGTGAGCCACCGATCCAGTTTTGTGAGGTGCGGAATGCACCAGGCTGTTTATGACTCCCTCGTCCCTTGGAAAGCAAGATTTGGTGCATCTCACGAATCAAGCGCAAGCTCAGTGGAAAGCCACTCTGAATGCGCCGCAGACCATGCTCGAACGCCGCGACGTAACACGAAACCTCTGCCACGTCATCAACCGGCACGGACGGAGTTTCATTACTCTCGTAAAGGAGCAGGTCAGATAACGACGACTGCGTGCCTTCGATTTGGGAGGATAGCACTGCCTCTTTGCGAATGTAGTAATAGAGGAACAAACTGCTGTCCGGCAAAACGTCCGCCACCCCATCCAGCCTACCGGTCGCCTTAGAGGCTCTGGCTAAGAGCCCCCCCAGCTGCATAAGATCAATAGGCGGCTCCGGTGGTAGCGGCGGTGGCACAAAGGCTCGATAGCTTTCGCTCGCAAGACTGGATTTCACGTACGTGCCTAGCCGCTGGTTTTTAGTCATAGGCCTTCTTTTACCCTCACTAAAAGAAAGTTTAATGCCATATCCTTTCTTTTTCAAGCTGAAAAAGAAGGATTCGCGGAGCCTCGCATGGTCGCGACCGACAGCACATATTCGGCAGCGATATCAATTTGTTGTGCAAGCTAAATATTAGGCAGAGTCACCAGCGGGAGGGAGAGGCAGGGGTAAAGCCCTGTAAATTCAACTACATAGATCGCGCTTAGTTCTGCGAGGTCCTATCCGCGCGGTCCCTATCCGCGCGGTCCCTATCCGCGCGGTCTCTGAGAGAAATGTAACCGTGCATCCGAGAAAGGATGCTCTATTCGGAGTCTATGCCGAATATAGCTGCAATCAATTGGATTTTGGCCTCCTTCAAGGTAGAGGGCACTAAGGAATCGGCTTTATAATTTCATCATTCCATAATTTGTCGAGGAACGTCCTCCATGGATACACGGTGACTCCCTCTAGAGTACGCTCGTGTCTGTCTAGCGACACTACACAATAAGATGTGAATATGCGTTCCTCTTGCAAAGCACGCAGTCCGGTTAGGTGACGTTCGTTGACTATGTCTGTCGATTTAACCTCGATAGCCACTTGGGATCCAACTGTGAAATCTACCTCGTATCCCCTATCGGTTCGCCAGAAGCCGAGTTGAAGGTCGGATCTACGGTAGCTAAGGTAGGCGCGGAGCTCCAGCGCCACGAAGTGTTCAAGTGATTTTCCAAAGGCTTCGGTTCCGACCGGAATCTCTCGCCTCCCCGCGAGCGAGTTGGTTACTCCGAGATCAAAAAGATAAAACTTCGCTCGACTTGTAGCTTTTCGAATCTTCGTCTTTTTGTATGGACGGAGGAGGAATCCGACGAGGGTATCTTCAAGAACCTCAAAAAAATTCCTCACTGTCTTTCCGCTTACTCCGAGCTCGCTACCGAATGCTTCAAAGTTAATCTCCTCCGTGCAACGAAGCGCACAGAGTTCGAGGAAGGCGCTGAAGGTATCGATGCGGCGAACCAACGCTTCGGCCATTATCTCCTCTTTTAGGTAGGTTCCCACATACGCCCGCAAGTCCTCCCATGGCTCCTCGGAGAGCCAGACGGTTGGCAGGCCGCCACGCGTAAGATAGCGCATAAGATCGAAGTCGCTCAGCTCAGCGGAAACGAGTGGAAAGAGACGAGCCTCCCAAGCGCGCCCTGCCAGCAGATTCGCGCCACCCCTCTTCAGTTTTCGAGCGCTGCTCCCTGTCAGCAGGAACCGCATTCCGCGTTCTTCAATAAGCCTGTGCACCTCATCAAGGAGCTGGGG
>JAULVA010000090.1:0-582 GCA_032111275.1 Bdellovibrionota bacterium
TGGCGGTTAGGAATGACCGCCCCCCAGGTCACGGGTCGTGAAGGAGGGAGGGCGAGCATTCCTGCTCGCCGGAATATCGCGCATCGCAAACGATCTTCGCCTCACGCGACCACTCGGCGGTCGAGGCCGACCGCCCTCCCAGGTCAAGGATCGCAAAGGAGGGAGGGCGACTGTCTCCGGTCGCCGGAAGGTCTATGCATAGAGATAATGCTCAATTCCAATCAATTGGATATTGATTCTCAACACAGCCCTCCGAATTGTGATGCAGGGAGCAAGGTCCGGAAGGCCCCTGTCCTCAGGGGCCGGAACCCGCAATCAATCAGTACGTAAATGCGCTTGGCTGTTGGTAGCCTCACTCCGCCGGAAACAACCTCGAAAGATCCCGGTCCGGCTCATGAATACTGCAACTTCCTATAGCAAAATGACTGCGCTCCTTCACCGAACGTAGTTCGCTGATTGAGATTCGGAGATCTCTAAATCCTACGTACTCGCCAAAGGTAAACGCTTTTGGATCCTGGTTCGTCAGTATCTTCTCAAGCGCCGCCGCTGAAAGCCGATCTCCGAGGTGGCGATGAAGCATTA
>JAULVA010000090.1:592-2239 GCA_032111275.1 Bdellovibrionota bacterium
AACGGATACCGATCGGGTTCAACGATAGGATGGTGGAGCCCCCCTGTGACCTTCAATGGAATGCCGTGCTCGTTGGCCGCGGTGATAGCTGCGGCGAACCTATCCGACGAGATGCCGGTAGGACCGGTCAGGCGACACTTCAGCGCGGGGCGTATCGGCGATTTTCGCAACGTAGCGACCGTGGTGTGTAATGCCTCTCTCCATTCCTCATGAGAGAGGTTGGGCTCAAGGCAGAGCGTGATGCCGTGCGAAGACGCGAAGGAGCCATACTGTTCAAGTGTTTCGTCTAGTAGTTCGCTCGAGGTTTTGACCTCAAGGGATGTGATCTCGATCTTTGGTTCCCTCCGCAAGAGGCCCGTAGCCTCTTGCATGACCCTATCGGGGTCCTCTGTCGCGAGGAGGCACACCCGAAAAGGGGTCCTGGCGGCGTACATCCCAAGGTTCACTCCGAGCAGCTTGTGGGCGTGCTCCGTATCGAGGACGATATCACTCGCTACCATCCACGGACGGGAGAGGGTAGTTGGGAATGAGCTGCTCTCCTGAAGCGCGGCCTCGAAGGAGCGGGACGCGGGCGGGAACATGCCAGCGTAGTCGAAGAGATTCGTCAGAAGCACCCGTAGTGAATCGTCAGGATGTAAAGCCATGCGTCATACCTGCTGGACCCGCTGGTCAATCGTGCCGAACAGGTCAATCCCGTCCCGCACCACAGAGATCGTTACCCTATCACCGTTTTTGAGAAATGGTGTCGCAATCTTTCCGGTATGTATCTTCTCCAGCATTCGGCGCTCGGCGAGGCAACTTGAGCCGACCGATTCATCTTTGTTGGAGACGGTTCCGCTTCCGATGATCGTTCCAGCGCTGAGGGGGCGGGTTGTCGCGGCGTATTCAATAAGTTGGGGGAATGAGAAATGCATCTCACCCGCGTTCGGTGAGCCGAACACCGTCCCGTTGAGCGTCGTAGTCACGGGAAGGTGCAGCCGGCCCTCCTTCCAATCTCCGCCCAGCTCATCAGGGGTAAGGGCAAATGGAGAGAACGATGAGGGGGGCTTTCCGTGAAAGAAGCCGAACCCAGTGGCGAGCTCTCGAGGGATTAACTCACGGAGGCTGACGTCGTTACACACCATGATGAGCCGGATATGCTCTTCGGCTTGGGCACCTTTACACCCCATCGGAACATTGTCGGTAATGACCGCGATCTCAGACTCGAAGTCCATGCCGTCGCTTGAGAGCCGAAGCGGAATCGGGTCGGTTGGTCCGAGAAGATTGTCGCTCGCTCCTTGATACATAAGAGGCACGGTATACAGGTCCTCCGAAAGCTCAGCCCCACGGGCTTTTCTGACGAGAATCACGTGCTGAATAAACGCGCTTCCATCCAAGAACGCCCACGTCCGAGGAAGGGGCGCCATGAACGTTACATCGCCCGTTGCGGAGGTCGCCTTCCAGGAACCTTTGCGAAGCATCTCATCGATCTCGTGGAGCCGGGCGGAAGTTGTCGCCCACGAGTCTAACGCGTTCCGAAGTGAGGAGAAGTGCTCGCGGGGTAGGCGAGCGACGGTTGTTCGGTCCGGATGAACGAGGACGAGTTCCCCGTCTGCCGAATGCGATGGATCGGTGGTCCTCACCGAGGCAACTATCATAAGTTCCCTC
>JAULVA010000090.1:2249-4523 GCA_032111275.1 Bdellovibrionota bacterium
TCTGCCTGCTCCCGCTCGATAGCCTCGAAGAGCGCCTTGAAATTTCCCTTGCCGAAGCCTGAAGAGCCCTCTCGTTGGATGATCTCAAAGAAGAGGGTGGGGCGGTCCTCAAGCGGCTTGGTGAAGATCTGAAGGAGATATCCATCCTCATCGCGATCAACGAGAATTCCAAGCTCTTTCAACACCGCGATGTCCTCTTTAATCGTGCCGACTCTGCTTGGAGCCTCCTCGTAGTATGTTTTCGGCACATAAAGAAATTGAACGTCGTGCTCGCGAAGCTCTCTGACCGTTGAGATGATATCGTCCGTCATAAAGGCTATGTGCTGGACACCGGCGCCCTGATGAAACTCAAGATACTCCTCAATCTGAGATTTGCGCTTTCCCTCCGCGGGCTCATTAATCGGGAGCTTAATCTTTCCTTTGCCACCGTTCATCACCTTAGACATGAGCGCCGAGTACTCTGTGGAGATGTCCTTGTCTGAGAAGTGTTTGAGTTGGGTGAACCCGAGGATCCGTTCATAGAAGCTCACCCATTCATTCATCTTACCAAGCTCGACGTTGCCGACGACGTGATCGATCCTCTTGAGGCCGCCCTCTTTCTTGGGCTTCGAGCGTGGGAAGATCTTTGAATATAGCTGGAATCCAGGCCAGTAGGGGCCTTTGTAATTTTTTCGTTCCACGAACGAATGGATTGTGTGTCCGTAGGTTCGGATCGCGGCGTGTACGATCGTGCCGTGTTCATCCTGCCACTCAGTGGGAGGTAATGATGAGGTCGCGCCACGTCGCATCGCTTCGTAGTATGCCGCCTCGCAATTTTGAACCTCAAAAGCGACGTCCCGTGGAGAGAAGCTATGGGCATGTACGAATGAGGCTATGTAACTCATCATTCTCAGTGGACAGGTAAGAACGACGGTCGCTTCGCCCTGTTTGAGCACGATACTCACCGACTCTCGCCACCCGGTCTCCGGTCCTCGGTAGGCTACCGGAACGAATCCGAACGCGTTGATCAGATAGTAGGCGCTTTGTCTCGCGGAATCACAGTAGATCTCGACATGGTCAAATCCGTCTATCGCGAGGGGATCCTCTCCGTGTGATGGTCGGGCGTCTCTCGGGTCCAGCCAACGTGTTGTGAACGGAGCGATGTTTTTACTCATAGCGAACCCTCCATGCCAGCGCCTGGCCTCTCTAGAGTATACCCCCTAAGTTCTTGGACCGGCATTAGGAAATATGCGGAGTTCGCGAGATATATGAGTCAGGAAGAAAGGTTAGGGGTCTAGTAAGTGTCCGACATGACGTTAGACCGAGCTAACGAGCTCTTGCACGTGAACGTGAGAGCTCTGGTGAGTTTCGGCTATTCCCCTACAACGGCTCTATCAGATTATGCGCCGTCTCGAAATAGAGCGCGTGCAAGACATCATCAGCAAGTTTGCATCCTCGAAGGGTCGGCGCGTCCAGCGGGGAGAACTCCTCAGGTCGAATAAGGTGAAGATCGGGATCCGCGATCGGAGAGGGTCCGACGTGGTCGGTCTCAAGAAGTGTACGGAGAGCCCAATACCGCGACGCGTAGAGGTCATAGGCATCATCGGCGGTGGAGGCCTTTGCATCCATCTCGCTGGAGTTGTTAGAGGTTGAGAGGTGCGCGTCGCTTGTAACGATATCGGATCCAAAAAGGATCCTTCCCTTCCAGCGAGTAAAAAACGCTCGAGAGTGCTCAGGGGAATGTTTGCTGAGCTCGCGCACGATCCACTTGGTGGCGCTGCAATCAAGGTAGAGGTTCGGATTTCTCTCAAGGAGGCCGGAGAGGAAGTTGAGATCCTCTGGATATCCCCCCATGTGAGCCGCAATCCAGGGAACGGGAATTTGAGCGAGAACCTCCTCGAAGACCTCATATTGTTGATGTTTCGTTCCGTACCGATTGGCGTCTTTGAACTTGGTGCTGAACCATGTGTCGGGATCCGCGATGTGTGCCATGAACATCATGCCGAGATCCATCGCTGTCTTCATCACTTCGATGCGCTCGGGAGCGTTGAGCTTGAAAGGACTCCTGACGAACGGCTCATCCGAAGCCTCATAGATGCGGGGAGCGTTCCAGAATTTCACGATGCGCGCGCCGTGCCGCTTAAAGAGCGGTATCGTCTCGAGGTATCCTTTACCAACCGCGGCGTGGCGATCCTTGCTCGCGAAATCAGGGATGGCGATGAAGCGGATCCGTTCGCCTAAGATATCCTTTACGGTAGGGATATCGCGCAACGGGGTCATGGAATAGGTGAGCCC
>JAULVA010000091.1:0-1904 GCA_032111275.1 Bdellovibrionota bacterium
ATAGCGGTCGCCATCTCGGTCACTGAAAGGGAGGATGTGTTGGTGGCGAGGATACTCTCAGGATGTACTCGACCCGCGATATCGGCGAAGATCTTTTTCTTGAGATTCATATCCTCAAAGACCGCCTCGATGACGATACCAGTGCGACTCATCGTCGGGCTTGAGAACTGGAGCCAGTCGATCCGATTTGAGATAGCCGAACGCTCGAGTGAGGAGAGATACCGGAGCTTGCCGAGCTCCTTGGTGATGTGGTCCTTTCCTCGTTGAAGACCGGCGTCGCTCGTATCCTTTACGATTACCTGATGGTTGCTCTTTGCGAGAGAGCCCGCGATACCGGCTCCCATCGTTCCAGCTCCGATCACGAGCGCGTGAAGATCGGCGATCTCTTTGCGAGCCGTTTTGCCAAGCCCTTTCGCCGCTTCGGTAAGGAAGAAGAGGTGAACGAGCGCTTTGCTCTCTGGAGTGATGATGAGTTTGCCGAGCTCCTCCGCCTCTACCGCGAGTCCGGCCTTTCGGCCTCGGCCGAGACCTGCAACCGTAACCTCAAGAGCGCTCACCGGCGCTGGATAGAATCCCTTCGTTTGTTTCAGCAGAGCCTTCTTCGCTTGCGTTTTAACGATGGAGCGTCCGAGAGGATTGGAGGAGAGGAGTCGATCAACAAACGCGACCTTTCTTCGCTTCGTTGGCTTTGCGCCACGCGCGATCTCCTCGGCGCGGGCAACGAGGTTCGCTGGAGTAACAACTTCATCGACGAGGGACGCCTTGTACGCTTGGTGCGCTTTCAGGGTCTTTCCGGCGAGGATGATGTCAAGCGATTTCGGAAGTCCTACAACGCGGGGCATACGATAGGTGCCGCCGAAACCAGGAAGGATTCCAAGCTTCGTTTCAGGTAACCCGATCGAACTTGATGGGGCGTCTGACATAATGCGATATCGACACGCGAGTACCATCTCGCATCCTCCGCCGACGCACGGTCCCCCGATCGCGGCGACCGTGACGCATGGTAGATCCTCGAGTATGTCATACGCCTCCTGTCCCTCGGCGGCGAGAGCCGCGCCCTCACCAGCTTCGGTGACGCTTTGGATGAGCGAGATATCGGCCCCAACGCAAAACGAATCGATCGATGGCGCGCGAATGACCAATCCCTTGACCCCGGCCGCTTTGACCTCTTGGAGCGCTCTCTTAAAGGACGAGAGTCTTGAGGGGGTGAGGGTTATAGCCCGCTCGTCCGGGCTCCCGAGGGAGATCGTCGCGACCTTTCGATCATCTGAGAACGTAAGCATGACTGAGGGAGGTGTTGGGGAGTTGATGGCTGCGGCGTCGGTCATCTCGTTTCTATTCCGTTTGATAGGTCTGCGTGGTTCGTCATCCCATGGGCGACAATAACAAAGGAAGCTATCGGCACGGGAGGACATTCAGGAAAGAGCGTTCTCATGTCGCCCACTTCGTTTACGATATCAGGGTGTTGGATGATGTGTCGACATAGTTTGTGAGCCTAGGTAAACTTGGGAGATGACGTTTAACGTGCCCGCCAATCGCGATTCAACCTTAGGTCCTCTCTGGCGCGTGTTCCTCTCATAGATTGGAGGGACGGAATTCATAGTTGATGTCGCCAGGGAAGCATCGGCGGCGCTTCTTGAGGTCTACGCGCGAACCTCTATCTCCCATAACCGCAAGGATGATGGATCTCCGGTGTCGGAAGCGGATGTGGCTGCCGCTGAGGTCATCGAGCGACTGCTCGCGAAGACCGGGCGGCCGGTGGTGTGTGAAGAGGGTACGCTTCCCTCGATCGATGGTCACCCCTTATATTGGCTCGTTGATCCTTTGGATGGAACGAAGGAGTTCCTTGCGCGAAACGGCGAGTTCTCCGTTAACATAGCGCTCGGGGCTGGTCATGAACCGGT
>JAULVA010000092.1:0-8702 GCA_032111275.1 Bdellovibrionota bacterium
GATCTTTCTCAAGAAGAAGGGCGCCATCTCGGTCCGCTTTGTTAACCACAAAGAGGTCAGCTATCTCCATGAGCCCCGCCTTGATGATCTGCACGCTGTCGCCCATACCGGGCACCAGCACCACAACGCAGGTGTCCGCGGTGCGAACAATATCGACCTCAGCCTGCCCCACCCCAACCGTCTCAACAAGCACCACGTCAAATCCGGCGCAATCAAGCACGTGAACCGATTCAAGCGTCGGTCTGGCAAGCCCACCGAGTGAACCTCGTGTCGCCATACTGCGAATAAAGATCGTTGGATCGTCCGCCGCTTGATTCATTCGAATCCGATCACCAAGTATCGCCCCTCCACTGAACGGACTGGAGGGATCGACCGCGAGAATCGCTACCTTCGCCCCTTGAGCTCGATAGCGCTTCGCCATCGAGTCAACAAGCGTTGACTTACCAGCACCAGGAGCGCCTGTGATTCCCACGATATGGGCGCGACCAACTCCACGTCGCATTGAAGCGCCGAGCGAAGCGATCTCAGGTTCCCCGTTCTCTATCTTGGTAATGAAACGAGCTATGGCCCGATAGTCCCCCGCGAGGGTTCGGGCCACAAGCTCGTCATTCGTGAACTTCATAGCTTAATGGTACTGCTCAACGGGCCATTACGCCAACTGGATAACGTCGTTCAGAAGCTGGTTGATCGTCGTAATAATACGCGAGCTAGCCTGGAAACCACGTTGAAGGGTAATAATTCTGACGAATTCAGACGCGATGTCCACCGTCGAGAGCTCAACGGTACCAGCTTTAATCGCGCCAAAGGTTCCAGCGGTCGGCTTACCGTAGATCGGATCACCTGACGCCACAGAAACACCCAACTGGTTCTTACCAAGTCGCAAGAGCCCCTCGGGATTAGAGAAGTTCGCAAGAGCGATACTACCGATAACGCTTGTCTGACCGTTCGTAAGCAGGGCGGAAACCTTACCGTCTCCTCCGATGGTGATGCTCGACACAGACCCGATTCCTTTTCCATCCTGACTGACCGAGAGGATGTTCGATGCTGCCGCGTACTGAGTCATCGGATTGAAGTTAAGATCCGTGACGCTCTGTTCCGCGCCGTTGTTCCAATCGACCGTCATCGTGAGGTCCGGGACGGCGGGAGAAAAGGCAGGATTTCGCTGTCCATTTCCACCAAAAGTAATAACCTTTTCACCAACAAAACGGGGGTATCCGCTCACAGTCAGCGAGGCTGTAGGATCCACCTCATCGTTATTGACATACGCCCGCACGGTAAATTCATTCGCGCCCGTGTGATAGAACATCAGGCTCACCGCGTGGTTCTGACCCAAAGAATCGAACACATCGACCACGGTCGAGTACTCCGCGAACTTATTCAGGTCCGCGTAGGTTACCACCGGGGGAATCGCTGGCCCGGGATCCGGAATATCGTTCACGTCAACAAGAGGGGTAGCCGAATTCACATTTCCAGAGATATTCACCTCGTTCGTGGCGATGCTGCTCTGCTCGATATTGTTGACGTTGATCGGTTGAAGAGCGCCGGATCCGTTTGTGGGAAATCCGAGAACCGCGAGTCCGTTCTGGTTAGTAATGAATCCCGCCGCGTCGATCTTGAAATCTCCAGCTCGCGAGTATGAACGGTCGAGTCCATCAGCTAGCACGAAGAATCCGTTACCGGAGATACCGAGGTCGAGAGGTCGTCCGGTAAACTCAAGGGTGCCCTGCTCGAACATGGTCTGGACGGCGCCGATCTGGGAACCTGAGCCCACCTGCCTACCAAGGATCCCCTCTCCCGCCATGATATCCTCGAACGAGGCGCGACTGGACTTGAAGCCAATGGTGTTGGCGTTCGAGATATTATCTCCTGATACCGAGATAGCCATACCGTGGCTGGCGATACCAGAGCGACCTGCGAAGAGTCCGTTGATTATACTTGGCACGTGTCTGTCCCTTACCCAAAATGAGCTGTTTTATTTCAGCCACGAGCGGCCGATTAAACAGCTGGCAGTTGTCTCTCCACTAATTTTCTCTTCCTTAAGGTACA
Organism: Bdellovibrionota bacterium; assembly: GCA_032111275.1. Classification (GTDB taxonomy): domain Bacteria; phylum Bdellovibrionota_C; class UBA2361; order UBA2361; family OMII01; genus OMII01. The sequence goes on from JAULVA010000092.1 coordinate 2,047, forward strand.
GCTCTAGGAACGACGTCCGTGTTTCGTTCCGATCCGCCGATTATACTTTCGGCGGAAGTGTTACTGCCTGCACCGCTCCAACTGCATACTCCTGATTCCCGATGACGAGCTTTGGATCTGGCCCGGGAACAAATCCTGTCACCAATCCACTCACCGCGGATGGGGGCTGATAAAAGCCGGCCCCGCTCGGACGGGTTGCGGAGACGGTAAAGCCGTAGCTACCATCCTTAACTCCCAATCCCTCCAAACTTATGTAGTTCTTTCCAGCGGGAAGATTCTCAAACGTCTTCGATCCAACCACCTTTCCATCTTTGTCGAGGAGATCAACCTTCACCAGAGGTGTAGCGGCACTCAGGTCAATTTGCAGCTGTCCTGCCTGGTCGCCACTCACCTCCACGACCCTCGTGTTCAAAGTCACCTGCTGCCCAAGGTATCCAGCCATCGAACTAATGTTACTCTGGTTTTGCGCCGCCAGCGTCTGCTCTATCGAGGTAAGTTTCTCAACCTGCGTGAACTGCGCGAGCTGGACAGCGAACTCTTTACTATCTACCGGCGCTTCCGGGTCCTGGTTCTTCAATTGCGCGATCAGGAGCTTCATGAACTCCACCTGGCCCATCTCATCGCCCTTCTTGGCCTTAGTGACCGGGGCGCTCGCTGTCGGCGAATAGCCAGAGATTGTGCTTGTTGTTAAATCAGCCATCTTTGCTACCTAATTCACTACGCTATCCAGTGGTCGGCAGGGGTAAATCCTGCATCGGGAGTGCCACTCCTCGTTACATCAGCAATTTCGTTGCCAAATGTGTTTTCAGGGGTTTGGCGCTCCTTGCCGGGCATGTTGTTCCCGTTCTGCTGGAAACTATTGCCGTCGAGGAAGCCCTGCGTCTGCGCGAAGCTGCCTGAGTCCTTATCGGTCAAGACCTGCACGGTGACCCTATCAACGTTCAGACCGAGCCGACGGAGCGCGGTCTGCAGTTCATGCGCATGCTCCCGAACAGCACTCACAACCTCCGGGTTTTGAGGGGTTATACGCGCATGGAGGAGTCCATCACGCATAGAAACGTCACACTTGACCTGCCCTAATTGCAGAGGCTCCAAGCGAAGGGTGATGGTCTTTCCATCGCGACTTCGAGCAGCCTCTTTGAGAGCCGTCTCGACCCGTTCCATCATCTTCTGAGAGGTCGCGCGATTGAGATACTTCGCCACACGAGGTGCCCCATCGTTGTGAGCAGCTCGTGGCTCCGCGGCCGCGCCCACCGCTGACACGCCTGGGGAAGATCCTCTCGATTTAGTATCAATCATCGATGACGTTTGTGCCTTCAAACCATCGTACGCTTGTCGAAGCAGGGAGAGCTGCATAGAGAGCTCTCCATTCTTCTCACGAGACGGTGACATCTCCTTCAGAAGGGACGACTCTCCCCACACCGACATATCGCGGCGTTGCGAACCCATTGTACGTTCGATATCGCCGTTGGTCGGTCCATCGCCGACCATTGTTCGTCCCTGGAAGTCATCCCCTGGGATGAACGACGCGACCGATTCATCAGTTTTATTTTCAGCGAGGAATTTATCTACTTCAGCGTTACCGGTCGAAAAGGATTCACTTGTGGAATGTTGCGAGACCTTTGATGAAAGTGACGGCCGATTAAAATCTGAGCTTCCAAATTGAGCTAGGGCATCGTCGCTGGTGACATCCTCAAGCCAAGGATCCTCCTCGACCTCCTCCTCACCTCCGAGAACCACGCGCTGGAAGTCACTGTCCCAATCGTCTTGAGCGTCAACATCGACCGTTTCAGCTATCTCTGTTTGCTTTTGAGCGACTATCTGCTGGTGCAACGCTACCTGTGTCCCAACGCCTAAGGCATCGGTCACAATCCCCTCGTCAAGATCGATCGCGCCGAGATCGGTGTACACGATCTCTTCCTCAAGAGCGATCTTTTCACCACCATCATTCAGGTCAATCGATCCATCATCGAGACTCTCGAGATCGGCAGAGAGATCTTCGTGATCGCTGCCATCACCTTCATCGACCGGACCTGTCTCTGCCTTCCGAGTAGTATCCTTTACCTGCACGACTCCTTGCTGCGTTGAGCAACCGAGGTGGGCATCTTCAACAACCTCACTCCCATCGATGTCAGACTCGCGCGTTTCAGCCGTAGCGGGCCCTTGAAGCTGCGCCTGCTCTTTATGAACAGTAGCGACCGCTTGGGAGAGAGCGAAGCCGAGCGCGGCGACCTCGTCACGCGCTCCACTCAGACCTCCCCGGGCCTTCTGTAATAGCTTCTTGAATTCAGAGGCTAAGCTCTCTTTGGCGGTTGGATCCTCTGACTTGTTACTCTTCTCAGAGGGCAAAGAGAGCTTCGGCGGCTCTATCTCGTGCAGGCGTCGGATCATGTCTATCCTCGATGTGGGGGCGGCTTTTCATAAGCCAGATATCGCGTCCTGCAACGACCCACCGGGTTGTATGGATGCACTACTAAGCAAAACCGCTGCCAATCCGTCCGAAAATGGAATCAACAACTTACCCACGTTTCTTCAGCAAAAAGTGCCCGCTCCCCTCTCATGACCCGGCAGATTGCGCTTCCGCGCGAAGTGGCGTAACACCGACAATTACTATGTTGTACCTCGTCTGGGCACTCGCTATCATCTGTATCATCGCCGGCCTTCTTGGTACGGTCTTTCCTGCTCTTCCCGGCACTCCTCTGATATTCATAGGAGCTTTGTTAATCGCCTGGTGGCATGATTTTACGATTCTTGGACCGACGAGCCTGATCTTCCTCGGGGTCTTGGCGGTGTTAGGATTCGCCGTTGATTTCATCGCTTCCAGCATGGGCGCTCAACGAGTTGGAGCGAGTCCCCTCGCGGTGATCGGGGCGACGGTAGGCTCCCTGGTTGGGATATTCTTCGCCATCCCTGGACTTATTATCGGCCCATTTCTTGGCGCGTTTGCGGGAGAGCTCCTAACACAAAGGTCCGTCCAGCAAGCGACCAAGGTTGGCTTCGGCACCTGGATAGGCCTTCTGATCGGCACCGTGGCAAAGGTGGCTATCGCGCTCTCGATGGTGGGATTCATCGCGCTGACCCTCATGGTGTAACGCTCGTTCAAACCGCCGTTCTACCCATTGGCAACCATTACTCGATTCGAACTACGAGGTGTGAATTCCAGGAACTATCTCCCGTCGGAGAGGCATCCAACGTACAGTGCGGAGATACCGATCGGCCCCACTTTCTCGGAGATACCTTTACCATGAAACAACCACGTGTCGCATTCGCTGTGATGATCACCTTCACAGCTGCAATTGCCGGAGTCGCTACAGCCCTCTCAAGTGGGATCGCGAAAGCGTTCCTCGCTAACTCAGCGCTCAACGCTGTCATCCTCGCCATCTTGACCTTCGGCATCGTCGCCTCATTTATCCAAATTAATCGATTACGCGCGTGCATCTCGTGGCTCTCCCGGTTCAGAGCGAAAGAGCAGTACCTCGGTCCACTTCCATCGGCTCTCACGCCACTCGCTCCAGCAATCGGTCAATCGGATCGCATTCACGCGCTCTCAAGCTCCACAAGTAAGTCTATACTAGACAGCGTGTATGGTCGCCTCGACGAGGGACGAGAGACCGCTCGTTACCTGATGAACACCCTCATCCTTCTCGGATTACTCGGAACGTTTTGGGGACTCTTGCAAACGGTTAGCGGGATAGGCGCGGTCGTCGGAGGACTAAGCGTTGGTGATGGCGACCTTAAACTCGTATTCGACAGGTTCAAAGATGGTCTCCAGACTCCCCTCGTTGGAATGGGTATCTCGTTCAGCGCCTCACTCTTTGGGTTGGCAAGCTCGCTGATTCTCGGGTTTTATGACCTTACGACCGGTAGGGTGCAAGCTCGGTTTTGCGAGGAGCTTGAGGATTGGCTTACCAGCTCCGGCGAAGTACCAGAAGAGGAAAGCGAGGTCGCCAGGTCAGTCGTCACTCCCGCTCGTTATCAAGAGGCGTTTATTCAAAACCTCGCCGACCAACTCGAGCGACTTCAGAAGATTTTTCGTCAGCAAGAGCAATCCCGCGAAGCGGAACGTACCGCGGTGCGCGCGCTAGCCGAGGGGGTGTCGTCCCTCGATGACCACCTCCGATCGCAACAGAGCTTGCTCGTCAAGCTCGCCGAGCTTCAGCAGCAGGTCTCGCCGGTGCTTCAACGATTGAGCGAAAAATTAGGAAACTCAAACCAACAGACGATTGAGGAGCATACCCGAAGAATCGATCTTAACCTCAAAGAGATCAGCGATCGGGTGTCACGCTCGGCTGACACCGTGGCCTCCGAGCTTCGAGAGGAGCTTAAAATAATCGCTAAGATCCTCGCGGCGGATGAGCTAAAGGCAAACTCCTAGGGCAGATATCTATGAGCTACGCGGGACGAAAAGCAAAACGACGGCACCTTGATATCTGGCCTGGATACGTCGACGCGCTCTCGACGATGTTAATGATGATCGCCCTCGTGCTCGTCATCATGATGGCCGCGCAGTTCGCTCTCTCGAACGCGCTCAACACTCGTGAGGCGCAAATGTCGGAGCTGGCGCTACGCCTGCAAAAACTGAATGACGCCCTTAACATCGAAAAATCAACTGCCGAGAGTCTTCGTGGCCAAAAGTCTCAACTTGAGGGGCGCATTAAGCAGGTTGAGGACGAAGCCGGAAAGATGCGTGTTCGATTAACGGAGACCGAGGGGAGATTGGGAGGGCTTGTCGGCGAGCGAGACGCGGCGAAACGTGAGATGGAGGCGGCGTTCGCTGAAACGAACAATCTCAAAATTCAGCTCCCAGACATGATGCGACAGATTGAGGAGCTGAATAAAAAACTCTCCCTTCTCACCGCAGACCTCTCAACAGCGAAAACATCTATCGCTGAGAAGGAGATTAAGATTAAGGACCTCGACGAGAAGTTGAAGAGGAAGATGCTTGAGAAGGTTGAGGAGCTATCGGAGTACCGCTCCGAGTTCTTTGGTCGACTCAAGAAGGCGCTCGGCAATCGTCCAGATATCAAGGTCGTCGGGGACCGATTTGTTTTCCAATCCGAGGTGTTTTTCCAAAGCGCCTCGGCGGAACTTGAGGAGGGTGGCAAGGAGCAACTCGCGAAGCTTGCGGAGACCCTTAAGGATCTCGCAAAGACCCTTCCAAAAGACATAAACTGGATTCTGAACGTCGTTGGCCATACCGACAAACGCCCAATCAACATGCCTCAGTTTCGCTCGAACTGGGAGCTCTCCGCCGCACGAGCTATTTCGGTGGTTAAATTCCTCGCGGAACAGGGTATTCCACCCGAGCGGCTATCGGCGACGGGTTACGGAGAGTATCAGCCCCTCGACAACGGCAACAGCGAAGAGGCCTTCTCCCGCAACCGACGAATCGAACTTAAATTTAATCAGAGGTAGATCGTGAGGGAAGCGAGGCATACCCTACGTCAGCGTCAGCGTCAGCGAGTATTTCTCTGAAAATTCAAGAGCAATCCAAGCTCCGCTTTCGCAGCAGGGAGGGTTTTTGTCTCGCTTCCCTAGTGCTACCAGTTAAAAAACTCAAGCGGTAGAAAACAGTGCCCAAATCGGACACAGACCCTGCTTTCGCCGACCCGCAAGGGAACCTGCACCATCATCGGGTCGACCTTTGTCAGCGATAGCGTGGAGAGAACCGGTCGAGTCAGAACCCCCTCATGCTCGATACACTCGATTTCATACAGGGAGACCCCCTCGTAGTGAGTTCGACAAACGTTGACAGAGGAGAGCGACAACTGCTCTCGCTCTTCGAGCGGACCCTGAACAAACCACCCGCCTTCAAGATACTCGACCAAGGTGCCAGCGCGATACATGTGCTTGTTGTGGGAGAGATTGGAGCGGAGCAAATACCACCCCTCCTCCACTCCGAAGGTCGGCACAGAAGTAGATTCGGATGTGACACTTAATGTCTTCATGACCGTTACATCCGTGCGCTTAGTTCAACGAGATATTTCCGCATAGCCATCTATCCACCGTAGTACGACTCTCGTCTTACTTAAAAGTGTTAAAATCCGGTTTAAAGATACCTACCGATTATTCATCCCTCGCTTCAGGCAGTCGCCTGCAACCGCACGCCACTCAATCGGGTAGCAAGCGATTCAAGCGCTATGATGTCCTCGACATCCGAGGAATTAAGCCTCACCGTAATAGCTCCCGGCTCAAGGAATGGTCTTGCTAACGAGACCGCGACAGGACCGGATCGTTTCCTCCCTGAATTGGTTCTCTTAAACACCCTCCTAAAGTTGGGAACCTCCCCATCCGAGACTCCAAAAACATCCAGTAGCCAATGAGTTTCCTTTGAAATGGCATAATCGAGAGAGGCTGCGTAACTGCGCTTGTCACCTACAAGGATGGGATCGCACGGATGCCCTCGCGATGCCATTAAAGTTCGGATCGCGAGTACCGATAAGGCCCGAACCGCGATACTCCAGTGGAAGGATCCCTGCCCAGCAAAAGCGCCACTCGTTTTGCCTCGAACGGCGTGAATACGACGACCGCCGGTCATGTATACCGTCTGAAAGAGCGAGGGATCCTCGTCACCAACAAAATGAAGCTTGAAACAGTCCGTCATGTACAACACTTTCCGGAGGTTGGCGGCAGTTGTATCCGGTCCCCTCTCACTA
>JAULVA010000092.1:8712-12441 GCA_032111275.1 Bdellovibrionota bacterium
AAGGGTATAAAGAGGGTCGGAAAATTCAGTACAAGAGTCCACGTCGAGGCATTTGCGAAACATACCTCGAGTACGGGTTAGTGATCATGAGTCGCATTCCGCAACCTAGGAGACGCCTCCCTCTCGCGTAAGCCCCCAGAGAGACAAGGCAAAAGCACCTGACGCGGGTTTTGCCTCTTCTCCATAGAATCTCTACAGTGAATAGACTCGTCACCACCCGAAATAGTCGAGCGGATAAAATTGATCTCCAAAAGCGAGGTAAAGCTTGTCATGACCAAACTCTGGTGGAGTGATGATACGGGAGATCGGCACACGTTCAACGGGATCATCCGAGCCTATACGTCGATGAACGACAGACCCATCAGATTCCCTGCTGAGAACGTGGAGACTTAAACCAGCATATTCTGTTTTACACAAACGTCCATCGAGAGAAATTGAGACTGGAGTAGCTATGCCCTGGATCCGCCATCCGCCAGGAAGACGCTGAACGGGAGTGCCAGCTCGACAGCGTCCTTCGCCGATCTCAACATCCTCCCGCAAGAGGTACCATTCTCCACCGCGACCATACGAAGCCCCTTCATGATGCTTGATATGATTCCCTTCAGGATAATTCATCACGCACTACCTTTTTGCAGCGACTACGTGAGGTTCCACTCGCTTCGCTTTCATTTCTTAACGAGACGGACCTGTTCGGAATCCCACCACAGACAGATCCTATCGACACAAAACCATGATTTGGAACCTATGCCTTATGACGACGCGCACCCCGAAAGCCTTCATCCCACTCTGGTGTCCAGGCAGTATGGAGACTGCGTCTCTTTACCTTAGGGAAGCGAGGCAAAACTCCACGTGAACGTGCTTGTAAACGTGAACGTGAACGTACCCGGAATAAAAAATCAATGTTTTCGGGTACGTTCACGCTTCAGGGTCCACAATTAGACTCCTAATAGGGGTTTTGCCTCGCTTTCCCAAAGGGGGCGGCGAACGAATGATATGTTGAAACCGATCGCCTCGGCCAATATTCCCGCCCTCCTCTTAAGTTATTGATAGCGTCGGACGATATTCCCCTACCGTTGATTCGGGGGGAAAGTCTTTGGTAGAACACCCACCGTCAAGAGGGTGCATGGATTTTAGGAAAGTTTTATTAAGCCTTACTCTAGCCATCATGTTTGGGATTCGTTTATCCCATGCATGTCCTCTTGTGTCTGGATTGCCCGACGCAAACTGTGATGGGAAGATCGTTATTACAGTTCTTGGCGACTCCCTCGTAGCTGGAATAGGAGATTCGGTTCACAACAATAAAGGCGGTTACGTCATTCGAGCCGCCGAACGCTTCCCCGACGCCACCTTCCATAATTTAGGAGAGGGAGGCGCGACCGTCACCGATCTGATTTTCGACCTCGAAAGAGGTTTCTCTGGCCGGGGACACCGTAGATTGGTCACCGCGGTGACCACAGCCGACCTCATCGTCGTTGACGTCGGCAGAAACGATCAGTGGAGATTCAAAACTCCGCTTGCCACGCGTCGTAATCTGAAGCGTGTACACGACATCATTCAAAGCAACGTGAAGAACCTGACCGGACACAAGGCACTCGTCGTCACAGCGCTTCTGATGATTCCCAAACGCCTTCGTCAAGCTCCGTGGATAGGAGAGCTCAACGGGCTGCTTCGTTCCTCGAATGGAACATACGCGCCAACCGACCTCCGATTCGATACGGTCCCCAAGCGATACCTTTCCGAGGATCGCATCCATCCAACGTCAAGGGGATATGAAAAATTGGCGTCCGTGTTCATCTCCTACCTTAGGCTAAAATTTCCTTCACACGTAAGGAATATCCGGCCAGATAGAGATCGTGATGGCCTGTACGACGAGTTTGAGTCCGAACGATACGGTACGCTTCCCACTCGCGCCGACACCGATGGAGATGGAGCGCGTGACGGCGACGACCCTGATCCGCTTCACTAGCCGTGAGATCTCTCAGCTCCGTTGACGTGCACTACTTTTCTTTAAAAAGGTTAAACTAACCATTTACGCGGAACGGTTCTTGTAGTTTACTCGAACCGCTTGTGGGCAAAACCTCATTGTCGATACTCTCGAAAGTAAGGTGGTTCTCCTGCGGAAGTTTGTGATGCGCCAGCGATATGCGGAACGCGAGTTCTACACCAGGTACAGTATCATCTAACGCTCAACGTGAGCTCCTTGTTGATGGAGCTCACGTTGAATAGAGCGTCCACCGCTTCATTTCAGCGCCCCTCCCTCCCCTTTTCGGCAGCCGATACCTTTTTTCCTCCGCTACCTCAAGCAACCAGCGATTCGGGATCTCTCGTAGCCCGCGCTCGTGAACCCCTTCTCACTAGAGCACATGACGAATCTGAGCGGAATTTAGCTATCATGGTTCGACAGGAGGATGAATGGTTCGAAACATTCCCGGCGAAGTTTCGGACAGACATCGAGTTTCTCGCCCGTCATCCATCCGGTCAAAACTTAAAGACACACCACTGCATGGGAGTGGCCCACACATACACCTTTAAGACGGCGGATCACCCTCGCGTCACACCACACACCTTTCTCGCCGCCGAGATCGCGATGGAGATGGCCAATCACCTACAGTTGCATTCTGACGACGCTCGAGACTTGGTAGCGGCGCTGGCTGGTCACGATCAGGGACATATCTTCGCCTCCCATGAATCAGAGGCCGCTATTAATTCCTTCCCTGAATTTGATGGAACTCCTGGTCGCCCCCGCTTCTGTCACGAGCTACGCACCAAGCAGCTCTTCGAATCAAATGAGTTCGCCCGCCATTTCGGTGAGGACCGAACAGCGCGCATCAAGTCAATCCTGTACGATTCACATCATCCACTCCACCTCCTCGTCGATTGGGCCGATAGGTTGGCTTATCTCTTGGCTGACTCCTTACATCTTGGCCATCAAGACATTATCGACAGCTGTCATATACGAAATGACTTTATTCAAAGTCTCAGTATCCTTCCCGACCAGACGATTGGCTTCTCAACCCTCGACCCCGTGCTGAGCCTGATTACTGCCCGCGACATCCTCTACGATCGAGTCTCCAACGGTCGCGTGTCAGCGCTCTTTGTTGGGTTCCTGACGGAAGCCTATCATCGCGTTGTGCGCGCTACCGGTAAGCCGATTACAGAGTTCGTCAACGACCTCGTTGAACGATCGACCCCTGAGGCTCGGAAGCTCTTTCTAGAGGCGGACATACCCCGACTCTACTGTCCGCAACAGGACACTGCTCTGGCGAAGCCGGTGGACCTCGATTATCGAGCCGTGTGTCACGTAACGCTCGATATGCTATCGGACAAGGGACGCGCATGGGCAATCGACCTGCCGCCACTCACTCCTGAAATGACGACGCCCGCCTGCATCACTCCCCGTGCTAACCTGCGTCGTTTTGATCATCATGTGCGAAGCGCCTTCTCGAAATCGGGAGGTCCCGGGTTCCTTGAGCTAAGCGGTGCGGTAATCGGTCGCTCACACATGCCCTCGAAACAGTACCACCTCCGAACGACCGACCATCATGGGGCAGCGCATGAGATTCTTGTCAATGGCAGGGAGAAGTGGGAGTTTTTTATCGGCGGACCGAACAACCAGGCTGGGGTACGAGGTATGCACCAGATTGCGTGTGACTCTTTGGTTGACGCGGGACTTATTCGTCCCGAGTACATCGAAGAGTTGCGGCGAATGCCCTCAAACGACTTGTTCAG
>JAULVA010000093.1:0-9035 GCA_032111275.1 Bdellovibrionota bacterium
AGGGTGCGCCAAATCCTTCGGCGTGGGTCCCTGGCGCAACTTTTGAGTGAGTCCGGCATTGATTAGTCACGGAGCGAGGGGTGATCGGGGCCGGCTGCCTTCTTCTTAGTGCTAAGTCTTCTTTGCCCTTGACGCTTGAGTAATCCTCGCTTCATCAACTCTGAGAGCCGCGTCTTAACGGTAGGCCGTGGCGCGTCTGTTAGCTCTTGTGCCGTAACCGTCCACTCAGCGGCGTCCTAGCTACCCGCTCATAAGCTGCCTACCTTTGAGCCTTCACAACTAAAGGAGGCTCAAAGATGAGAAGACCACGACACACAAAACAAGAGCGGCAGGCGATAATCGATCTAACTCTCACGAGCGGACGACCGATAGCTGAGATAGTCGTTTCCTGTTGGATGACGCTCCGAGCTCGTGCGCTGAACGAAGGCCTCGATGTTTTCACAGATATCGGTCCGGTTGCCATCCTCATCGAGGGGGAGGCCAACCACAATCAGGGTCGCCTTTCGATCCTCAATTAACGTTAAGAGATTCCTCTCGGCTTCGTACTGAGCGCGGGGCCAAATAGCCACGGGAAATGGGATACGAACCGTCGGATCGGCGGTCGCCACCCCTACCCTCACCGTTCCCACGTCCACGCCGATTATCGTCATAAGGGTTATAGTATACGCCGTGGTGGGCGATCGGTGTACGTGCGGTGTTGGCTTTTTTGAGGGAGCTCCGTGGGTCGGTGCATCTACGCCGATGTGGTGTAGATGCATGGGTTTGCGAAGGCGTGCGTGAGCGACCTTTAGCTGTTGATGTTGTTGATTAATATATTCGGTTGAGCGGGGAACGTGAGGAGCGGTATCCTTTTCGAGTTAGCCGACGCGCCCGGATGCGCGGATCGGCACACTAGTATGTCATGCGGTCATCCTCTGTTTTTATTCAGTGCGGAGTGCCGCTGGCCCCTCATGGTAAGAATGCTGTCCTCAATACTAGGCAATGGGCGCTGCTCCATTAACTTGATATCACGACCACAGGCGCAGCTGGTCAGTGCTGAACTCGGGCACGGAGGCGCCGCAGTAAAAAACGGTACTACTCTTTATCATGTCCAAAACCAATTCTTCTCTTCTTCGCCGGCTGTGCGGGATTCATGATTTCCGTGATTGCGTCAAAGACTACCTTGAACTGATGGTCGTAGCGTCTTTCAAGGTGGTTCAATTTCTCCGCAAGCGATCCCCTGCTCTGTGAATACATACGGGAGGTATTTTCGACCACCTCGACCAGATTTTGAGATGCCACTTTGGCATCTCAAAGCGCTAACCTCCTGTTCTGATAATTGAAACATAAAGTCGTCGGGAAAGCGTTCGCGGTTTCTCCGAACTGCGCGGAGGAGTGCGCCGGTTTCAGTGCCATACAATCGAGCAAGGTCCTCATCGAGCATGACCTTGTGATTTCTAATCAGGTAGATGCTTTGCTCGACTACCCGACGATTCATTCCCTCTCCCATACTGCGCCCCGATTCATTCTGTCCGTCCCTGCTATCGAAAAAATAAGGGACGTGTTGCTAAAAGGCATGCCCCCCCAAAAAACCTGTCAGTCATGACTATCCGAGTTTTATTCATCTCCGGGATATTTGTTATGTCTTATGCGGGAAGGGGTGTGGATCGCAGCACGTGATAGAGGAGGTGCTGGGCTCGACGCTCCAGGGCAACGCGGGGAGCATGTACGGAAAGGTGAGCACTGAGCCGAAAAGTCGGAAAGTCATGACTGACACGGGTTTCCCTCAGAGGATAGCCGATTTCACAATTGTCTCCAGCAAAACGCATGTTAGGCTCCTACCGAGAAACTATGAGGTAAGCTATCGCCAGAGCAGTTCATGAAGAATAAACGCCACTCTCCTATCAAGTTGGCCCAGACTATTGTCTTCGGCGTCGTCCTCTCAGGTGCCGTCATGATCGGTTGCGGCGGCGGCGGCCGTTCAACATCGCCGTATGGTTCTACCCTGGAGGTTCGGTACTACTCTGATTCAGGATGTAACTCAGAGCTCCCGATGGGTGGCTCTACCTTTGCGATCACGAACTCGGGCGAAAGCTCATGCAATCAGCACAAGAGCTACGGGCATGTAACTATCTCATTTGACAGTGCAGCCGTTTCCTGCGAACCCGCCAATCCCAAGAGCTGCGGAATTGACGAGGGCGCATCGGTCGAATGGCGCGGAGGTTGTGACAGCTCGTGCGGTTCATGTCAGGACAGCACGCCAAGCGGCTCAAGCTACTCGCTGGGTGAGTGCATTCCGGTGTCCAAGGCTTCGGGCAACACTGGTGCTAAAGCTGAAACCGGCACGTACCTCAAAGTCGCCGCTACGGTATACACCGGAGGCCTGTATCTCGGCGTCTCGGAGCGGACTGGCTCAAGCATAAAGATGTACAACCCGAATACGCTTGATTCCATATATCTGGACACAAGCGGAGGCGCAGTAAAGGATTATCCCCGGTCCCTCGCCGTATCTGATTCTGACATAGCGAATGGTTACACTAACGTTTTGTACTCAGCGCTCACCAACCAAATATTGTGGCAGTGCTCTTCAGATGCGCCGAATAGCTGCGGCACGTGGAATACGGCGTCCTCCCTCCCCAATACCATTATTTCCAACGGACAGGGGCTCATGTTCGTGGGGCTGAAGAGTGGTGAGATTTGGCAGTGCCCCACTAACTCCGCGAATAGTTGCGTCACGCTCTCTACCCTCCCGGACTCCGTGACATCTCTAGCGTATGATGCGGGCTCGAATACCCTCTACGCCGGGACGGGTTGTAACAACTGTTTCAACGCGAACGTCTATCAATTACCCAACCTCAACTCGACTCCAACTTTAATGTACTCGGTGCACGGCGACTACAATCAATGCGACATCGCTATTCAGGACATGGATTTTGGGGGTGGTCAGCTGTGGGCCACGTCCGCGGCAGACTGTTGGACCTCAACCACAGACGGAGATGGTGATGTAATAACGACCTATCGATATACAGGCCAGCTTGTTACGTGTCGGTCAGGCTCTTGTCAGACGGTCGATTCCGGCGCTCCGTACTGGGGCGTCACGTATGACTCAGATCACAATCTGATGTTCGCGGGACAGGTTGGACACAGTAACGATAGCTCAGCGGCTGGTTTGATAAGGAGCGTTAACGCCAGTTCCTTCGATGCGCCAACGACCTTCGCGAATCTCGGTAGTCTCGGGGAGGGCTTCATCCCCGGTAAAATGTTCTCCATGCTACCCCCGCAGGCTTTGCTCTACGCGCAGGGACATCTCTGGATAGGAACTGGGAACACGTCGTGCGCGTCGTGCGACTCCCTCTTTCGATGCCAGGTCACCGGCGACAACGTTAACCCGAGCTGTTCACAGGTCCATCTCGACTGCCAAACGCCGAACACATGCATGGGGGCGCAGTCTCTGGCGTACATAGCGAGCGTTAATTATCCGTAGAGGGGCATATCGCGCTGCAATCAAAGCGCTGCCAGCCGTGACTATCTGAGTTTCTTCATCGCCGGGATATTGTCATGTGCTATGCGGGCAGGGCGGAGGATGGCAGCACGTAAAGTAATCGATTAGGTGCTGGGCTCGACGCTCCAGAGCAACGCGGGGAGTATATACGGCACGAGGGCACTGAGCCGAAAAGTCGGAAAGTCATGACTGCCACGGGTTTGCGGATTTCCATTAACTTTAAGAGATTCCTCTCAGCTTCGTGCTGAGCGCGGGGCCAGATAGCCACGGGGAATGGGATACGAACCGTCGGATCGGCGGTCGCCACCCCTACTCTCACCGTTCCTACGTCCACGCCGATTATTGTCATAAGGATTATAGTATACGCCGTGGTGGGCGATCGGGGTACGTGCGGTGTTGGGTTTTTTGAGGGAGCCCCTAGATGTCCAGATCGGCACATCTACGCTTATGGGGTGTAGATACACGGGTTTACGAATCTGTGCGCAAGCGATCCTTAGCTGTTGATGTTGTTGGCCAATATATTTGGTTGAGCGGGAACGGGGAGGAGCGGTATCATTTTTGAACGAGCTGATGGCCCGAGATGGGCGGATCGGCGCCGTACTATGTTAGGCTCGGGTTATTTGAATGAAAGATATTTGTGTAACGGGTGCTGGCCAAGGCCTCGGAAAAGCCATAACGACCCGTTTGATTGACAACGGGTATCGCGTAGTCGCTGTCGATGTGCAAGCTGAGCGGCTGAAGGAACTCGCGGACGACTTTGGTGATCTCATTAAAGTTGTTGCTCTTGATGTCTCGGATTACTCAGCCGCTGAGAAAGCTATCAAAAGCCTCGATTCTTGCTCGCTTTATGGATTGGTGAACAACGCAGGTATCTACCTCGGCAAGGGCATTCTCGATTACTCAATGGAGGAGATCTCCCGAGTTGTTGACATCAACCTAAAAGGGGCTGCTTATTGCTCTAAGTTTTTCGGTGAGTGCTTACTGAAACGCCAAGTATCCGGATCTATCGTTAATATCAGTTCGAGCTCGATACATGGGGGCTCGGATCCAATCTACAGCGCCTCAAAAGCGGGATTGATAGGTCTTACCAAAAGCTGCGCTTTGAGGTTTTCCCCTCATGTGCGCGTAAACGCTGTCGCCCCAAGCATAGTCGTCGATACTGACCTGGCTAAAAATATTCGCCAGGAAGTTCTAGATATTTACAAGGGGCGAGAGCTCATCAAAACACCGCTGGCCCCTCAGGATGTGGCGAATACTGTTAGCTTTCTCATGAGTGACGCAGGTCGCTGCTATACAGGAGCTGTTTTCGACCTTAATAACGGTTCCCATATGTAAAAGGCTGATAAGTCAAAGCAGTGGAGCGCCTTTCGCTCACGCTTCAGGCGTCCGCTGCTCGAAACGTTATGCAGCTTTCTTTTGTTTTTTATTCGGCGCGAAGTACAGCTTGATCCCTACGGCGGCGAGAATAGAAGCCAAGCTTGAGAGCTTGGGATTTCCTTTCTTTGACAAGCTTCGATAGAGATTCTCACGATTGAGCGATGTCTTACGAGCAAGGTTCGTCATCCCACCGCTCGCTTCTACGACGTCCCGTAAGGCCAGAAGAAATACCTCCTCTGAATCGCTCATACATGCGTTGAGATATTCCGCCGCTTCTTTCGGATCCTTAAGCTGCTTGAGGAGCTCAGCCCTATAACTTTTTACTGGCATCTTTGTACTCCTTCCAAAATAGCTTTGCTTTCTGAATGTCCTTGGTTTGGGAGCCTTTGTCTCCGCCACACAGAAGGACAACCACGGTATTCCCATCTCGCCCAAAGTAGACACGAGACCCGGGTCCACACGAGATTCTGAGCTCATGCACTCCGGCGCCTACACTCTTGCAATCACCGAAATTTCCAAGCACCAGTCTGTTGATTCGGGCCCGTAAAGCTGAACGAACTTGGTGAATTCACGGTTGTCATCGAGGAGGAGCACCCCAGCGTGTGTCGGGGGCGCGGAGCAAAATACTTTCTTGATGTGAGATGGGGGTCGGAGAAGCTCTACATCCATAAACTGTCATAAAACCTTTGTCAGTAATGGCTTGAAGGAGATGCCCGATTCGCCGCTAAAAGCCGAGCTTTCTCTTTTTCGGCTCCGGCGGTTGTTCAAGCTTTGCTAGCAGAAATCTGATCTCTTGCAGTTCGTCTGCATGCTCGGAAAAGCCTCTGGCCACCCGTTGCTCTAACAGTTGCAGTCCCCCCTTCAAGTCCGAATGCTCCTGCGCAATCTCCTTTAGCCGCACGAAGACTCGAACTATCATGATGCTCGCATCAAGTGCGACATCGCTATTGAGCACGTTTGCCGCCATGACTGCGCCGTATTCTGTGAAGACTCGCGGAGGCTTGCGTCTTCCACCATGCTGGGAACTTGATATCGCATTTTGCGAGATCAAGTTTTTAAGGTCCTGTAAAGACAGCTGAAACATAAAGTCATGGGGGAATCTTCGAATATTTCGAGTCACCTGCTCGTTCATGATCTAAGGCGCTCAATATGGTAGGGCCCGACTCCTGGCGGGCGGTGTCGTTGGCCTGTGGATGAAGCCCCGATACCTCCAATTGTCCTGCGGCCCGCCAGGAGTCGGGCCCTACCTTTGAAAGTTGGAGGTGCTGAAAGCTTCTTGGGGAGATTGGCTAGGGGCCAGGCCGGCCCCAGGTTTCTCAAAGCGGCCCCAACATTATCCATCGTTTTAGGGAGATAGATGGGTTTGTAGGGGTTGTGAGCGGCCTCATATGCAAGTAGAGTCCCCTCTACATGAAGAAGTACGTCTGGGCTGCCCGCACTACTATCGTAGTCGCCGGCGCGGCGCTCCTCACGAAAGGGGTTCTCCCCCATGAAGTTCTGTTCGGCCGGGCCGGAACGGGCGCGCTCTCGCGTGAGCTCTTGCACAACGAGGATAGTCCGATTCATCAGCTCGCGGATTCCCTTCAAGAGCAGCCGGTCGAGGTTGTCCTCCCAGCTCCTCAACAACCGGTTGTTCGCTCCTTCCAACACGCCGTTAAGAAGGGCGCTACCTTTAACTCCCTGTGGCGTGAGATCGGTGGAAGCTCTGACGACGTCACTGCTGTTCTCGACGCGTTGAAGGATTCGGGCGTAAACGCTGGATCACTTCGAGTTGGTGAAGAGTTGGCGGTAACGCACGTTAATGGTGAGGTCGTCGAGGTTCGTAAGAAGCAGGGCGAGAACGCCACCGTTATCCTAACCCGAGACGACCACGGTAACTACGCGGTTAAGGTCGATAAGCTCAAAGTGCTTACGAACGAGCGTCGCGTTACCGGTACCATTGTCTCGTCGCTCGGTGATTCGGCCGCCGGATTACAGATCCCCTTCTCTCTCGTCGATGATTTCGTTGACCTCTTCAGTAATCGCGTTGAATTTACCAAGGATATTCAGCTTGGGGATTCCTTCACCGTGATTTACGAGGACCGCGTTTCGGAGGATGGCGAGCGACTCGCGCCAGGCGCTATTAAGGCAGCTTCCATTCAACTAAGCGGAAAGATGCTCGCGGTTGTGCGGGATGTAGCCAAAGACGGCACGGTTCGATACTTCGATGAGAAGGGATCGATGCCGACGAAGGCCTTCCTTCGATATCCCCTCAAGTACAGCCGAATCTCCTCAATGTTCGCCTTCTCTCGCTTCCATCCAGTTCTCAAGATCTCCCGACCTCACAACGGCGTCGATTTCGCCGCGCCACTTGGCACCCCTGTGAGAACCGTTGGTGATGGAGTGGTCGTTCAAGCGGGCTATGGCTCAAGTACGGGCAACGTTGTTCGCATCAAGCACAACGACCGATACACAACTGAGTACATGCACCTTAACTCGATCTCGAAGACCCTACGAAAGGGCGCGCGTGTTGGTCGTGGTGATGTCATCGGAACCGTTGGACGAACCGGCCTCGCAAGTGGCGTTCATCTTCACTTCGGTCTCTTCGATAAGGGTAAATACATAGACCCGATGAAGGCGAAGATCATGGACTCCCCATCTGAGATCCGTCCACCTGCTGCTGTCATGGCTATGATCGAGGACCTGAAAAAAGCTCACGCTTCTGTTAACGTAGCTTCTCTTAGAACAAACGCGAAGAAGAAGGCATAATGCGTTCTGTCTCAATCCTGGCGACCGGCTCTGAACTCCTTGATGGTCGGGTCGTTGATACCAATTCCAATTTCGTCGCTAAAGAGCTCGCAGAGCGAGGATTAAAACTCAAACGTGTGCTCGTCGTTGATGACGATATGAGTGAGCTCGTGCAGGGGTTGCGGGAGCTCTCAACGGTGAGCGATTTTATTATCACTTCGGGGGGGCTCGGCCCAACGAGTGATGACCTTACGCGTGACATGGTCGCGGCCTTCTTTGGAGTTGGTCTCGCGGAGCATCCCGACGCATTCGCGCATCTCGAGAGCTTCTTCGCGAAGCGCGCACGAGTTCTTGATTCACAGAATAGAAAGCAAGCGCTCCTCCCCGTTGGCGCGAGCATGGTTCCGAACGCGAACGGGACCGCTCCCGGATTCGCGATGACAAAAGATGGCGGCCCGACCGTGGTATCACTCTCGGGAGTTCCACGAGAATTCAAGCCGATGTTCCTCGATACGGTTTTGCCGATGATTGAGGCGAGTAGTGGTGGAATTGAGCCGATTCAACGCCCCACGCTGAAGACCTTTGGGTTGCCGGAATCAACGGTAGGGCGTTTGATTGAGGGACTCAAACTTCCGAAAGAGATAGTGGTCTCCTATCGAGCGGCGTTTCCTGAGGTGCATCTCGTTCTGAAAGCTCCTAAGAGCTTTGACCTTGCGCCGTACGTAGTTGCTGCGCGGGAAGTGCTTCAAAAAGATACGATCTTCTCAGAGGAGCCAGCCGAGAACTTTCTCACTTCGCTTCAAAAGTTACTTCTTTCAAAGGGACTCACGGTCGCGACCGCTGAGTCGTGTACGGGAGGAATGGTATCGGAGCTCTTAACCCGTTCCCCTGGTTCCTCAGCTGTATTTCACGGTGGAGTTGTCGCCTACAGCAACGAGATCAAGGAGCGAGTCGTTGGTGTTTCGCGTGAAACCTTAGATACGATGGGCGCGGTGAGCGCTGAGACGGTTCGCGAGTTGGCGAAGAACGTGCGCGAGAGGTTTAAGACCTCGATAGGTGTCTCTATCAGTGGGGTCGCGGGTCCTGATGGAGGCACGGACGCGAAGCCGGTTGGAACGTTTTATGTAGGAATCTCCTCTGAGGTGCGCTCCTTTGAGATGAAATGTCTCTACGTCAGTGAGCGGCAGAACGTTCGCAGCTACGCGTCCTATGTAGCGCTCGATCTCGTGCGACGAGCGGTCCTTGGGTTGCCGGTGCCGGAGGGGTATCCGATCTTTCGGTAGATGGTCTTATTGCTGGAGATCGATTCATCGCGTTGCTTTTTGGTTAATGAACGC
Organism: Bdellovibrionota bacterium; assembly: GCA_032111275.1. Taxonomy (GTDB): domain Bacteria; phylum Bdellovibrionota_C; class UBA2361; order UBA2361; family OMII01; genus OMII01. The sequence continues at coordinate 8,923 of JAULVA010000093.1, forward strand.
GGAGGCGCGGAAAACACGGAGGGCGCATAAGAACACGCCGCGCTCTCAGCGTGTTCCGCGCCTCCGCGTTGACTAACGTGGATAGTCGGATGCGGAGAAACTTATTTTGAGAT
>JAULVA010000094.1:0-2309 GCA_032111275.1 Bdellovibrionota bacterium
TGGGGGAACTATCTCAGGCACTCGTGTCCTTAAATGCCGGTACGAGGGCCTCGAGGGTGGGTACCAATATAAGAACCTCACCTGCCGCGGACGGATCACCGTCCCTCGCAGAGGTTCCTACTACGTAACGCTCACAGCCGCCGAGTACGACCCTGATCTGCGCTTTCCTGATTCCAGAAAATACGGATATCCTCCGGAGATATTACATGCTCATTCATCCCGAGCACTACGGGCCCCGGTCTCTTTCGGTTTGGATTAGTCCTATGGAAGAATCGCTGTGCTAAACATCGCCCCGCTCCATCATGACCAAACATAATCTTGAGCCAGTGTGGTTGTTTGGTCAAAGCGTAGTCTAAAGAAGCAGCAAGGCTCCCTTGAAAACCGAGAAGAAGAGGAGGTGTTGTTGGAACTGGGCTCTTCCGCGCCAGCGCGGCTTTCACAAAGAGGATACACAGGGCCCGGACCGCCGAGCTTAATTGAAAGGTCCCAGCGCTTCTGTAGGCCCCAGGCGTTTTCCCTCGAACCGCTTCGAGCGGTAGCTCCCCTGATCCAGGATAGAAGCGAGTCTCAATTAACTCTGCGTTAGTAGTCCCAGCGAAAGTAAGCTCAAAGATGCGATGACACATAAGCGATGATCCTCCTGTAGAGCAGGTTGGTAGGGCAGACGCCCCTAGAGTCTCAGAGCTTGATGCGATTATCGTCGGAGGTGGGTTCGGAGTCCGATTCGGAAAAAACGGGACCCAGCCACTCGGGAGGGGGTCAATACTCAGAGCTCAGCGCCACGGAGCTATCTCGTTCCTACCTTCCACCCCGAACTACGAACTCTATCCCCTCAAGCCAAGCCCTCCGCACATCCGGTAGATCCACCTTTGCGAAAAGGTCGTGATCCATCCCCGGCATCGTGATCAGCCGATGAGGCACAGCCGCTGCCTTGAGCGCCGCCGCCATATCCTCCGAAGCCGAATACGGCACATCGCAATCCGCGGTGCCATGGATAAGCACCGTCGGCGGGTAGCGTTGAGAGAGGTGGTGGAGCGGAGAGAGCTCTCGCAGACGAGATTCAGAGAAATCATCACCAAGCGCGTATCGAGGCCATGTACCGGTTTGGCGCAGATACACGTAGAGATCAATTCGGTCGTCAAGTGATGGGAAGAGCGCGCCCTCCTTAAGGCGGCGGGCCACCTGAGCCACATCCTTATACTTCACAAAGAACTCACTCGGCTCCGTGTACCACCGAGCGCCAAGATCCGCATACCCAGCAAAAGCGCAGATACCATCGACGAGACGATCCTCTCTACCGCACGCGAGTGAGAGATAGGCACCCGCTGAGTACCCGACAAGAACGAGAGGAATCGAGGGATAGAGCCCGCGAATAAACCGACATCCATCGCGCGCATCACCGTGAATCTCATCAATTGGGGCCTCTGAAAGCACACGATAATCGAGCGATACAACATCAAACCCCGAGCGTAGAAGCATCCCCACCACCGGCTCAGGGAGATCTGTCCGACTGCCCAGCAAAAGCGCGCCCCCGTGCAGAAACGCCACGCACCCACGAGCAACGTGCGGCGTGCGATAGCGATCAAGGAGAAGGGCGATCTCTCCGCACCTCTTGAACTCGTGTGTTTCAGGGGATACTCGCGCGGTGTTTTGAATCAGCATACGAACCTAGTTCTCACTTATTTAATACTTAATGGCAACTCCTCCAGCTGTTGGGTTAGGGCATCTAACCGCGGCTGGATGAGGGAGTGCGGGTTGGTCAGTGGAGCACGCAACGCATGGGCCACTGTGTCCGGAAAGACCGCGCAACACGCTATCGTAGAACCGCCTGAAGAAGTTCCTAAGTCAATTGGGACTGCCCAGCTAACACCAGCACCGTAGACGGCTACTTCGCTAGCCCCAAATCCAGGGATCGGTGTCGTCCAGGTATCGGGAGTCCCGCACCAACAACGTCGCGGGAGGATCGCTTCAGCAAACGGCATTGTATTAGCTGAGGCATTAACGCTCATTGAGTACCATGCCTCGGTCTGCGCCATGCGAGAGAATCCATCATCACCTTGCCTCCAGATCGGTCTGCTGGAGTGTAGCGCAGAGCGAACGCTTTTGTGTCGTAGGTCGTCCAGGATATACCGGCAGTGTCCCTTGGTGTGTAAGAAAAGTGAAAAGCTGTTGAGGAGAGTATCATCTCCTGATGATAGTGAGATTTGCTGTCTCAAATGGCGATACAGCTCATCAACGATGGCAGGATTCAAGCGCCTGACCGTCACATGGAGCAATCCCCTCAGATGTCGATAGGCGGCGGTCCAGTA
>JAULVA010000095.1:0-1576 GCA_032111275.1 Bdellovibrionota bacterium
GTTCTTACTAAAAGAGGATTAAGGTTCTATGTCACAAGGTTCTGACTCACGAAACGATGGCGGTATCGCGAAAGGTCTCTTTCTCGGCGAGATCCGTGATCACCACCTCTTTCCATTTCCCTCGATCAAAGCTGATGAGCAAGAGACCTTAAAGATGGTGATTGAGTCGATCGATCGCTTCATGGCGGGTAAGGAGAAGGATTTCCATAAGTACGATGACGAGGGAGTTCAGCCTTCCGAGTATGTTGATGAGCTAAAGGCGCTCGGATTGTTCTCGCTGATCATTCCAAACGAATACGAGGGGCTCGGGCTCTCAAACTCCGGTTATTCCCGCGTTCTGCAACAAACGAGTCGGTATGACGCTTCGACATCCCTGACCATCGGCGCGCACAGCTCGATCGGATTAAAGGCACTTCTGCTCTTTGGAACCGATGAACAGAAGGCGAAGTACCTTTCTCGCCTCGCTACAGGCGAGATGATCGCCGCGTTCTGCTTGACCGAGTCGGGGTCAGGGTCGGACGCCGCTTCGATTAAGACCCGCGCCACCAAGAACGCGGACGGTACCTGGTCCCTCACCGGTGAGAAGATCTGGATTACCAACGGGGGTACGGCCGATTTCTTCACGGTCTTCGCCGCGACCGATACTGACGATGGTAAGATCACCGCGTTTATGGTTGAGCGCTCCTTCACCGGAGTTTCATCAGGGCCAAAAGAGGACAAGATGGGAATCCGGGCATCCTGCACCACAACCGTACGATTCGATAACGTGACGGTGCCCCAGGAGTGCGTTCTGGGCGAAGTTGGTAAGGGGTTTAAGGTCGCGATGGCGGTCCTTAACAACGGACGAACTGGTCTTGGCGGAGGGTGCGTAGGCGCCATGAAGCGACTCATCGAGCATGCGGTCGCGCAGGCCACCCAGCGCAAACAATTTGGGAAGAGTATCTCCGAATTCCAGCTCATCAAGGAGAAGATAGGGGTGATGACGACCCTCTGCTTCGCGTCGGAGAGCGTTGTGAGCGTCGTCGGACACCTGATCGATTCAGAGGTTGAGGACTTCTCGGTTGAGGCCGCGATGAGCAAGGTGTTTGTATCGGAGGCTTTGTGGACGGTCGCTGACGAGGCTCTCCAGATTGCGGGTGGTAACGGATTCATGAAGGAGTATCCGTACGAGCGGGTCGTTCGCGATAGTCGCATCAACCGAATCTTTGAGGGGACGAACGAGATCCTGAGGCTCTTTATCGGCCTCTCGGGAATGAAGGACGCTGGTGAGGAGCTTAAGGATGTGGCTCGGAGTCTGAGTGGTATCTTCAACCATCCGATCAAGGGATTCGGCGTCCTCTCCGGCTACGCCTCGAAGAAGATTAGCCAGTATACGCCGATAGGGAGAGATGCGCTTACCCGCGTTCATCCAAGTCTCAGCGAGCAGTCCCAAGCGCTTGAGGGTTTGGTGAGTAAGCTCGCGGGCGCGGTGGAATCGACGCTGCGCACCTACGGGAAGAACATCATCGGAAGCCAACTCGTTACCAAGCGTCTCTCGGACTCTGCGATGGATATTTTTGTCGCGATGTGTGTTGTG
>JAULVA010000096.1:0-6115 GCA_032111275.1 Bdellovibrionota bacterium
AAAGCCACTAATGCTGCATAACTTTCGGTAACATCGAATTATGCGCTAATTCGAGGTCGTCCCCGCCGGAACTCACTAGGTTTTAGGGGTTTTTAGGCTACTCGACGGCGCTCCTGCCAGGCGCAAGCCGCCTCCTGAAGGGTCCGGCACCCATGAAGATCCATACATGAGATAAGCTCTCGGTTCATGGCTCGAATAAGGCCAGGCCCCTCATAGACCAGCCCTGTATAGACCTGGACCATCGACGCGCCCGCCGCGAGCATAGCGAGGACATCGCTTCCGGAGCTAACTCCGCCAACACCGATAAGCGCCATTCGACCGGCTATCGTTTGAGCGAGAAAATCAACTATCCTGAGACTTTTCGCCCGAAGTGGCGCTCCGGAGAGTCCGCCCACCTCATCAATTCGACGTGAGAGCGAGTCACGGCTTATCGTTGTGTTCGTGGCGATAATACCGGCAACTGAGCACCCGACACACACATCCACAACCTCCTCAAGAGCGCTCAACTCAAGGTCGGGCGCTACCTTAACGAAGATCGGTTTTCCATGAGCGTTGGCGCTGTTCAACGATTGAAGGAGAGCTTTTAGCCGTTCCCGTTCCTGCAGTTGACGCAACCCTTGCGTGTTCGGCGATGACACGTTCACCGTTACGTAATCGGCAAGTGGCGCTAACCGCTCAAAGGAGTATCGGTAGTCGTCGATAGCGTGATCGAGCTCAACAACTTTGGATTTGCCGATGTTAATGCCGATCGGTGGGAGTCGTCGGAAATGCTTTCGAACGGCCCGCAACCTCCGCTCCGCGGCATCAGCGCCTTCAGAGGGGAACCCCATACGATTAATGAGCGCCTTCTCCTCCGGTATCCTAAAGATCCGTGGTTTTGGATTTCCTGACTGAGGCTGTCCCGTAACAGTTCCGAGCTCGAGGTGACCGAATCCGAGCCCCGCGCATAAGCCAACGAGCTCAACATTTTTATCGAGCCCCGCCGCGAGTCCAACCGGATTCGGAAACGAGATCCCGGCCACCTCAACCTGGAGTCGCGGATCGTGAATCTCATACAATCCACGTAGCGCTCCCGAAACGAATCGATTATTGGCCAGCTTGGCGCCACCTCGCATGAGATCATGCGCGGCCTCAGGACCCATGGAGAAGAAAAGCGGTTTCAGGAGCGTGTTGTACATGAGTTCCTTACCTAACGAGCCTACTTAGGAGCCCCGCTCCCTCCTCATCGTGAGAGCGTCCTCGCCGTTATCGGAATAGTAGTTTCTGCGAAGTCCTACAACAGAAAACCCGCACCCCTCGTACAACTTTCGTGCCGCTATGTTACTCACTCGGACGTCCAACGTGACGGCAACGACCCGCTCAGCGGAGCAGATTCGGAGGAAATCAGCCAAAAGGAAGTGGCCGCCACCCTTTCCTCGCCACGCGGGCGTGAGCCCCAAAGACACGATGTGCGCCTCATCACACACAACATGGGCTATCAGGTAGCCGACGAGCTCCTCACCGACGAAGAGCCCTCGGACCCGACTTGAACGACTTGAGAGCTCTTTCTCGAATAGCTGGACGGACCACGAACGCGGATTCCAGTTCGCGTCGATCTCCACTAACCGACCGAGCCACAAATGCGAAACCGGCGCCACATGGAGCCCCATGTCGACGCCGGTTTCACCGTGAGACTCGCCCGGTTTAGTATCTTCCGGGATCGCCATACCGTTGCGCTTACAGAGCGGCTTTGGCCTTCTCAGCAACAACAGCGAAGGAAGCTGGGTCAGAGAACGCGAGTTCAGCGAGAACTTTACGGTCAAGCTGCACCTGAGCCTTCACAAGACCCTGAATGAACTTGCTGTAGGAGAGTCCATTCAAGCGCGCTGCGGCGTTGATACGAACGATCCAAAGCCCACGGAAATCACGCTTTTTAGCGCGCCGATCGCGGTAAGAGAACTGAAGCGCCTTCTCTACAGCGAGCTTCGCAAGCTTGAAACATCCATTACGACGTCCACGAAATCCTTCCGCTAATTTAAGACGACGCTTATGACGGGCACGTCCTGCGGTTCCTCGTTTAACTCTCATAGGTACCTCTTATCAAAAAATCACTTATGCGTACGGAAGCATGCGCTTGATGTTGCGAGCGTCCGTCTTGTCAACCAACGCGTTCTGACCAAGGTTTCTGCGACGCTTTGGACTCTTCTTCGCTGTGTTGTGGCTGTGGTACGCCTTTGCGCGCTTTACCTTCCCGTTCTTGTTAACGGTGAACTTCTTACTAGCAGTTCTGTTTGTTTTTATCTTTGGCATAAAGACCTTAACTACACCGACCCGTAACCAATACGGGCCCCCTTAACTACACTTTCCCCGCCTTGATATCAAGAGGGGCACCCTCCAAAGCCGGCACAATAGTGCCTCTCGGCGGCGAATATTTCACGCGCCTATGCCCCTCCTCTCGAGAGGACATTTTCCCACTTCTCGTGTATCAAAAGGGGTTTAGAACAACTTTGGTAGGCGCACACAGATTCGAACTGTGGACCTCTTGCCTGTCAAGCAAGCGCTCTAACCAACTGAGCTATGCGCCTATAATCAGGCGCGGAGTATAGTCTAAAGAGGCGTTCGGGTACAAGTGCCCAACTACGAAGCTTTGAGCTGCTCCGGCTTAAATACCCCGAAGGTCTTCAACACTTCGTAGGCGCGCTGGAACTGATTGTCCTTCCTACCCCACTCAGCTAGATCCTCACTCTGCGGGTCAATCGCGGTAAGGTCCGGGCGAATCGGGGTGGTCTTATTTATCCGCTGCAACGCTCCACCGTCCTGCGGCGCGGAATCTCCCCCTGACGGGTTCTTGATGGCGCCAGGGATATCCTCTTCTCGAATCTCGCCGATCGGAGAGCGGACGCCCTGCAGCTGATCACTTCCGTTGGCAGAAGCCTCAACCTCGATGTCCGGCTTCACGCCACGCGCCTGAATCGAATTACCGCTCTTTGTGTAGTAGAGCGCTGTTGTCAGAGCGAGAGCGCCCCCGTTTTCGAGCGGCGTGATGGTTTGAACGGATCCCTTACCGAACGTTTGCGTCCCCAGAACCAGCGCGCGGCCGTGATCTTTTAGCGCTCCGGCGATAATCTCAGAGGCAGACGCGGACCCTCCGTTTACCAGAACTACGATCGGATACTCAGGCTCCGTTCCACGGCTGTGCGCGAAATACTTCTGCTTCTGCGCCTCAACGCGACCATCGGTGTACACAATCACACCCTCTTTGAGGAACATGTCACCAATCCTCACAGCTTGAGCCAACAAGCCACCTGGATTGTTCCGAAGGTCGAGGATAAGACCACGAAGCTCGTTTCCGTTATTATCCTTGACCATCTGAGTGAGGGCCGCTTTCAGATCGTCCGCGGTGTGCTCCATGAACTGACTCACCCGAACGTACGCGAGGCCGTCACCGAGATATCGCGCTCGAACGCTCTTCACCTCGATGTTGTCACGGATTATCGTCACATCGATAAGATCAGAGATCCCCTTGCGACTCAACGATATCTGAATTGGACTTCCCTTCGGTCCACGAAGACGCTTCACCGCGTCAACAAGGGAGAGCTCTTTGGTGAACTTTCCATCGATCTTGACGATAATATCGCCAGGGCGAACACCAACCTTCTCTGCCGGAGAGCCTTCCATCGGCGCCACAACAACGAGAAGACCATCTTTAATCGTGATCTCGATGCCGAGACCACCGAACTCACCTTTCGTTTGAACTTGAAGATCTTGATAGAAATCGGGGTCAAGATAGCCACTGTGGGGATCGAGGGTCGCGAGCATCCCTTTAATCGCGCCCTCAACGAGCTTCTTATTTTCAACGTCGCTTACGTAGTCACGTTTCACAACAGAGAGGACATCGGTGAAGACCTTGAGCTCTTCGAAGAGATTGGAGCTCGCTCGCTCCTTCGCGGAAACCGAGGGAAGTTGTCGTCCTGTAAAAACCAGAGCGACTCCGAAGAGGACGCACACACTAGCGAGAACTTTTTCACGAGCCGAAAAACCGGAACGCACCCTCTCTCCTGATCCCTTTGAAAATCCCCGCATCGCTCTCTCTTCTTCGCCGTGACAACTCGATACAAGTACTAGCAGGTACGATGCGCGTACCGAGTACCTGGAACCACACTCTGACGCGGACGGCGCAAAAATGTTGTACCGGCGAAAGGCACCCCGAAAGACCATTCGACGAACGCCCTTTTCAGGTATGACTCGACAGTACTAAAAAGAAGAGGCGTCCACAAGGATAGACCTCTAAATTGTCGAGAAAATACAATAGAGTAAACGAGCTTATGATGAACAAGCGAGGGCTCCACAAAGAACGTCATCTCTACTGAACGAACGCTCGATGGGCACCAACTTTTCTTCTTGCTTCCCTAGCGTTCTGAGCTACGCTTCCGCCTACGTTGGAGGGACCTATGTCAGACACACTTCTTGGCCTCGATATCGGAAGCTCATCAGTAAAGGTCTCACTCGTCGAGAGTGACTCCGGGCGGGTTATCGCGCACGCGACATCCCCCTCTCAGGAGATGGAGATCCTCTCCCCTCAACCCGGATGGGCAGAGCAACACCCCGACCTGTGGTGGGAGCACGTCTGTAACTGCCTGTGTCAGCTGAAGAAAATCAACCCTTCTGAGCTCGGCGCTACCAAGGCGATCGGCATCGCATACCAGATGCACGGTCTAGTTCTGGTCGACCCAGAGGGCAAGCCGGTAAGACCAGCGATCATCTGGTGCGATAGTCGGGCCGTAGAGGTCGGAGACTCGGCGTTCAAAGCCTTAGGTGAGGATACGTGCCTTACCCGACTCGGCAACTCCCCAGGCAACTTCACCGCCTCAAAAATTGCCTGGGTGCTTCAAAAGGAGCCTGGCACCTTACCGAGGGCGGCGTACGCCATGCTGCCAGGCGATTACATCGCCTTCAAACTGACCGGTCGCTTCGGCACGACCCCCTCTGGGCTCTCGGAGGGGATCCTGTGGGACTTCCAGCGGTCAGAGCCGGCTCTCTTCCTCCTCAAGCACTTCGGCATCGCCCCTACCCTGATCCCCCCGGTAAGCGGCAACTGCGCGGTGTTCGATCAGGTGCGCGCGGATGTGGCCAGCGAACTGGGGCTTCCAAAGGGCGCTGTTGTGTCGTACCGGGCGGGAGACCAACCGAACAACGCGTTCGCGCTCAACGTCCTCAACCCTGGAGAGATCGGGGCAAACGCGGGAACCTCAGGGGTGATCTACGGCGTTACTGACAAGCTTGGTGTCGACCGACAATCGCGGGTCAATAACTTTTTGCACGTCAACAGCACCGAGGAACGCACTCGGATCGGGGTGCTGATGTGCGTTAACGGAACGGGTAGCTTCTATCGATGGCTTAAGGGAACGATCGCCCCCCGACTGAGCTACCAAGAGATCAACACGCTCGCCGAGAGCTCGCCGATCGGCGCTCAAGGGATCTCAGCTCTTCCGTACGGCAACGGCGCTGAGCGAACGCTCAAGAACAGGGTAGTCGGCGCTTCGCTTGAGAACCTGGACCTTAATCGCCACACTCAGGGCGATATCTTTAGGGCGGGTCAGGAGGGGATCGTATTTGCCTTGGCCTATGGGCTTGAGATCATGCGCTCCATGGGTTTGACCCCGAAGCTTGTCCGCGCTGGTCTTGCCAATATGTTTCAGAGCAGTCTCTTTCAGAGAACCTTCGCGACAACGACGGGGGTACCGGTAGAGCTTCTCACTACCGATGGTGCTGAAGGCGCGGCGCGCGCAGCGGGAATCGGCGCGGGACTTTATACTTTTTCAAACGCGTTCGTGGGGCTCACTCGACATGCGGTTGTGGAACCTGACGCAGCGGCGACGGAAGCAACCCACGCGGCGTATGGGCGGTGGAAGGAGGTACTCGGGCGGCATCTGGGGGCGTGAGGCGATTGGAGGGCCCGTCTCCCGACGGGCCGGAACCCGCGATAAGACGTTCCTGCATACCCGGCCCGTAAGGATACGGGCCCTCCGGGTTCATCGCATCCCAGCAATTCACGTCATCAACAACAAACATCAACCCGGAGGGCCCGTCTCCCGACGGGCCGGAACCCGCGATGAAATGTTTCTGCACACCCGGC
>JAULVA010000097.1:0-3357 GCA_032111275.1 Bdellovibrionota bacterium
TTTTCAGTGCGGGGAAAAACCGGACGTGTATCCGCTGAGATACATGGAGGATTTTTCCACGTGCTGAAAATCGAAGAGCAACCCAAGATCCGCTTTCGCAGCAGGGAGGGGTTTTGCCTCGGTTCCCTAGGAACGAGACTTAAAGTTGACCACTGGAATGTTTTTGGGTCTTCGACGGATCCAGTGGGTGGGCACATCCCTGAAATAGCTTTACACCGAACTGGTACACCCATAAGCGATGTGAGGATTACCTCCCCCTCATCCTCGTCCTTATCCTTCTCATAATCCTGCACCTGCACCGGTTTCTTCATCATCCTCCAGGGACCGCGTAGAGCCCCTTAGGAGCAAGCTTTCGCGGCACTGAATTGTCAGTCATGAAATGTATGGCAGTGCTCGGGTATTTCCGAAGGCTGCATGTGGCAAAGCTAAACTTAAAGCAAGCGTCGGTGTCCGGCGAACTGTGGTGTTGGATTAGAATGAGGAAACCGGTGCAGGCGCAGGATGAGGATAAAGATGAGGATGAGGGGGAAGAGTAGGAGTCAGCTCACTGTACGTTATACATGTAAAGCCTATTCAGGGATTGACCTCCAACGTGAGGGACCCATTGGTTTTCTCTGGCTTACCTAGCGCGGAGATGATCCGTTATACGGACGAAAGTCCTCATCATCAGCGCTGATGGCATGTGTGCCTTGCGCGTGGGTTCGATGACTCAGTTTAGTAGCCGCCTCTTTGAGAAACTCTGTATCAAGGGGGGAGTCAGCATCGTTGAACTCGAAGATCCTCGTGTGTTTTGAAGCGGTATGGAGAGGTGTCGAGATAGTCGCGACAGGTTCTTTGGTACTGTGGCTTATGAGGGAGAGAAGTCCCCGCATTATGTTTGACAGTTTGTGACTTTGACGAGATAGGTCTGACGCGTTACGCAACGAGTCTCCGGCGAGGAGCGAATTCAGTTGCGCGGCTTGGTCCATCTGATTCATCGCGGTTGAGGTTTGTTGCACGCCCACCGCTTGTTCTCGGGTCGCCTCAGAGATCCGTTGCATCTGCTTCGTAACTTCGTTGATATCGCGCGAGATCTCATGAAAGATAGAGAGAGCTTCTTTGCTCACGGTAAGACCATCGGTGACCCGTTGATGGGTCATCTCAACGACCTCGGCGACATGCTTCTTGCTCGTTTCGAGGAGTGATTGGATCTCCTTCGCCGCTTTGCCGCTTACCTCCGCAAGACTTCCAAACTCCTCCGCTACCACCGCGAACCCTCGACCATGTTGACCAGCTCTGGCCGCCTCAATCGAGGCGTTGAACGACAGCAGCTGGGTCTTGAACACAATATCGTTGATCACTGATGTTTTGGCCGAGATCTCGCCGATAATATCGACCATCTCTCGAAGTTGGGTATCTGCCTGGGTTATCGCCTCGGACGATGAGGCTAATCGCTCCATGACACGATTGCCGTCCTGTGTGCGCTCCGCCATTCGACGGACGTTCGCCAGGGATTCTGTGGTTGAATCGCTTGTTTGGGCTATCATGCTTGACATCTCGGTCATGGACGCGACGCTCTCCTGCACCGCGGCCGCTTGTTGCGTCGCGCTTTGAGCGAGGTCCTCCGCGTAGAGAGACATCTTTTGCGCCGAGCTATCCACAGCGACCGCGCTCACGCCTAACGCCTCGATGACCTCTCCGATAGGACGAATAATCGAGCGGATGGTAATAAGAACGAGGACAATGATACAGGCCACGCCTAGCAGGAGAGTTGTCATGACCATGTTCTGAACCGCGTGCGCGAACGCGGCCGCGCGCGCGCGGTCGGCATGCCACAACATCCGAGTTTGTGCCTTGCTTTTGGCGGTCGAGGCTTGCAAGAGGGGGTAGGTTTCCAAGACCGACTGTGCCGCAGTAGTGAGCGTGTCAGGATTCTTTGTTCCCTGTTCAGGGATTACCGAGGCGAGAGATACCAGTCGCTCAGAGTAATATTTATTGTCGGCGATAGTTCTCGCGACATCTGCTGGAAGGGGGGCGGAGGCGATCCGACCAAAAGCGTTCGTGAGATTGCGGGCATGCTGCTGTATATTCGCTCGCGCGGTAGTGAGCGTCTCGCCAACGCGGTCACTCGATAAAGCGAGGAGGACCTCAGCTCTCATCGCCTCTTGCAGAACCGCCACCGAATCAAGGGCGTCGATGGTTTCTGTATACATATCGTTATTGATCCGGACCGGGTGGAGTCGCTCTATGCCAGCGTATCCCACGAGTCCTATCGTCAGACACACGAAGACATTAAGGACGGTCAGAAGGTAGAGCCGATAACGTATATTCATGCTTGATTCCCCGCGCTGAGCTCGAGTACTTCAGCGTTTGTCACTACACCTAGGCCGCTAGGAGTGTCCGGAATAAGTATCGGGCTGCTAGGCGGTATTCTTGAGAGGAACTCGCACCACTCGTCTTTTCAGCTACTTGGGTGTCTCTGGGGGATAGCCATCGCGCCTCCGCCGGTCTGTGCGCGGTTGAACGGGTAGACCCTCACTTTACGCTCAAGGGAAGGTCGGTTTGTTTCGATCCTACGTTTGGGATTGGCTACAGACATGACTACACCGTTACAACCAGATACCGAACTTATCGAAAGTTTCGTCGATGACGCCACTGAAGCGCTTCGAGCGTTCGAGATAGCTGTGTCGGACCTCCGATCGGGCCGGTCGCAAGAGACGTTGCAGGAGCTGTTTTGTATCGCCCACAACCTCAAGGGTGCCTCCATGTGTATCGGGATCGAGTCGTTTGCCGACTTCGTCCATGATGTGGAGGATGTCATCCAGTGCCTGATCAATGGCGCGATAGCTAAGGATGAGCGAGTAGTTGAGGTGCTTCTCGCGGTTCAGCAGTGCATGATGACGTGGGTACTCACCCTGACTTCAAATCCCTCGCATGTTCCGTCTACAGAGAGCCTACGAAAGGACCTGCTCTCGTTAGGACGGGGAGCGTCCGCTCTCGACGGTGATACGCCACCTATCATCGATGAGCCTGCTCGAGATATTCAGGTCGACGAACGCGCGGACGAGGAGGATCTCGAGGCCCTCTTTCAAATGCACAGAAAGATCTACGAGGAGGGGCAGCGTGCTCGGGATGAGAGGGTCGTGGCGAACTCAAAAGGCACAGACGGAGGGGGTGTGCCACAATCGACAGATTCGGATGCTCCTCCAGCGGCAAAAAACAAAGGTGCAAAGGGGGCGTTGCGTCTTCATGAAACACTTCGTATCTCCGCCCAGAAACTCGACGAGTTGGTGCAGCTCATCAGTGAGTTGTCGGTGCATCAAGGGATACTTCAAGAGGCGCGAAGGGGTGATGAGATGCCCTCACAAGCGGCCGGCC
>JAULVA010000098.1:0-2109 GCA_032111275.1 Bdellovibrionota bacterium
GTGTTCAGAGAGGGAGTCTCTGGGGATCTCTCCCTTAATCTCCCCATCGCTCATTACCAAAACTCTGTCCGCGATACCGAGAACCTCCTCAAGTTCGCTCGATACGAAGAGGATCGCCATCCCTTCGCGAGCGAGCCGAAAGAGGAGGGAGTAGATCTCTCGGCGAGCCCCAACGTCTACTCCGCGGGTTGGCTCATCGAGAATAAGAAGGGCAGGCTTTGTATGAAGGCACTTCGCGATCACGACTTTCTGTTGATTGCCACCAGAGAGGTCTCTGCACAGGTGCTCAGGGCCACGGCACTTAATGGTAAGCGCGGAGATGAGCGCCTGAGTATCAGCTATCTCGCGCTTTATGTCTCGAATGTGTAATAGGTTCGCGCGTGTTTGATCGGAGAGGATGACATTTTCTCGGATCGACCCGTCAAGGAGGAGTCCCTGCTCTTTTCTACTCTCTGTGACGAGGGAGATTCCCGCGCCCCACGCGGCGGCGGGAGTGGATAGTCTACGTGGAGCCCCTTTGATTTCGATTGAGCCACTCACCGGATCGGAGATGCCGAAGATGCTCTCAAGCAACTCACTTCGCCCCGAACCGACGAGCCCGGCGATACCGACTATCTCCCCAGCCCGCACGGAGAAGGAGCACGGGGTGTGCCTTAGCGAGGCTTTCAGATCCGTCACCGAGAGTATCGGCTCTCCTGTCTGCCGTGCCTCGTATCCGTAGATATCCTGAATCTCCCGCCCAACGATCATCTGGATCAGGGTATTCCTTGTGATGTTGGGAGGCGTGGCGCTACCTGAGTTCCGTCCATCTCGGAGCGCGACGATGCGGTCAGAGATTTGCTGCACCTCTTGAAGGCGGTGCGACACGTAAAGGATTGCGACGCCCTGAGATTTAAGGGTTCCGATCAAAGTGAGTAATCTCTGTCCATCCTCCTCGCTGAGACTTGAGGTGGGCTCATCGAAGATAAGGAGCTCCGCGTTGCATGAGAGAGCTCGCGCGATCTCGACCATCTGACGCTGCGCCGAGGAGAGCTTTTCGACAAGTGTATTAGGATCAATCTCAATATCCAGCCGAGCGAGCGCTCTCGTGGCCTCCGCTCTCATGGCCGCTCGATCGAGTAGTCCTCGCTTTGTAGGCTCTCGTCCGAGGAGGAGGTTCTCCGCGACGGTGAGATTCTCCGCGAGGTTTAACTCTTGGTGCACCATCCCGATTCGAGCGTCGAGCGCCTCTTGAGGGTGCGAGAAGGAGACCTGTTCCCCTCGAAGAGTAAGCGTTCCAGATGTATGCGGCGTGAGGCCGGCAAGGATCTTCGCGAGGGTGCTCTTTCCAGCCCCGTTCTCTCCGATGAGGGAGACGACTTCTCCTGGGCTAATCGAAAGAGAGACGTTGTGAAGCACGGGGATGTTTCCGTAGGATTTGCAAATCCCTTGAGCTTCAAGGAGGTAGGTCATGATTGGCTTGTTTTCTTCTTTAGATCAGCCCAGAAGGCGTCGACGTTTGCTCTGTCGATTCGACGAGCGGGGATATCAATAAATTTGGAGGCTGGAATAGCCGCGATGTTGCCGGCCACGATCTCTTTCAGAAGCTTAATTGATTGAAAGCCGTACTCATAAGGATTCTGAACGATAGTGCCGGCCACGGTGCCATCCTTTATCCCTTGGAGGGTTTCGTCAGCCTCGTCGAATGAGAAGACTTTGATGCTTCCGGCCTTCTGTGTCTGCTTGAGCGCCTCAATGCAGAGGGGCGCGTTGTACGCGAAGAGCCCCACGACTCCTGAGAGGTCGGGATAACGAAGCACCGCATCCTCGCAGTTCGCCTTCGCCTTGACTCGGTCGAATTGATCCGTGAGCGTTACTACAAAGGTGTACTTTCCATCCGTAAGTTCAGATCCGGGAGGATCGTAACGGGATGAGTCAACGCTTCGACCAAGAACTTCGTCGATCGTTCCTTGGCGCCGCTTGCGAGCGTTGTCTTGCTCCACTCGCCCAACAAAGATAGCGAGCTTTCCACCTTGCGGGAGCGACTCTTTGATCAGCTGTCCGAGCATTCGGCCCGCCAGGTAGTTATCCATACCGATGTACGCGAGTCGATCGGTGTTCGGAGCGTCC
>JAULVA010000099.1:0-1068 GCA_032111275.1 Bdellovibrionota bacterium
AGCGCAACCCGAACACCTGCGGCGCGGAGTTGTCGCTCTAAGCCGGTTTGAACGGCGGCACCCACAGAGACCTCAGTGCGAACCTTCCGACCATCGATGATAGCGATGGTGTCCGATTAGCGTCCATCAAGGAAGGGACCGATTCGAGCTTTTGAACCCGCGGCTGCGTTGGCCTCAATCGGATTCTTTTCGGCGTCCTCATTCACCACAGCCGGAGCTTCCATCCGGAGCCCGAGGCTCGGAGCGCATGCAGAGAGGAGGCAAGAGAGGGCGAACATAGAGAGAAATTTGTTTGTATTCATGCCCGAGAGTTTGAGGTCTCAGGCGAAATTGCGCAACTGGGTCCGTAACGTCAAAAGCTCCTCCTGAACACCTTTGTCGCTATCGTGCGCCGCCCGATCAAGGAGCGCCTTAACCTCGGCGATCGCGCCCTCTCCCACTCTGGGCGCCATAACGGCCGTAGCCCAGAGGGCATGCTGCCGAACGAGGGCAGATCGGTCACGCTGCGCGACCTCCTGAAGAAGGGAAAAGAGACCCTCGGCATGGGTGTTCGCGGCAACCACCGCGGCGTTTCGAGCCAATCCCTCTCGCTTCGCTCGCATCACCGCCGTTCCCTGAAATACCGCGCGATACTCATCATCGCTTCGCATACGCAGCACCCGCTCGAGCGACACGATCGGCCCGACCCCCGCCTCGCGGCTCAATTCGGGCACGAGCGGAGCGAGCCGTTTCTTTAACGGCACGATGTTGAATGGACACACCTCTTGGCAGATGTCACACCCGAAAAGCCACTCTCCTATCCACTCTCGCTCTTGGTAAGTTAAGGCGCTTCGCTTCTCGATGGTGAGGTACGATATGCACCGTCCGGCGTCGAGTACTCGCTCCTTCACGAATGCGCCGGTTGGACACCCTGAGAGACAGTTCGCACAACTCTTACAGGATGAGGGAGAACGAGGATTCTCTTCCGGTCGTTCAATCTCCAAGTTCCACAGGAGCTCACCTAAGAAGAAGAAGCTTCCCTCCTTGGGAATGATCGCCATCGTGTTTTTGCCGATAAATCCAAGACCG
>JAULVA010000099.1:1078-4999 GCA_032111275.1 Bdellovibrionota bacterium
GCGGAGTCCGCGGACTTCGTTTTCACCAAGACCGGAGCGACGGGCGAGCGCTCGCTCAAGAAGGGGCACCGAGTCAGCGAATACCCGGTACTCTAGGGGATGTCCCACCTCGGCTCTCACCACCTCCACCAGCCGTTCGAGGCGGCGCCTCAGCACTTTGTGGTAATCCTTGCCCCACGCGTACCGAGCGATACGCCCGTATCCAGGGGTGAGGTCGGGGCGTGGAGAGCGATCGTAGTAGACGGCGATAACCACCACGCTCTTGACGGATGGTAGGAGTTTGGATGGGGTGGCAAGAAGCTCAGAGGAGCGTTCCATAAAGCCCATCTCCGCGGCCAAACCCTGCGATTGCCACGCTTCAAGGTGCGCGCGGTCCTCGGTTAATTCGTCCGGCGTAGCTACCGTCACCACGGAGAGTCCGACCTGGGCGGCGAGGTTCTTGAGATGTTCGAGGGTCAGGGCCGTCATAACGCACACAAATGATACCAGGAAGTTGCCCCCAAGGGTTGACCGGAAGACGTACTTCAAGTAACTCTAGCACCCTTGGAAGAGACCCCGAGCTGTATCTGGGACCGAAAGGTATAGTCTCTCCCATCTGTGTCTCCGTCGTCTAGCCTGGCCTAGGACACCCGCCTTTCACGCAGGTAACACGGGTTCGAATCCCGTCGGAGACAAATCTAGCCCATTCGGCATTTGGGCCCAGGGCGCCTTGCCCCCTCTCGCCGCTAATCGCGGCTTCACCCGATATAGCTTTTCCCGCTCGGCGCTTTGGCCCAGGGGGCCTTGCCCCCCTCCCGCCGCTGAACGCGGCTTCACCCCCTGCGGGCACCTTCTCCCTGCCGTGCTCCTTTCAAACTACTAAAAGAAGGTTCTGGGAACATACAAGGGCCCGTATCCTTACGGGCCGGGTATACACGAAAGTTTCATGGCGAGTTCCGGCCCGTCGGGAGACGGGCCCTCCCGGGGATGGTGTAATTTCACATGCCGTAGTCTATGGTAAGGTGTCACCGTTCCAACAACTGCCCCCAACAAAGGCGCGTATGACCCCAGCCCTCACAAACCCAGACGGAATATCGCAGCCCTCAGCCAAGGAGCGTTTCGCTCACGCGCTTACCCTCGTTCCAGAGATCGCGGCGGTTGAGGCGCGCATCCGCAGCACCTTCAAATCCGATGTCGCCATCATGCGTGAGATACCGGAGTACCTCTTAAGCCTGGGTGGCAAGCGTATTCGTCCTATCCTTGCACTTCTCTGCTCAAAGGCGCTCGGCGCTGAGGAGATCACCGACGACATTGTCGACATCGCGGCCGGCATTGAGTTGATCCACATGGCGACCCTCATGCACGATGACATCATCGATCAGTCACCGATCCGTCGTCACAAGCCATCAGCATACGCGAAGTACGGAACTCCAGGCACGCTGCTCTCAGGGGACTTTCTCCTCACCCGCGCCTTTGGTCTCTGCTCACGTCTGGACCGTGAGATCATCGAAGCAACCGAGCAGGCGTGCATCGAGCTCGTTGAGGGAGAAACCCTTGAGATCGCGGTACCGCTCGGTGAACACACCGCGAACTCGAGCCTCACCATAGCGACACGAAAAACCGCTTCCCTCTTCCGTCTCGCCGCGTTCTGTGGAGCTTCGCTCACCGATTCACCTGACGCGGTCAAAGAACACATGACGAAGTTCGGCGAAT
This sequence comes from Bdellovibrionota bacterium, assembly GCA_032111275.1. Taxonomy (GTDB): domain Bacteria; phylum Bdellovibrionota_C; class UBA2361; order UBA2361; family OMII01; genus OMII01. Next base: position 2,771 of record JAULVA010000099.1, read on the forward strand.
CGCTGGGTATCGCGTTCCAGATCATCGACGATATCTTGGATGTCACCTCCGATGAGGCGATCCTCGGCAAACGACCAGGGATCGATATCGCGGAGCGAAAACCCTCACTGATTAATATCCTTTGGATCGCGAGCGGAGATCCCGCCGCGAAGCGGTTACTCCTTCCTCCGGACCCGCACACCGAACAGGCCTTCGTTGAGGAATCACTGGCGAAGTTGAGAGAGAGTTCAGTGCTTACCGAAGCGAAGAGCGCGGCACGGCGTCATGCTGATATTTCGACCAAAAATCTCGCTGAGGCGCTGGGAGGAGATCTCTCGAATCTCACGCCGGAAGGCGAGGCGCTCTTCGCCGTGATCGATTTTGCGTTGGAGCGGGTGTTGTAGATTCCCAAAAACACCCCAAAAATACCGATAAAAACACCCCAACCTCCCGAAGATCCTCTCCCCAGCCCCTTTTTATCCTTTTCTCTTTTTTCTAGGTTGCGCCCCCGCCACCCCCTACCATAACCACTGCAGTCTTCTCGATCAGGGGCAACTTTGATTGAGGAAACAGGTTGCACCAGTTTTGCTCACAGGTTTTCGAAGTGAGCTTACGTGCTGACGCCCTTTGCCGTGTGTTTCCGGAGAAGAGTGTTTGGAGGTGAGCGACTTCAATCGTACATGTACGACTAACTTTTTGGAGTCTACGGTGAGCAGCTCAGATCGTTTACCTGAAATGGATCTCGCGTATCTCGGCGGGAAGGGATACACGGCAGTTAGTGAGTTAATGAGAGCTATGATCCTTCGAACTATCGAGGATCTGAGCAGTGGACCAGAACTTCGACAAGAGGCGCTTGAGTACCTCATGGACGAAGATGAGGAATACGTTCTCTCCTTCAATTCGATCTGTCGCTATTTTGGATTCAATCCCGAAAAAACGCGGCACGCTATTCTGAACTCGAAGACGAAGATTCGTACGAGACGCAGAGCGGCGTAACTCAAAAAGGGGCTCCGGGAGCCCCTTTTCCTTTTCCCTTTATCTCCCCACGAGCCTTGCGGCTTCAACCTCTCCCCGCCATCGAGGGATCAGACAAACACGTTCAAAAACACCGCTCCTGGCCTTCGCCCTTTCTTAGTGACATTTGTCACAAAGCCCAAGTTAGGTCTCGCGCCCCCCTTACAGTTAGGAGTAAGCAACCCTTTGTACAGGAGATACACCATGATCGAACTTGCTACCTCCCTCCCCAGAGACGCCTCGCCCGAGCAACGCCTCAACCTCCGTCACCTTCGTGAACGTACCTATCTTCCCGATGAACAAGCGCCGTATCACGGTATATCTCATCCGGATAAGGTATGGTCGAAAGCGGAACTGCTGATGGAGCGATGCGCCGCCTATTCCATTCCCGTCGATGGCGAGGCGCTGCGCAACGCGATTGAGCTACACGATGCCCTCTCACACCTCCCTCCGCGCATGCTCGGACATGAGAGCGCGGAGAGCGTAGCCGCCGAGGTCACATTCCGTTTCCTGATAGATTGCGGATACTCGGAGGAGGCCGCGGTAAAGATAAAGAACATCGTCATGGCCACAAATCCCGAGGTGATACCCGTGTCGCCCGAGGAGATAATTATTCGCGCGGCGGACCTTTGGAACATCGGGTCTACCTTCAATGAGTTTAGGGAGGGAAGCTTCGCGTTACACCAAGAGGCTCAACTCGCGAGACGAAAGGAGATCCCGTTCGCGAACTGGATGCGTGGCGCCTTCATCTACCTTGAGCGGTTCATGTGGCCGATGCTGGAACTGACGCCGGAATCGAAGGATACGCAGGGACGATCCGTGTTTCACACCAACGCGCTGCGAAATATGTCAACGTTGTGGAGAGACACCTTCGGTGAACACACCCCGATCTCAGTGGAGTTCTTTCCAAGCGGAGCGATACGCCCGTCGATCGAACATCCCCACGAGTTCTACATCGCGATCCATCCAGACGAACAGGAGCGAAAGGGATCGCTCGCGCGTCTCGCCGAGGACGCGAGCGCCATCGCTGGCGCGGCGTTCGCTGTGCCAGGAACACGGGGCGCGTTTCCACTTCCTGACGAGTATTGCTCTCGTGTGGTGTGTCACGATCACTCGCGTGAGTCATTGGTAGAGGCGTTAAGAATTACTAGTCGGGGAGGAACAGTTGTTCTAGACTTACCCGACCAGGTAGATCTCCGCGTCATGGAGATCGCCTTTCTCTTTGAATGCTCAGTA
>JAULVA010000100.1:0-663 GCA_032111275.1 Bdellovibrionota bacterium
GATCTGATTAACGAAAAAGAATTCGCCGAGTCCGTGAATGAAGAGGTCGTGCCACCATGCGAGCTCTTCATCTGTTAATAGATAGCCTTCGATGATAACTCGCGGAGGGCATGCGGCCTTCCAATAGCTGATGGTCTCAACCAGGCCGAGGTGAACCAGAAACGGCTCGAGCTGGGCCTCCTCCATCTTGGTCGCTGGAAAGGAGATAGTTGGACGGAACTGAATAGAGGGGGCGAGATCTATCAAGAAGGTCGCCTTAAGGCTGTCTCCCTCACGCGCAAGGGTATACCCTCGATAGGTGAGGGTAGGGTGCTTGGAGCGAAGCGTGGTAAACGTCAAACTCACTGGGTTTCTCATCAAACCATAGCGCCTAAGGGCTTTGTGTAAGCCGAACAAGGCTACCACGATCCCGAGGGGAGTAGTAGAACCGGCGATTGAGAAAGGAGGGAGTGCTTGCCTCGCTTTCCGCAGGTCACGTAGGACATGGATATCGTTTCCGCTCGTTTGAATCGTTTCTTGATAGCTGCGGCCCTAGGGCTCCTCGTGGCGTTCGTGTGGGCGCTCTCCACTGACCAGCCCCCCTCCGCCGCAGTCATCCGTGGCGACTTTCCCGCCTTCTACACGATGGCAATAATTGCGAATCGGGGGGAGGGGGCTGCTCTG
>JAULVA010000100.1:673-2018 GCA_032111275.1 Bdellovibrionota bacterium
GGATTCAAAACGAGGTCTGGCCCTCACTCCAAGGTTCGGTTCTTCCCGCCGCGTATCCGGCATTCCTCGCAGCTCTGATTGAGCCACTTGGAGCTCTTTCTCCACCCAGTGCTCGCGTCGTGTGGACCGCCGCCATGGTACTGTGGGTTGTCATCGCGGGGATAGTTATCGCACGCGCATCGCCGCGCCTGCATGGTTTCACTTGGCAGGTGATAGTGGTCGCCCTTCTATTTTCGCCGCTTTTTCTCGGTGTTCTCGGTGGGCAGATCGTAGGCCTCAGCGTGTTGCTCTATGCCGCGCTCATCTCGCTCGAGCGACGAAAGGGGAGAGGTGGGGAGGTGCTGATGGGCGTGGTGGCTGGGTTGTGGATGTATAAGCCGCATTTCTCGCTCGCGATCGTGGCCACTTTTTTTCTCCGCCGGCAGTGGCTGGCGGTGATGATATGGCTGACCACCTCCGTGATCCTCTGGGCGATCGGAGTCGCGGTCGCTGGTAGTGAATGGCTCTCACACTGGTACTCATTCGTACAAACCTTCGCTCACATCGATCTGTCCACTAACGCGGCTCAGATGACGGGCGTGGTTCCATCTCTGTATGTCCTCTGCGGCTGGTTGGGCTGTTCCGTCAGCAGTCGAGCGGAGGTTTGGGAGATGGTGACGATTCTCTCCTCCCTCGTTGTGCCATGCGCCCTTGCGCTCTCTGTATGGCGACCTATCTTACCGCGAGATAGAGGACTCATCGTGCTGGTAGGACCCCTTCTTGTGTTGTTCGCGCCAGCGGTTAATTTTTACGACCTCGCTCTGGCCACGCTTCCCTTGCTGACGTTACTCCGACCAGATCGGCGCTCGGACCTCCTGCTCGCGGGGATGATCGTGGTTTTGAGTCAGGTGATCATGTTCATGAAGGATATGGGGACGAAGGGGCTCTCCTTCGCGTTCGCGATGCTCCTCGCGTCTATCTTCGTCAGAGCCGCGTCCCGAGAGCGCGCGGAGATGGCGAGAAGAGAGTGAGCGGCGTTCCGTAGAGTTGGGCTATCCTTCTGACAGCCACCCTTTGGCGACGGCGAGTTCGACCTGCGTCACGACGTAGTCCCATAATCGTGGCACCGCAATCTGAATGAATTCGTTCCTCTTGAGGACTTGAGCGCGCGACGGGGAGTGAAATCGCCAGCTTCCTCCGTCATTCACGACGTTCATGAGGAGTGGGGCCAGTCGATCAATTGCGACCGCGTAGCGAGAATCGGGGGTCTCTCGCCCCTCAAATTCGAGCCATAGGTTAAGGAATTCGTCCCCTTGGTGCTCGGGAAGAAGACCAAAGAGCCGCTTCGCGGCGCGGAGCTCCTTCT
>JAULVA010000100.1:2028-3327 GCA_032111275.1 Bdellovibrionota bacterium
GATTGGGGCGCGAACGCGAAGGTGTCTCCGGCGTCTATCTCTACAATGTCATGAACGAGGAGAAGGCGGGTTACCTTGTTAATATCGATCGGTTCATCAGTGTAGTCCATGAGCACATGGGCTATGAGGCAGAGATGCCAGCTATGCTCCGCGCTGTTCTCTCTCCTATTCTCGTCTGTTTTGACACGAGCGAGTCGGTATACCCCTTTCAACCTATCCAGTTCTCGAATGAAGGTGAGTTGAGCTTCCAGATTCTGCATGATGGAGACCCTACAGAGCGCATGGCGAGCGATCAAGCCAATAGACGAGCAGCCTTCAGATTAGGTGTCCTCGGGGGGCTTCTCCGCCAAGATGCTCTCCCAGTGTGTGGCGGGTACGTCAGGAAAAAGTCCCTTCTCTCCATGTCGGAGGTGCTCAAGTTCCCGTAAGGCTCGGTCCACGCGGTTCTCAGTGGCAGAAAGGAGGGAGAGTACCTCAAGGGTGTGGAGGAATCGCTCAGCGACGGCCTCGCCCCGCTGAAACGCCTTATTGAGATGAACGGCGAGGTCGAACTCTGAGAATGATACCTCCTCAGGAATCCCTGTAATGGACCAATTTTCACCGAGTACGGACCCCTCCGCATACAATCGGACCATCTTGAGCAACGACGTACCGAGAAGGCTTGGACGTTTATGGAGCGTACCGCTCCGATATCGCGAGGGGCGAAGGACGTGTCCGATCGTATCGAGGGCGCAGAGGAGCGATGTGTACACAGTGCCATCGATAGCCGTGACCTCGTTAATACTTACGTCTCGAGAGCGCAGGTATCCGGTAAGGCTCCTGATGAGCTCAACCCTCGCACCGAGCTCGTAATCTCGACCCATGAGAGTTCTCGCCACCTCGTCATCGGTCGGGATTCGGTAGCTTCCTCTGCGGATGAGGTCGATATCTCTGGGTTGGTGGGGTTCCCTCACTGAAAGGGTCGCGATAAGAGCCTCTCGAGCCGCGCCTCCTTTCACTCCATAGCCTACCGGGATGCCGAACGATGGCAGAATGGAGGAGGGGAGTGGAAGGGCCAGGACATCATCGTCTGATATCGCCGTGCCTGGCGCGCTATCCTCCATGAACGCAAGGGCCGCCTCAACGCTCCGTCGAGAGCTGTAACTTTGAATGAGTTGATTAGCGAGCGCCTGCGCTTGAGCTTGGCGGGAGGAGAGGGGGCGCTCCGGCAAAAGCGAGCGTTGAGAGATGCTGAGGGTTGAGCCTTGGATCCACATCGCGCGTCTCGCCTGTGCCGGAGGGTAAGCGTGGAAGGGGACT
>JAULVA010000101.1:0-3878 GCA_032111275.1 Bdellovibrionota bacterium
CAGCAAAGCTCTTCTGTGTCATGCCACTCAGTGTATCAATAACCACCCACTGCCGCAGCTCGTAAAGCGGTGCGGTAGCACCGCTACCTAGCAAAAGCACGCGTCAGCGTGGTTTTGCCTCCCTTACTTAGCTACTTCACTGTTGCCTGGAGGCGTTCCAGAAGAAGGCCTTCAGACAACAATAAATGCATGCATCTACCCATCACTGTTACTGTAAAAGAGCGTTCCCACAGAGGCACAAAACCTGTACCTCCCCAGGAGTCCCGCACGGTAATCGCAGCGCGTGGATTAGGCTAGTTTTGTTGGCTGGTGCTCTAAGATAGCTATCGATTGGGACTGATAAGGACAGTGGCTCGTGGGTCATTACCCTTGCCCTGCTATTTCTGTCAGCTGATGTCCCGGGTACGTACATTATCTACAGGATCATCGTACGCGAACCTCGTACTGAAGCGCCTGATTCTTCGAATCGACCAGAGAGTTGTCGCTATTCCGACAGTTCAGCGCTTTTAAGAGCACACCACGACTCGAGCCGACCATACCTCTCACAGCGGTTTTTATGTGAGGTTAGTTATGCGCGCGTGCCTTCGACTTGGACTTCTCGTGGTTCTGATGCTCTGCCTGGCGTTGCGACCGACTTCACTCCTCAGCGCTACTCCGACCCCCCAAAGCCCAGAGGCGTTCCCCACAGCGGAGGAAGTTCCGACACCATCCCCAACACCGACACACACGCCAACGCAGCCACCTCCCTGTAAACCAACTGACTGTCACGGAGATGCCTACGTCTCCTCGTACGACGCGAATCAGGATTGCTTGCTAACAAGCGCTGACGCCGCGGCGATCACCGCCTACATCGGAGGCTTCGGCGATGGCTCGGTTGAGTTCAATCAGAGATTCGATGCGAACAGAGATGGAGTCGTCTCATCCGCTGATTCGCAAGTGATTACCGACGCGATCACGAACGCGCAGTGCGACGAGACACCTCCAACCGCGACAATGACCTCAACCGCGACACCGACAAGCACACATACGAGTACCGCGACACCAACTCCTACCCCCTCTGAAACACCGACCGCCACCACCACAGCCACGCCAACACCAACCGCGACGGTGACTCCGACACGGACGAGGACTCCAACGCCAACCCCTACGCGCACACCGACACCGGTAGAGAAGTCGTGCGTATGGATTGCGGCATGGGCTAACTGGAGTCAAGAGTCCGTCCGCAAGAGCCAGAACGGTATAGGTTCCTCTCTCGATAAATGGGCGGCAAGCCGCTCGGACCGTAGCTCCTGGAACTCCGTACCGGGATGCTTCTCATCCCATTTCTCCAAGTTTGGATGCACCTATCACCACTCAAGCAAAGGGTACACCTCGTTCGGATGGTGTGGGCTTGACGTTACGGTGCCAACACTTGCCCAGTTCCTGAAGGTTCCAGGGGGATACAATGCCGGGAGAGATGGAAATCCGCTCGTAAAACCGGTGACCTACTATATGGATAAGAACTGCAGATACACGAAGATGACTAATGACACCAAGGTGTGTGGATTCGCGGGGGTCTCGTGGAGTCCCATCTCGCTGGTATTTGACGCAACTGCCAACGTGAATGAAGGAATGACGGTAGTGCGGTTCTCTGTGGATCCTCGACAACCGGAGGCGCTGAGCTTGTGGAAGGCATCCGCGCAGGCGCCCCTCCTTGTCTACGATCCACACCGAACGGGCAAGGTTACATCAGCTCGACAGCTCTTCGGAAACTACACCTTTGGAGGGCGCTCTACTACTCCAACAATCGATGAAACCGCACCCCTGGGGGAACCGTGGACACACGGGTACGAGGCGCTCGGGACACTTGATACCAACAACGATGGAGAGATCTCTGGAAGCGAATTGGATACCTTGAGCTTGTGGTTCGATGCTAACCGTGACGGCATTTCAGATGAGGGCGAGGTTGTACCGGCGGAAACGCGCAACGTTCAGCGGATTTTCTACAAGGACCCCGCATCATCCACGACGAGTCGAGATGTTCACCTTAGTAGAGGGTTCACGCGCATCGTTGATGGGAAAGAGGTCGCTGGATCCTCCGTCGACTGGTACGCGGAGACCTTCGTTAATGAGCAGGAAGCCTCAGAGGCGTTGCATGCAAAGTTCAGCGGCGGAGATATCGAGGAGGCGGCTGGCGCTCTATCGACAGCTCCAGCCGAGCAATCCCCTCTCGCTCCATTCTCACGACTCAAAGGTACCGACGCGTTGAACTTCGCCCCCCATGCGACCTCAGAACACACACACGATATGAGCGGGTATTGGAGATGGTCAACGAGCGATCCTGAGGGAGAAAAGCATCCCGGATTCTTCGTCTTCGAGCAGGAGGGCGATCTTGTCTTCGGATATAATGTAGTGGAGGGACTACTGGAGGATAACGTCCAAGGCCTTCACTCAGCAACCCGCATCGTTCCCTCGGGTGGACAGGTACGCACCATGCCGAACGGTGACAAGGTTCTCTCATTTCAGCTCTTTGACGCGGACGGCGAGGTCACCGCAACTTCGACAGCAACCCTCTCCGGCAGCGGAACGGTGCTTGAGGGCACAACGACACAAAATCTTATCGACCGGGATGGGGGCGTGACACAATCCGTCGCGACCACGTACTCGTGGAGGGCGGAGAAGTTCATTCACCACCCTGAGCGATAGCGAGGGTACACAGTCTCGTCTCCCTGTAAACTTTTCGACGTGAACGTGGAATTGTTGATTGATTGGCTAAAACAGCCCCTTCGGACTTCGGGTCATGATATCGACCCCATTCTCGGTCACGAGAACGGTATGCTCCCACTGCGCCGACAATCCACCGTCGGCGGTGCGCACGGTCCACCCGTCGACCTTGGAGAGCGCCGTTCGGGCGGTTCCCATATTGATCATCGGCTCAATAGTGAAGGTCATACCCGGTCGCATAACATCACCCGATCCTCGGCGCGCCGTGTGAATAACCTGCGGCGCTTCGTGAAATTCGCGACCGAGACCGTGTCCGGTGTACTCTCGAACGATGCCGTAGCTCCTCCCCGTCGTCTTAATGAAGTCCTGGATCGCCCCTCCGATATCACCGATACGGTTACCGGGCTTGACCTGCCGAATACCCGCAAAGAGCGCGTCGCGAGTCACCTTCACCAACTCCCGAGCTTCAGTGGAACAGCCGTCCTCACCACCCACGAAATACATTCGACTTGAATCACCGTGGAATCCGTTTTTGTAACAGGTCACATCCACGTTCACGATATCGCCCGGCATCAAAATCACGAACGGCGCCGGAATCCCGTGACACACGACATCATTCGGCGACACGCATACCGACTTCGGAAATCCCTTGTAGTTGAGCGGCGATGGAATAGCGCCGTGCTCGAGGGTGCGGCGGTGCACGAAAGAGTTAATTTCCTCCGTGTTCATCCCGGGGCGGATAATCTCCCCTACCTCATCGAGGATGGTCGCGGTAACCTGACACGCTTCGCGCATCAACGCGATCTCCTCCGCCGTTTTGATTGTGATTCGCTCGCCCACGTGAACTCCTATACTGGGGACTTTTGTGAAGCCATCTTTACTATCGTATTGAAGTGTTTATCCGAAACAGGAATGACACTTAATCGCGATCCCTTCTGAAGCAACGTAAGGCCTTCCAAAGCTCTTGTCCGTCGCAACTCATCGAGGGGGATCTGCCGGGGGAATTTTCGCACAAACTTGAGGTCCGGGCAAAACCAACGGGGATTCGCCTTCCTAACCTTGTTGTCGAAGTATTCACTCGACGGATCGAATTGGGTCTTATCGGGGGAGGCTTTGGCATGAACAGTCGCGAGGCCAACCACGCCTGGCGGCTCGGCATTTGAGTGGTAGATGAG
>JAULVA010000101.1:3931-4450 GCA_032111275.1 Bdellovibrionota bacterium
CATCGACATGAGGAAGTTTCGGGCCTGGTAGTTTCTTACCCCCGTCCAGTCCGTTACCTTCACGCGGGCGAAGTCATCGATGGAGAACACATCCGGTTCCGTTTTCACAAGCCATGTTGCCATGGTCGGCATTGTGAGCCTGAACGAGGGTGTCAGGCAAGACCGTCTTAAAGAGGCAGTGCAAAACCCCGCTGTCGCGTGCTTTTGCTTCGGGGAACAAAAGCCCAAATTATCACGTCTTTGCCACTAAAGTAGGAATCACACTCACGCTAAACAGCGCGAACGCGCTGTTTGGCAATGTTTTCTTACGCCGACTCGCCGGTGACCAGCTCCTTAAGCCCCTCAAACCCCGGGGTCGGCATCTTTACCTTCGCGTTGCGGCTACCGATCTGGGCGAGCGCGTTCGCGTCTGAGAAGGTGAAAAGTTGAAACTTCATCTTTGGCCACCGTTTCTTGAAGTAGTCCGAGGAATCGCCGTAGGCGAGATCGAACGCGCGAAAACCGTACTGCTCAACGAGC
>JAULVA010000102.1:0-9096 GCA_032111275.1 Bdellovibrionota bacterium
AGCCACGCTATGAAGAGCGAGTATAACTCGATGAACCATCCCGCATCGGTCCTCCTGCAAAACAACGGAACAGCGAAGGTGATAGAGCGTCGGGGCACCCTTGAGGACGTCATGCGGAGAGAGGTCGAGGCTTTCTAACCTAGCCTGGACACAAGCGCATCCGCCGCGCGATGCAGGCCGGGTGCGGTGGGGAATCGGAAACTTGCCCTCTTTATAGAGAAAATGTCAGGTGCAGCGTTACCGCGCGCGGTGAGAGGTGACCGCGCTTTTTGAAGCAGCTTGAGACCTCAATCTCCACACCTCTTCGTAAGCCTCCTGCAATTTTTGAAAGGCCCTGATCTGAGAGAGCTTCTGCTCAGGGCTAGCGTCCTTCGCCGCATGCTTATCCGGGTGAAGCTTAACCGCAAGCCGCCGGTAGGATTTTTTGATGGCATCGTCCGTGTCACTCTCGGAGCACCCAAGGTACTCGTAGCTCCAGTGGGGTTGTGGAGGTTGTGGCTTAGCGCGGGCACGGGAACGTGCCCACTCCGTAACCCGACTCGCCTTCTCACGACGCGCCCTCTCTTTTTGACCGTCCGCCCCTTTGGCTCGATGTGAGGATGAGCCCCATACCCTGCGGGCAGGCTTTCTTGATTCCGGCGAGAGTCCTAGCAGGCCTTCAATAAGCCGCAGCGCCTCCTCCTCGTGAGTTGTAAGAGATCCGTCACACACAGCGAACTCACGAAGTCGCGCACTCAACCGCCGACGCTCCGATAAGGATGGAGGAGCGGCGCTCAAGAGAGAACGTACCTTTCGCGAGAGGGAGTCCTTAGACGGAGGGGTAAGGGAGCGTATCGTATCGAATTCCAGCTCCAGGAAGCGCATCTCCTCACCCGAGAGATCACCATCAACCGAGGCGAGATAGAGAAAGCATGCCAGACGAGCATCCTCAGCGATTCGATGTCGAACCCTGGCTCGACTCTCAGCCCTTCTCGCTCGTAGTCGTTCCCGTTGTTCTTTGGTAGTCTTGTGTAACACAGCCCTGCCCTCGCACTACCCACGCACAATACCCTACTCTTATTTCGACGACCATCGGTACTTTGTTGCGGGGGGTCCTAGGGAGACAACGCAAAACAGCGCATTCGCGCTGTTTCGCATAAGTGTGAACCCTATTTTGGTCGCAAAGACGCGAGAAGAAAGCGGTGCGACAGCACCGCTACCTAGCAAAAGCCCGCGATAGCGGGCTTTTGCCTTTTATCCCCAGGGAAGCTAATTCGAAGCCCCACCATCGGTTTCCTGGATCACACTGATCTCAGACTCAAGATAGGACCTCAGCGCCTTACGCTCCTCCTGCCCTAAGGTGATATCCTTATCTATCGCCTCAAGGGCCTTCTGTTTGTAGATAGCTCGCTTCTCCGCGTCTCCTTTTCCGGTGTAGAGATCGTAGAGGAGTGTGTAGGCCGCAGCCGCGTTCGGATTAAGAGCTACCGCCTTCTCGACATACTGTCGGATATCCCCCTCTATCGCGGCGTGAGTCGCCTCCTCCTCCTCAATAAACGCCATCATGCGTACACGACCACGAGTGACCCACGCTTGAGGAACTGAGGGATCAATCTCCAAGGATCTTTCGATTGCGGCCTTCGCCTCCTTGTAGTTCATCTCTGCGCGTAACAGTTCAGCGAGATTTTGGTACGCCTCAGCGCGAAAACGCGCGTTGCGAGAGTTCTCGCCCAGTGTTTCAAGGGACCTCTTCGCTTCAGGAAGCCGCTTCTGCCGGATGTAGAGGCGAGAGATGTTCAGCAAGGCGTGATCACCGTTTGGATTGACCTCAAGTGACCGTTGATACAACTTCTCCGCTTCACCGAGATTACCCTGCAGGTCATAGGCGTGCCCCTTATTGCTGAACGCTTGGAAATTGCGGGGGTCGTTCGCGATAGCTTTGTCGTAGTTGGCGTGCGCCTCATCGTATCGTTCTTGAATCTCTAGTGCGTACCCTTTAACCCGAAAAGCCTCTGAGTTGTCCGGAGAGATCCGTAACACGCGATCCGCATATTCGATCGCCTTGGAGCCGTTTTCTCGCTCCGAGAATCCCACACTGCCCTTCATGGCGTACGCCGTCGCCGCCGCAAGCAACGCGTCGATATCCTCTTGGGACCCGGTCAAAACCTGATTCGCGCGGGCGATCATTCCATCGAGGTTACCCGCGTCAAAGTCAGACTGAAGAGCATGGAGGATCTCCGCTTTGCGGTCCCCAGCCATCTGCCACAGAAGGACCGCGGCGATACCAAGCCCTCCTACACCTACGATTGCCGCAAGCAGCTTTCTCATCTTAGTCCCCTCTTTCCTTCAATGATTTACCTTCTAACCACCATATCTCTTATCGTTATCGGCGCGATAGCTTCAAGACCCAAACACTTTCGTAACATCCTGGTGTTTCAACAATTTCCCGAACAAGCTCGAGCAACACTATAATTTCACAAGCGAATCAAGATGTTACGTGGATATGACACATGGGGACAGATCGGCTCATAACACATGAAACGCTCATCGCTTAGAGGTTACGGTTATACAGTCTAGTTTTGGAGCTCCTTGTGGCACGCCTGCGGGGGAGTTATAGAGGTTATGAAAAGAAGTTTTTTGACTCAATGCGCTCTTCTTGTGCTGTGGCTTTCGTCAATCGCCACGCTCACCCCAAGCACCGCACACGCCAGGAACTGTTCTGCCACCTGCTCCTACAACATCCAGCAAGGTGGCTATACATACGCGGTAACAGGAGTATCTCGATACTCCAGAAATGGAAGTTGCTCCTTTCCATCATGGGGATGCGCCTTCATCCGCGCAGAGATCATTACCCAGTTATCACCTAATCGCCTGAACTCCTCGTGGGGACTCTCGTGCGGCAACGTTCACTCGTACTCAGCCAGAATTCTCTCTGTGCCAACCCCAGTACCGACGAGCACTCCTACACACACTGCTACTGCGACGGCGACACCTACGGCTACATCCACTCCAACAGCAACAGCGACTCCAACGGCTACCTTCACGCCGAGTCCTACCGCGACCGCCACACCTATTCCGATTACACCGATCGCTGAATGTGTTCAACCTCAGCGCGATGGAACCTTGGTCGCCAAGTTCGGCTATCAAAGTAACGCGACGGAGGTAGTGCGAATACCGATCGGAGAGAAGAACAAGTTTACACCGGGCCCAGTGGATGTCGGTCAACCGAACGAATTCTTCCAGGGCCGAGTAACTAACGTGTTCTCAGCCCCAGTCCCAGCGGGCTCCTCCTTACGGTGGATTCTCGGAAACACCTTCGTAGAAGCCAACGTCTCGACTGAACGGTGCCAGGGTGATCTTCTTGACTGTATCGATACCAATATAAGGGACATCCTCGCGTATCTTGATAATCGATCCCTCAGATTATTCCGTCTCACGAAGCGAATCACCAAGCGCATTCTCTCGCTCAATACAACGGACCGCCAGAGAACTATCGCTGAAGGCTACACCGCACGCGCTGAAAAGTTGTATCTCGATCAGTGGACGGCGATATGGGCTAACTTCGCTCAGATAACTCGAAATTGCCCATCGTGTGACCAGATCGATAAGAGCGGGACAATCGCGAGTCTCATCAAGAGATCTGAGGATCAACTTAAACTGCTCCTGTTAGCAGCCAAACTCCTCAAGACCGTTGATCCCGAGGGGAAAGCGGGCTCGCCTGATAAGATTGTAACCTTAGGGGAAAATGCCCAGGATAAATTCGTAACCACTACGCAATCTCTGCCACGGTTTGAAAGTCAGTGCGAATAGTACCGTTACGATATTGAAGCAAACGGCCTGTGCCTCCCTGAGGAGAACAGGCCGTTTTTTACCACGTGCCTTACGTGAGGGAGGCACAACCCCACGTTAACGTGGCCGGGTCCAAAATAAGACTACTAATAGGTTTTGCCTAACTTCCCTAGGTAAAACGAGACGAACTATCCCACCGCGGATACGATCCGCTTCCATAATTGCGTGATAGCACTCTCGCTCCAACGCTCGCCGGTCATTACCTCCACCGCTAACGCTCTGCTTGGAGCGCAATACTGAAGGTGCATAGGATGTACCGTTGCGTTCCACTGAGCATGAACGGATTCCTCGGTGCGCCCTCGCTCGCTGACATCCCGCTTTAGGCGTCTTTGAAAGCGAAGGTCGTCATCGGTATGCACAAACACCGAGTACGAGTAGACCTCTCGCAGCTCCTGATAGTGGAGCGCCAAGATCCCCTCCACGATGACGACATCAACGGGCTCTATCCGGTGAACCTGCCTGACATCGCGGCAGTGCACCGCGAAGTCATATATCGGAGCATCTACCCCATTTCCATTGAGAAGCTCATCGAGGTGATATCGGAGGAGGGTAATATCAAACGCATCAGGATGATCGTAATTGCGCAGCTCTCGCTCCTCGGGAGAGAGTTTCACCTGGTCTCGATAGTAAGAATCGAGGGGGATAACCTGAACCCTTTCAGGACCACCGAGTCGATGAAGGTCATGCGCCAGCGTTGTCTTCCCACTTGCGGTTCCACCTGCGACAGCGATAATTCGGCAACGAGCCATACCTACGAGTTGTCCAACTTCAGCGAGAGGCACTTAGCGGCCCCACCGGCTTTAATAAACTCACTCAGCGGGACGGGGTGAGCGATAAATCCCCTGGCCGCGAGCGCCTTGTACGTTGTGCTGCATCCCGCCGGAAGCACCACGTCGGTGCCTAGAACTACAGCGTTACACACAAAGTGTACAGCGTCCTCCGGGGACACCCGAATGAGCTCTATGGATTGCTCCAAGGTGGCGAGATCCTGAGCATTAAACGCTCCCGGATGAACCAAAGCAAGTTTCGGCGTAAGTGGGCAGAAACAGGTATCCAAATGGTAAAACCGAGGATCCTGAAGTTGTACCGCGACTACCTTCTTGACCCCCAACAAAGAGGCTACTTCTTCGTGCGCGCTTCTATCGGAGCGAAATCCGTATCCACAAAAGAGGGTCTCCCCCGCGAAGAGAGCATCCCCCTCCCCCTCGAACGCGCCGTTGGAGAGCTCGTGCACGTTGTAACCAGCCGCGAGAAACCACTCCTTGAAGTACCGCTCCTCGCCCGCCCGCTCTTTGAAGCGAAACTTAGAGATGACGGCATCGCGTCCTCTTACGAGCCCCGCGTTCGCGGTGAACACCATATCGGGCCACCCATCAGCGTGTTCAACATACTCAAGCCACCCGCCGAGGCGAAGGATGTGGTGATGAAGGTTCATCCACTGAGAAGCGGCGATCTCCTTCTGCGGTGTTTTGGTCAGATCCATCCAGGGATTAATCTGATATCGGACATCGTAATCTCTGGGCTTACAAACAAGCCATCGACCGTGAGGAAAAAGAGGGGATGATTGTGTGTGTGTCATAGGACCATCAGGCAACGCCGACAAGGATACCGGCCTTCGCTACGAAAAACCTCGTTCAGTATAGCACAGAAGCGGGAGCACCCGCTCAACTCGTCAGAAACGGTGGCAATCACGATAGACTAAGAACCTTGGAAGTTCTAGCCTAGTAGGCCTCGCGATTTTTTCGCTATACTTAAGAGGTATGCCTTTCGCCGCCCCCGCCAACCTCATCTGCTTCGCTCACCGTGGAGCCTCTGGCTACGAGCCCGAGAATACGATACGGAGCTTCAAGCGCGCCCTTGAGCTCGGCGCATCCTGGATTGAGTGTGACATTCGAGTGGTTGAGGATGAGTTAGTTGTTTTTCACGATCGCACCCTCGAACGCCTCACGGGCACGTCAGGAACATTAGGACACCTCGATCTGAGCACCCTCCGCACCTTAAAGGTCAAGGGGACCGAGCCGATTCCTTTTCTTTCAGAGGTTGTCGAGCTGCTGCATACCAAAGCGTACCTCCAACTGGAGCTCAAAGGACCAGGCACCGGTGCGCGGGTCGGTCGTTACCTTACCTCACTCCTGGAACATGGGTGGCGTTCGGAGTCCTTGCTTGTCTCCTCCTTTGATCACGAGGAGCTCGCCGCATGCAAGAAGGTCGCCCCTTCGATCCCGATCGGGGTCCTTCTCTATGGATATCCGATAAACACCCCCGAATTAGCGAAAGCGCTCGGGGCCTACTCTGTGCATCTTAATCTTGAAACGATCACCCCTAAACGGGTGAGCACGCTCCATCAAGCTGGATTGAAGGTCTTTGTATATACCGTGAACGAGCCCGCCGATATCGAAGCGATGCGGGCCGTTGGCGTTGATGGAGTTTTTTCGGATTTTCCGGATAGGGTTCTTTTGACAAATCCACCCAGAGCCTCTTAGGGATAAGAGGCACAACAACGCATTCGCGTTGTTTTGCATAGGTGTGAAGCCTATTTTGCTCGCAAAGACGCGAGATGAAAGCGGTGCGGCAGCACCGCTACCTGGCAAAAACACGCGATAGCGGGGTTTTGCCTCCCCCCTTACCGCGAATACACAGCTCGCCAGAGGTAGTACGAATGAACAACCCCGCCTCGATCTCGGCGTACGATCTTGGGCCCTTTATCAAAGAGACCGAGCGGCGACGATATCCCGGCTCCTCGCTTCGCTGCCCTCTTTCGATGAAACCATCCCATAACCCGAAGGAAGTTATCACGAACCCGCTGACCGAGCTCGGCGTGAAGACCAGAGATAGTAAGCTCTGCGGCGCTCTCCTGACTGTTTGCCGCTTGCGAGGCGTTCGCGAAGAAGGAGGCGCACACACGAAGTACGCTCTCGAACGCTTCGTGAGAGAAGAGAAGTTGGTCCCTCTTGGCTCCCCCTCGCGCCACCTCACTACCACATACCCTTTCACTGATATGCTCTTTGAGGTCCTCGAAGAGCGCCGCTGGGATCTGCTTAGCGCCATCTGAGAGCTCAATAACACGAGCGGAAAGATTAACGTCGCGAACACGGAGGAACCGAAGTTGTGAAAGCCTGAGCCCAAGGTCGTACGAGAGCGCACCGACTAAGAGCGCTTCGCCGTGGAGGTGGTTAAGGAAACGCTCGACATGCTCCGGAGCGAACGATCTCAATCCAGCACTCGGCTTCCGAGTCGAGAGAGAAGATCGTGAGGAGGCAGAACGGGTCACCGCAACCTCTGGCTTCTCCTCTCTTAGGGGGGGCATGACGATAGGTTCAATGGTTTCAACACGTTGCGCTAGTTTTTCGCCAGGTTGCACCAACCGAAGGTACGGTGCAGCTGGGGATTTAACAGGACGAGCAGCGAAGAGTTCAGTTTGTTGCATTTCCATATGAGTATAGAAATATACTCGAAATGGAGAGCTGTCAACTAAAGAGAAACTCTCTGACGGAATTTTTCACGTTCTTAATTCGGCTCGATACCTTCCATGCGAACGAAGAGCGCGCGGTGTACAATTCCGTCTCCGCGTCAGCCACACGGCCCGCAAGTGCGGATGCCCACGTCTCTGATGTTTGATATTTGTGGCGAAGCTCTGACACCATCTCTCGAAGCGCCTTCCCTTCTTGTCGCATCTCCTGACACATAGCGCCGATTGCGTGGTACTGTTTCAGCACAAGGTCAAGCTCCGCTTCACGAACGCGTTTCATCTCACGCTCATCGGTAAGATCTCGCTTGAGACGCTTCTCGGAATCATCGAAGGTAGCCTTCAAGATCTCCTCTCGCTTCAAAAGCTCACCGATTCGACTATCAGAGGCTCGCAGCGAGAACTTGTAATCCTTAACCGAATTGATCTGAGGCCGAGAGAGATTTTTGATGATCGAGATAAGTCTCTCTTCCTTGAGCGGGAGGTTGTTTACCGTTACCCCCTTCTCATCGACTCGCTCTCCAACCTGATCGTCACTTGAGGTCAGGTCAAAGCTCTTTGCGGCCCACCCGTTCCAAACAATCGCATGAACGGTGTGCGCGTGCGCGACGATGAGCCACCCTGGCGCGAGGGCGTTCTCGATCCG
The DNA here is from genome assembly GCA_032111275.1 of Bdellovibrionota bacterium. Taxonomy (GTDB): domain Bacteria; phylum Bdellovibrionota_C; class UBA2361; order UBA2361; family OMII01; genus OMII01. The sequence continues at coordinate 7,941 of JAULVA010000102.1, forward strand.
CTCAGCACAGATGGCGCGCAACCAACCCTCAACTTCGTCCCGGGTTGTTGCCGAGGACTTGTAGAGATCTGACACGATAGATGTCCATGGAACTCGACGGGTCCGCGCTGTAGTCGTCTCCACAAGAAGCTGTGGAGCAGCGTGATGCGGATAGGTCATGAAGGTTTCACATCCGGTAAACCCGGCGCTTTAAAGTGACTGGCGAATGACCTCAAGTGGAGCGCCCTTACCTCGAAAGTTGTCAGGGGACTCCTCAACGTGTCCGCCACCCGGCGCGAAAAGTGGGTTATCGACCGACAAAATAAAGGATCCGGTCGCTTTAAGAAGGTTCCTGCACAAGGCGAAGAGCTGAACTCCTGGATTAAAGAACTCACTCGTCACGAGTAGGGGATCAACGCATACGACGAAATCGAACTTATCCTCGCCGACAACGGACTCTACGAATCCATGCACCACCTCAACGTTCGCCAGATCACGACAACGAGCGCGCGCACACTCAACGAGCGCCTCACTCGTCTCAAGCGCGACAACCTGGAAACCTCGCTCACCGAGGTAGCGGGTCAAGTTACCCGCCCCACATCCGATCTCAAGGACGCGGGACCCAGCAGGGAGTTCAAGCGCGCGAAGCAAGGCGCTCCGAAACGGGGTGACGTGGTACCAAAACTTCTCAAGGATCGCTCGCTCCATCAACTCAGGACTCAATGAGCTGATATCCTCAACGTCCTTCAAGAGAGCCTCAAGGCGGGCGATTTCAGAGGTTGGTCGCTGAGCTACCTGGGGTTGAAGCCCGTTCTGCTGAACAACGTGAGCAACATCAGATTGATTAGCGGGATACTTTTCAAAAACTTCGGCAAGATTCATGCGCGAAACTATAGAGGCTCACCTCGATTCTCGAAAGGAGGAATCTTCGCGGAATGATAGAAGAAATTTCAAAAAGAGCGCCGCGCGGGAGATTGACACTGCTCGAAAAATGGTAATCTCGATACACTAGTCACCCATGCACGGAAAGACGAGAAAAATGCAAGACACACCTCCCAAGAATTCACCGCTTGGGCACGTGATCCATACGATCCTTGGCCTCATATATCGAAACGCGGTTCTTATTTTAGCCGTTATCGTTCTCGCGGTCTGGGGATGGAGAGCAATGACTCCCCGC
>JAULVA010000103.1:0-6663 GCA_032111275.1 Bdellovibrionota bacterium
TAAGGGGCTTGAGGTTAACCTGGGCACCTTCTCGTATCCGGTGCTTATGGCAGCGGATATCCTTCTCTACGACACGGATATTGTACCGGTCGGAAAAGATCAAAAGCAGCACGTTGAGATGGCGCGCGATATGGCGGGCTCCCTCAACGCAACCTACGGCGAGCTGCTCAAGCTTCCAGAGCCCCTCATCCAGCAGGAGGTGATGACCATTCCAGGGTTGGATGGTCGCAAGATGTCCAAGTCGTATAACAACGAGGTTCCTCTCTTCTGCGACGAGAAGAGCTTGCGCAAGAAACTGATGTCCCTGAAGACAGATTCAACGGGGCTTGAGGAACCAAAGACCCTCGCCGGAACGAGCCTGGGTGAACTCTTCGCGCTCTTCGCCACCAAGGCGCAGTACGACGACCTCGCCGCTCGTCTCGCTCAGGGCGGCATGGGTTGGGGACACGCTAAGGATGAGCTCTTTGTGGTGATTAACGACCACGTGAAAGAGATGCGCGATCGCTACAACGAATACCGCAAGGACGAGCCCCTTCTTCGTCGGGAATTGGCGAAGGGCGCTGACAAGGCGGAGGCTGTCGCGTCGCAAACTATCGCTCGTGTAAGGCACGCCGTTGGTCTCAGGTAGCACACCTCTCACACTTACTCGCTCAGAATGGGAAACCAGGCGCGCGGCGCATGTGGAGCGGGTCTCCGTGTGGGCTGATGACCGCATTTCACGGGCGAGTCGGGATGTTGCGAATCCGGTGTACGACTTTCTTTTTGAATACTACCCATTTAGCCCGTCGCACCTCAAGCGATGGAGCCCCGGTATCGGCGTTCCGCTTGAGGACGCTTCAGCCGATGAGCTCGATTGGGCCGAGCATTTCACACTCGGCGACTCGGTCGCTGTGATAGATCCACTTTCATTTCCGGAGCGTCGTCGACCGTTCCTGGAGTGGGCGTTCAAATATCTGACCGGCATCGCCAATCGCCCGCCTCAATTTAGCTGCTTCGGATTGCACGAGTGGGCGATGGTGTATCGGAGCGACGCTCCTCGCCACACCTCAGTTCCTCTCAGGCTCCCCGCCGAGGAGATCAATGCCATCGTGGAGCGGTCTGATCTCCGCTGCACCCACTTCGACGCCTTTCGTTTCTTCACCCCGGACGCTGTGCCGCTCAATAAAAATCACCTCACACGCGAGGCTACTACCAACTTCGATCAGCGAGCGTGTATTCATGTGACGATGGACCTGTATCGCTTCGCCCATAAGATCGCCCCTTGGTGTTCCAGCGAGCTTATCGCTGACACCTTCCTTCTCGCCGCCGATGCCAGACGGATCGATATGCGAGCGAGTCCCTATGATCTTAAGGACCAAGGCTTCGAGCCTATCCTAATTGAGACAACCGAGGGTCGCGAGGAGTACATCCAAGAGCAACGCAGACTCGCGGAGTTGGCGGTTCCGTTGCGTAGCCGTCTCATCGAATTCTATGAACAGCTCGTCGCTGCGTACAAGGACACGTTCAGTGAACACCACGCCTTGTGAGACGGCAAGAGAAATAGGTAGTCACAATGCAGAGGCTTTCCCCCTCATCCATCGCTTCTTCCTGTCTGAATACAAGCCTTGGATGCGGGGGATTTCCGTGTGCTAGTCACCAATAACGGCGGTCATCTCCTCGTAGCCTGGTATCGGGAATTTCTTCATAAAATCCATCACCTGATCCGCTACGTGACTTAGCACGGCCTCCTCTCCCTTCGACTTGGCGACAACGGTTATCCAATCTGCAATCTGAGCCATTTCCTGTTCTTTCATTCCAAGGGTGGTGACCGCTGGAGTGCCAACTCGAATTCCAGAGGGGAGCCACGGCTTTGCGTCACCTGGCACGGAGTTTTTGTTGACTACGATACGAGCCTTCTCCGCGATATCAGCCAAGACTCCGCCGTGTTCCAGTCGAAGGGCAGGATCGCTCTTAGATATGTCAATCAGCACCATGTGGTTTTCTGTCGTACCCCCGATTATATGGAACCCGTTTTGCTGAAGACGCTCTGCCAATGCCCGGGCGTTAAGGCATACTTGATGCGTGTATGTCTTGTACTCATCAGTCGAGGCTTCTTTCAAAGCAACGGCGAGCGCGCACAGGGTGTTCATGTGCGGCCCTCCCTGCAGGCCTGGGAATACAGCCCTATCAATCGCCGGCCCCAGCTCCTTTCTAGAAATAATCAACCCACTTCGAGGGCCTCGAAGAATTTTATGAGTAGTGCTTGTAATGACATCGGCGTGTGGGAAAGGGTGAGGATGCTCCCCTGTGGTCACAAGCCCACTTATATGGGAAATGTCCGCTACCAAAATTGCTCCCACCTCTCGGGCAATCTCACCGAATCGCTTAAAGTCGATCATGCGAGAGTATGCGGTGGCACCACAAATGATCAGTTTGGGCCGATGTTGAAGCGCTAGCTCTCTAATGTGGTCATAATCGAGCAGGTTATCCTGGTTCAGCTTGTACTGAACGGCGTTGAAGAATTTAGCTGTAACACTTACTTTATGCCCGTGAGTCAAATGACCGCCGTAATCAAGTGAAAGTCCGAGAAATGTCTCCCCCTTCTCCAAGAAAGCGTTCAATACAGCGAAATTAGCTGGCGCTCCTGATAGGGGCTGAACATTCGCGTGGTACTTATCTTGCATCCCTGGAGCAAAGAGGTCCAAAGCCCGCTTGATGGCTAAATTTTCAAGGTGATTCGTAAATTCCTGTCCGTTGTAGTAGCGGCCATTCAGATTAAGCCTCTCCCCGTCCTTCCATTTGTACGGATAACCCTCTGAGTATTTGTTTACAAAAGGATTTGTGTACGCTGCCATAACCGCCGGAGTTTGATAGTTTTCGGAGGCGATCAGGCGAATATTTGAGCTCTGTCGATGCCACTCATTTTTGATCAGCTCGACTATCTCGGGATCCAGTTTGGGTAAGCTCAGCGCCTCAGGCGAATATTTTTGTAGGTGTCTTTCTGCCTTAGGGTTTGTGGCTGGATTCATAGTGTATCTCCTTTTTGTTTATTAAAATTCCATGGACGTAAAACAATAGGCTGGTTCAGAAAATTGTTTTCGTAAGCCAGTGACTAATCGCTGATTTGTCTCCATTCGTCCTCGGCTCACTACATCCGCGAAAATCGCGGCTAATTGTTCGGAGTGTTCCTTTAGTAGCCCATAACGAGTTACCTCATTAAGCCCGAGTCGAACTCCACCTGACGGGAACCCCGGCAGGTAGCCAAATGAATTGACGATATGTCCAGCCTCATACAACCGCTGAGACGTCGCGGTGCCATCCAATATAGTATCATTGATAACCCAAACTTGATGGGTCTTCGTAAAATTACCGTCGGCCCCAGCCACGGTCAACCCAGCGGTAGATAGAACTCGACCAAATGCTTGGGCATTAGTGACCATCTGTCGAGCGTACGCGGCTCCGCCACAGCACTCGAATTCAATCAGAGAAACCGCCAGCGCGAGCATCTCACCCGCGTGATGATGGCTAACTAACAGATTGGCACAGGCGCTGAATTCTTTACTGATTCTTGGGTCATTCGTCGCGAAGAACCCTTTACGAGGCCCTGGAAAGCTTTTGTGGAAGGAGCCTCCGAATGAGTCGGCGCCCAGACGCAACGGGTTCTCGAGAGCTCCTCCGAGAATGAGGCCGTTAATGTGACTTGTGTCCACGTGAAGCTTAGTCTCAGAATTGATGTCAGTAATAACGTTTCGTAAGATCGAGACATCCACAGGGAACAGGCAGTTCGATTAATCGAGGTAGATCAGAGAAATATTCTCAGACCGAAGAACTCTCGCAAGTCGGTCAACATCCAACTTGGAGGTGTCTGTGTAGGGCAAAAATATTGGAGAGATTCCAAGATGCTTCGCCACGCCAGCGGTGGAGGAATGTCCTCCCATATTTGGGTCAATGAGCAAGACCTTCGAGCCCGCGGAGCAATACGCTTTCAAGGTAATTGCCATGCAACTTAGGCCCGAGATCGGCTTTACGTTGATAAACCTAGCGTTACTAAGTCGCCTTAGAGCCGGTATTACTATCTCATGTTGAATGTCGCCGATATATTTCCCACCGGGAAAGGCCCATATGTTTGACGTTCGGTCATCATCAAAGAAATATCTTGCGTAAGCGTCGGACGCGAGGACCTTACGAGCCAAAGGTGACAAAGAATTCTCGCTGGGAACTAGAGAAAAGCTGTGAGCCATCTTGTATTCGTGCGCGTGGAATCGCGCCGCAAAGAATTCTAGCTCGAGATTAACCCCAGTTTTAGCTAGTGCCTGAATACTACCCATTCGCCGCCGCCAAAACCTGTAGACTAGCTTTGGCTCCGTGCTTTGCGGTCGATATGCCAGCTGCGATTCCGCAATAGGAGCCACACATGGAGCATTGAATGATCTGATCGTCTAGCCGGTCATAACGTTCAAGAGCTTGCTTTGCGCCTTCGGGATGAATCGCGCAGGACCAATCCCCTTTACAGCCTTCCTTCCACCGAGTGATTGACATCTGTCTATCTTTACTGAGGTCGGCGTTTGGCAGGGATATCTCACCACAGTGGACTCCGATGCGAGTGGCGATGATAGCCTCTTCAAGGTCCTCCTCACGAGGTAGTCCGATATGCTCCGCTCTACTCACGCAAAGCACGGCGTTGACGCCGCATTGAACGGCCGCGGCGATAGCGGCTGATATGTGATCGTATCCCAGCGCGATGTCGGTTGCCATCGGCAACATTCGATACGCGGCTCCATGGCACAGTGTCTTGGCGATCGTAATGTGTGCCTGCATGTTTCCCATTGTTGAGTGTCCGAGTCCCTCAATCATGATTGGCACGCCCTTGTCATAAGCCCGCTCCACGAGCTCTCCCATGACCGTTAGCTCCTCGCTCAGAACGTCATCCCATGAATCGCAGACAGTGGCTGGACGAAAAACCGTCCCTAACGAAATCGTAGTGTTGTACTCCTTGAACATGTCGAGAATCTCGTCATAGTAGGTGTAGTAGGGATTTTCCTCACCTCGAGAGCCCATCCAGCTTGAGATGATTCCACCCCCCTTTGCTCGTAGTTGGAATGAGCCGCTTCGATGTCGAAACGCTTGCCAGATGTCGTTGAAGGAAAGAGGCGTGAATCGTGATGATATCCATGCCACGCTCGACTTGCTCTCGTAAAATGTCGATGGGTAGGTGGTCGTTAACTCCACGGAAGCCGGTGCCATCGTCTCGACATCGAGCCGCTAGCTCATAATTCGCGACGGTGGAGATATACGCGTCTACGTTATCGATCAAACCCCTATGATACTCGACGATATCGCCGTAGAAGCTGTGATCAGTGACAGCGTGAGCACCCAAAGCAACCGCTCGCTTAGTTTTCTCAATCTCCGTCGCGAGGCTGTCTGATTTTTGCGATGTGCCCACACTTCCAATTACCAGTGTAGGGTGACCATCTCCACACTGAAAAACTGGTCGCTTTCAAATTTTATTTCCGATGGTGCATCTGGATGTCATTTCGGGCTCCTCGTGTTTAGTGTTACCTCATGGATTCACGGATGGCATGATCGGTCAAGTCGTTCCTGCTTCTCTGAATCTTTGAGTCGCGTCTTTTGGAGAGAACCATACACTCAATTAATTTGTGATCCGGCCTGCAGAGAAGTCAGAGATTCGTTCAGAGATGCTGGATGTCTTCAAGGCAACCAATTCAACGAGCATGAACGGGGTCGCGGGGAGTACATCCAAGAGCAACGCAGACTCGCGGAGTTGGCGGTTCCGTTGCGTAGCCGTCTTATCGAGGTGTATGAGCGGCTTATCGCGGCGTACAAGGACACGTTCAGCGAACACCACGCCTTGTGAGAAGGCAGACGGATTGGGGCATCACGTCGCGATGAGCGGCCGCGCCAAAGCGCTCCGCTCCAGTGTCATGCTCTACCAGAGCAAGCCGCTCGTCGCCCAGCTACCCATAGTATGACCGGAGGGCGCGAGACAGACCGGTAGTTTAATTCCCAGAACAAGACATACCGAGTCGATGCACCGGGACCCTTGGCGATCTTTTTACAGGGCGACAATTTCGATCAAACAGCCGCGCCTCCCGAGCGCAGCGAGGCCCTGAGCGAGCCACCAAGCGGCGAGTCGAAGGGCGCAAAATATTTCGATCAATGATCAATAAACAGCCACGCCTCCGCTCCGCTACGGCTTCCAATGGGACAACCCCTCCTGCCGGAGGGGGCCAAGGATCCAATGACCATGGTGTCGCTTCTTACCGGGGGCTAAAATCCAGCCCCTCTGGTGGGTTATCGGCAGAGGAGGGAATCAACTTAAGCCTTCGCGGGTGGGGGGATAGGTGGTTGTAATGGTTTGGGTTGAGTGTTGTTTTCGTCACTCGCTGTATCTCCATTGCTTGGCATGTAACCCCCGGAAGGCGCGCCAGGCGCCACACCTTCCGGGGCTGCATCCCTAGAACCAGACAGACCGAGTCGAAGCACCAGGATCCTTGTGGCTCTTTTTACAACACAACAATTTCGATCAAACAGCCGCGCCCCTTTCAGGGTCGCACAAGAACCAAACAGCCACGCCTCCGCTCCGCTACGGCTTCCAATGGGACAACCCCTCCTACCGGAGGGGGCCAAGGATCCAATGACCAACGATCAAGTTGTCTTCCGGGC
>JAULVA010000104.1:0-1155 GCA_032111275.1 Bdellovibrionota bacterium
GATCGACCAACACGGCGAGTTCACGACTTCCAGCGGGGAGGTCCTCCATCGCGTGTACGATGATTTGGAACGCGGTGGAGTAGATCGCGTCCGTGATGCTTTCAAGCTCCGATCCGAGCTTGTAGATATCTGAACGGTCGATCGGGGTTACGAAGGTTCGGTTGAGCTCCTGATACACCTCAACGATGACCCGATCCGCTTCGTGCTCAACCTCTTTCAGCTTCTTGATGGTGAGCTCTCTGCTTGAGCGATCGGCGTCCTCTGTACACTTGACGAGAAGGGCGCTTGCGTCTTTAGCGCACTGAGCGCCACGTTGAAGGAGAACAAAGAAGTGCTCTTCACGCGGAAGAAGCCATTTAATCGCACGGTCAAGCCACATAAGTTCCAACACACGAAAAATATAAATTGGACGGGGCTATACCTAGCTGAAAAGCAATGGAGTTGGTAGCAGCACCGAGCCTCAAAGCGTTTGGCTGGTGTTAGAATTGTGTGAGCGTCGCGTTGGCGAGCCTCATGGCACGGGTCATTGGCCCTTGTTGTGCTCAATAATGGACAGTAACGCTCCGATTTCTTTGACTCTTCTATGAGCGCTCTGATTCTTGAAAATTCGCCACTTGGCGTCGCAGAGCGCCGACAGAGATCTCAGAATAGAACAGAGCAAGGGGGTTTCGTCTCCCGCTACTTCTTGAGGACTGACCTCCTCTAAACGACTCGTGCAAAGAGTCACCAGGTTAGAGATGTCTCGCGGCAGGTCGAGCATCTCTAGTTGGCAACACGCCGCGCCGATACCGAGGCTGAGCTGAGTACCGTTTCCGAAAAAATCGCCGACCGCGCAATTGAAACGCGAGAGATGCCCCAGAATATTGAATACGAACTTTCGCTCGGCGTGCTTTCGAGACTTCATCAACTGAGCGATCGTCTGTTCCCCTTTTCCGACCAGATGGCCCTCGGTGATCCCAAAGACATCAAGAAGGATGTTAACCACCTTCCTTTTGCACTGAAGTTTGTAGCCCAGAGCGGTTTCCTGTTGCTGGAAGAGCATACAGCAATAATGTTTGCATGCTGACCGCGCTGCGTTTGATGCAAACTAGGGATGGCATCTTCGTGCAGACGCAGGCGCGCTACGATTGCTGCCTCCTTGGGGATGCTGACGGC
>JAULVA010000104.1:1165-7935 GCA_032111275.1 Bdellovibrionota bacterium
AATTTCATTCGCCACGATCGCGAAACGCTCAAGAGCTCGCTGGTTTTGAGGAGTGAGTTCGAGACATCGATCGAAGACTCGCGCGGTGCGATCAATGTCGTAGGGACGAAGTCCGAAGTGATACCAACCGATAGTCTCAAGCGCGAGCGCGACCAGGCCGTGTTGAGCCGGCTCTATGATGCTTGGCCACTCCTCAGTTCTGACCTGCCTGATCTCGTCGAAGTCGGGAAACCCGATGAGCGTTAGGATGCGCCAAGCTGAGCCAACCACCTCCGAGACCACTTTCTGATCTTCTGGATTTAGTTCGGCCAGTTCGAACCGCTCTCTCAGCTCCCGCAGCGCCGCCTCAGCCTGCTGCTCAGCAAGCACAGGAGCGTTTACCCGGTTGGCATAGTGCCGGTTGGGATTAACGTAGTCGCGACGACCAAAGCGATGATGGGGAGGGTCGGAGTTCACGACGATAAGCTACCTCAACTCCGTTGTGATTTTCCATACGTAGGCTGCCAGCCGGCGGGCGCTCGTGGGCACGTGCATGACCAGGATATGCGCAGCGAGGCTTGAGCCGTTTGTACAGTGGTTACAGGTATTTGAAGTTAAAGCTCGGGCTAAGGTCGAGGAGGGTGTTGTACATTAACTTGATGACACCCTCGACATCTTTGATCTCGGCCATCTCCACTGTCGTGTGCATATAGCGGAGGGGGAGCGAGATAAGAGCTGAGGGAATGCCACCATTCGCGTACGCGAACGCGTCTGTATCGGTACCCGTGGCCCGCGAGACAGAATCCCGTTGAAACTCAATCTTATGTTTCGTCGCTGTTGTGATGATGAGGTCGAGAAGCTTGTTATGCACCGCTGGTCCGTAGGTCAAGACGGGTCCGCCGCCACACCGCGTGTCGCCCTCAACGATCTTGTTGATCATCGGTGTCGAGGTGTCGTGGCATACATCGGTCACGATCGCGACATTTGGCTTGATGGTGTGAGCGATCATCTCAGCTCCTCGTAGTCCGACCTCCTCCTGCACGCTATTGACGATGTACAACCCGTAGTTGAGCTTCTTTTTGTTCTCTTTGAAAAGACGCGCCACCTCAGCGATCATGAATCCGCCAATTCGATTATCAAGCGCGCGTCCGACGTAGTACCGGTCATTCAGGACCATAAATTGATCCTCATACGTAATGACGCATCCTACGTGGATGCCCATCTCCTCGACCTCTTTCTTCGACTTCGCGCCAACATCGAGGAAGATATTTTTGAGGCTCGGAGCCTCCTCTTTTCCATCAGAGCGTGTGTGAATCGCGGGCCATCCGAAGACAGCTTTGACGATCCCCTCGGAGGTGTGAATGTCCACTCTCTTTGATGGGGCTATCTGATGGTCGCTTCCGCCGTTTCGCCGAACGTGGATAAGTCCGTTGTCGGTAATGTACGCTACGAACCACGAGATCTCGTCCGCGTGCGCTTCAATCACAACCTTAAATGGCGCCTTGGGGTTGATCACTCCGTACGCGGTTCCGTAGTTGTCCACCTCGGTCGTGTCGACATACGGTTTAATGTAGGAGAGCCATAGCTTCTGCCCGCTCGCCTCAAATCCCGTGGGAGATGGATTGTTGATGTACTGTTCAAGGAAGGAGAGGGACCTCTTTGTAATTATCGTCGGTTTGTAGGGCTGCTGTTTTTTGTTCTTCTTGATCGGTGCCATGGTGTGCTCAGGTATGTGGGACGCTATCCGGTTGGCTTGGTTCAACAATCGCAGGTTATGAGGCGTGGTGTCTAGCGATCATCTTGCGGTAATTGAGATCGCTTTATGCATGCGATGGAAGCGACCTCATGGTACAACCCCATAAAAACCCATAATCCTATCGACGAGGGCGTATGGATGTTCAAATCACATTTCTGGGCGCGGCGGGAACCGTAACGGGCTCGACCTATCTTGTTACCTACGGAAACATCCGGCTGCTCGTTGATTGCGGTATCTTCCAGGGGGAACGCTCGTGGCGGGAGCGTAATTGGCTGCCACCTCACTTTGATCCGGCCTCTATTCAGGCTGTTCTTCTCACCCATGCGCATGTCGATCATGTGGGCATGCTCCCGCGCTACTACAAGCTAGGCTTGAGAGCTCCCGTGTTTTGTTCGCCCGGAACGGCTGACCTCGCTAAGTTGTTGTTGCTCGACAGTGGACGACTTCAAGAGGAGGAGGCGGCGTTTCGAGCGAAGCACAAGAAGTCCCGCCACCATCCTCCGCTCCCACTCTACACCGCCGAGGACGCGCAATCCTCTCTGGAGCTCTTTAATCCCGGCCCCATGAATACGCGGATTCCGATCCTTGATGGTGTCACAGCGGAGTGGACCCCGATGGGTCACATCCTCGGCGCGTGCGCGATTACGCTTCAGATTGGGGGAAAGAGGATCGTATTCTCAGGGGATATCGGGAGGTACGGAGAGCCGATCCTTGTCGATCCACAACCTTTGGTGATGGGAGACCTGTTGCTTATTGAATCAACCTACGGAGACCGTCTGCACGATGGCGGACATCTCCAGGATGAGATGGCAGCCATCATCACGAGGACGTATAAACGAGGTGGTGTGGTAATGATTCCGAGCTTCGCTGTTGGACGGACCCAGACACTTCTCTACTATCTCAGGGAACTCAAGGCGGCTAAACGTATCCCGGATATTCCGGTTATTATCGATAGTCCCATGGCATCGGACGCTACCGCTATCTATCGGCACCACGCACACGAGTATGATGAACGGTCGAAAGAGATTCTCCGGCGAGGAGCGCATCCCTTCGCGGTTTCAAAGATGTATTTCACCCGCGAAAAAGAGGAGTCGATCAAACTGAACTCGATTGAGGAGCCGATGATCCTCATCTCCGCGAGTGGCATGTTAAGCGGTGGGCGAATACTTCACCATTTGAAACACCGAGTATCCGACAAGCGAAACACGGTGCTGTTCGTTGGATATCAACCTCGCGGCTCCCGGGGCGATTGGCTCAAGCGTGGCAATAAAACGATGCGGCTTCTGGGTGATGAGGTCCCGGTCAACGCTGAGGTGTGTGAGGTAAGCGGATTAAGCGCGCACGCCGATAGAGATGAGCTTCTCCGTTGGTGTCGCTCATGTTCGGGCACCCCGGGTCGTGTCGCGGTTGTGCATGGAGAGCCGGAGTCGGCTCAGCGTTTTAGTGAAACCCTTCGCAGGGAGATGGGATGGAATGCCGTTGTTCCCGGATATCTCGATACGCTCACGGTGTAGTGTTCGAGGAAAACATCCGCACCATTGGGACAAACGGCGAGTTACGTCAGAGTATCTACCTGGCGAGCGTGATGCACGGAGGTCCTGCCGTGCCTCCACAGATGGAGCAATACGAACCAGAATAGCACAACGGAGATGCCTCCCGTGCTCATGCTATTTCCGTTCTCGGTGTCCATCATTCCAGCCACAACAAGTAACACGAGAGAGGATGTGAAAAAGTAAAGGTCATGTAGCGCAGGCGGGCGCATAACATAAGCGCCTCCGACTAGCATAGCCGGAACAAGGAGGAGAGCGGCGTCGTAATTGATAGCTTGAATGCTCAAGAAGTATGTCAGCGTTGTACGTGATGCTTGCTCGAATCGTTCCCTAAACTCTGCATCTCCGACTCCTCCTTGATACGCACGAGTGTGGAGGAGCATCGCACCCACAGAGAGCATGAGAAAGAGTGACCAACCGATCGTAGTGCTTCCCGTCAAGCACATAGCCGCACTCAGAAGCCCCATGCCTTTTCCGGGGGGAAGGCTTCGGCCGTCTGACAATGAGCGACCGTACACGTAGCCTGATGCTTCGCTTAAAAACGCCAACCACGGTGCGGGTCCTGTGAATGCGATAGAGAGACCTACGATAGCTATCGCTCCAACGAGGAGCCCTTGTAAGAGCCTCCATTCCTTCGCCATCAGCGCGAGTACCACATACCCCACAAAGAGCGGGGGCTTATAGAGCCCAAGGGCAAGTGCTACTCCAGCCCACCAATGAGACACTTTGCGCAGCCTTATAACTAAAGCGAAAATAAGAAGTCCGATGGATGACAACTGTCCCGACGTTAAAACAGTAGCCGAGAAGAATGGAAATCCTAGTGGCAGCAAAGCGCCACATAGGATTTTCTGCCATCTTTTGAAACCGGTAGGCGTGAGCAGGAATACAGCGCATGTGGTCATCAGGTAGGAGATAGCCATCCACGCATAGTAAGCTTTACCAAATGAGAGATCTGAAAAAAGCCTAAGGAACGGAGTGAGGAACGGCGGGTAGACATAATTGTAGTGCGGATTGGCGGCCTGCACTGGTTCCGTAATCGCGGCCTGAGCAGCATTAAGTATCGCAGGGTCGTACACGGTGGAGAGGCCTTGAGCTGCTACCTGAGCCGCCGCGTAGAAACACATGAAGTCCGCTGAATAGAGAGAATAAGCAGGGGGAGGCGCGCGGAAAAAAGTATTTTGGGTGAGCGCGATGTGAGAGCGGATGACCGCAAGTGCCGAGAATATCGCAACGATGATAAGAGCGCCGAGGGTGATTTTCACCCGTCGTTTGTACAAACCATTCCGTAGCGCGGCACTCATAGTGATTCGTAGACGGTAGCATGCCCGTATCTGCATCGATAGTCAGACTAACGTAACGCCTGGTGCCGCAGGGAGGTCACTCGGGAGAACCCGAGGTATGCCTTTCCTGTGATACATTAACTTTTCAAGTTCCCTGATGTCGTTAGGCAACCGCCTTCGGTTCTTCCGCACTGTTCACGAGTTGGCAGCTCTCCGGTGCAAGGCTTGGACGAAGTGCGACATTATCGTAACACTCAGCGGCTGAGGGGAATGCACGAGAACGCACCTCTTCACCGTACGTCGAGAGCGCCTCGATGGCTGCCTGGCCAAGCTGTGCGAACTGTTTAAGAAATTTTGGATGGTGGTCGTTGCATTGAAGTCCGAGAAGGTCGTAGCTGACCAGTACTTGGCCGTCACAAGCATGACCAGCGCCGATACCTATGGCGGGAACGGAAAGCTCCCGTGTTATTGTGCTAGCCAAGTCTTGAGGAACGCATTCGATAACGATGCAGAACGCGCCAGCCTCCTCAAGCGCTTTGGCGTCTCGAACGATCTGCTCTGCGGAGCCCGCTCCGGTTGAGGTGGATCGGCCCTGAACCTTGTACCCACCCATCCGGTGAATAGATTGGGGGGTCATCCCGATGTGACCCATCACTGGGATATCGAGGTCGACCAGGCGTCGCACCGTTGACGCCATGACCTCGCCACCCTCAAGCTTCACCGCGCAGGCTCCGCCCTCCTTAATGAGTCGTCCTGCCGCTTCGATCGCGTGTGTCTCAGAGATCTGGTACGAGAGGAACGGCATATCGGCGACAACGAGAGCGTTGTGGGCCGCGCGACTAACACATCGGGTGTGATAGATCATCTCATCCAGGGTTACCGGAAGTGTGGATGAGTGCCCCTGGATAACCATGCCGAGAGAGTCTCCCACCAAGAGGATATCCATCCCCGCCGCCTCGGCGAGCTTCGCGAATGTGTAATCGTACGCGGTGACCATGACAAGCGGCTTGTTTTTGCCGTCGGCTACCTTCCAGTGACGAACTACGGGAACGGAGATGCGCATGTTGGACTCCTTATCTTGAATTGTGTGACGGCGCTTATCTTTGATTCTTCGAATAAAACACAAAGAGAGTATTCCCATATTTTCGTTGGGATTCCTCTTTGAACGAGAGCAGGTCGAGGGGCTCGTACTCCTTTGGATCGACCTGAACCACTATTTTGCCATCGTCGGCCACGAGATGAGGCCGCTCCGCGATCGTTCTCATCGCTTCGCTCCAGATCCCTTTGTACTGCGGGGGAGCCACAAAGATGAGGTCGAAAACCTTTGATGAGTTCTTGAGGTAGACGAACGCGTCGGTGTGGCGCACCTCTCCCTTATCTGAAAGCTGGGTTGTCGCCAGGTTGTCCTTGATAGTCGAGATCGCTCGCGCGTTCGTATCGCAAAACACACAGTGCGCGGCACCTTGGCTCAATGCCTCGATGCCGATCTGGCCGGTGCCCCCAAAGAGATCGAGGATCTGTTTGTTCGGGACGAACGACCTGAGGATATCGAACAGAGGAACCTTCGCTCGATCGAGTATCGGTCGAGTGGAATCTCCTGGAACCGCTTTAAGGGCGCGGCCTTTGGCGGAACCGCTGATAACTCGCATGAGACTACAGGGTTCGGTTAAGGTCCCAGTTCTCGAGGTAATCTCTGATGAACGCCAAGAATTGGCCACCAAGTGATCCGTCGACGATACGGTGATCGTATGAGAGCGTGAGATAGCACATCTGACGGATAGCGATCATGTCATCGATTACCACTGGTCGCTTTTTGATTGCGCCGAGGCAGAGGATAGCCACCTGAGGTTGGTTGATGATCGGGGTTCCGATGATCGTGCCGAAAACGCCAGGGTTGGTGACGGTAAAGGTTCCGCCAGCTACATCGTCCGGAACAAGCTTCTTCGAGCGAGCGCGTTGCGCCAGGTCGTTCAAGGAACGAGCGATACCAACGAAGTTCTTCTCCTCGGCCTTCTTGATAACCGGAACGATGAGGCCCGTGTTGCCGAGTGCGACCGCGCATCCGAGGTTCACATGCTTCTTAAGCACGATCTTCTTGCCGTCGAGCGAGCAGTTCACATACGGGAACGCCTCAAGAGCCTTCACCGTTGCCTCAAGGAAGAACGGTGTGAAGCTCAAGCTGAACCCCTCCGCTTTCTCAAACGC
>JAULVA010000105.1:0-2949 GCA_032111275.1 Bdellovibrionota bacterium
AGGCGCCGGAGTGGATAGAGACCGACAAGGTAGGATTCTGGGTCCGGTAAATGCGCTCCTCATCAGTTTCGGGGATCGGCGCGAGGGATTCACGTTCGCAGTGAATGTAGACTCGTTACGGCTCTCGCTGCCGATAGATAAGCGCGCCTACCGTGACGAGGATAAGTGTTGGCACCAGGGTCGTTAGACTCATCATCGTTGGCGCAAGCTTATGTACCCAGATGTGGAAGAGGTAGGTTTGGCTGAGGGCGAAGTAGAGCCCAAGGGTTAGGGTGAGGTGCCTCATCCGTTCCTCAGGGGTGGCGGAGGGTTTCATCGAGATGATTGCGAGGGGGATGAGCATCCAGGCGAAGTGATGAAACCAGATGATCGGAGATATGATAATCATCGCTACGGTCAAAAACCCAAAATTTCGTAGGTATGCCATGCCAGGTTGGGTTCGAATTCGCCACGTTCCGACTATCGTTAGGAGGAGGAGTCCGCAGATCACGACGTGTCGAGCAAGAGCCACATGGGCGAGACCGAACGGCTCAAGAAGGGCTCGATAGATCACCATGTTGAAGACATAGCCATTCACCAGGTTATCGTTCACGGTGTGTGTGAGCGACGCGGCGAAATCGAAGAATGGTTGTACGCCACTCTGTCCAAGGATGGTCGGTAGGGTGAGTAGGGCGCACGCGATGATAAACGAGCTCACCATCCTCCAACGGCCAAAAAGAAGTGGTGCCAGGATCAGGAGCGCCGGAGTCATCTTTATGTGAGCGGCGAGCGCGAGAAGCGCTCCGGCAGCGATCTCGTGTTTGGCGACGGCGGCATAGATCGTGAGAGCGAGCAGACCCAAGATGAGAGCGGTAACCTGTCCATCTCCGTTCCCGACGTAGATCGGCTCAAAGCAGAGCACGAAGAAGCCAAGTACGAGAGAGCGGCGAGGTAAAGGCAGAGAGCCCCACCACGACCTCGCTACGGTACGAGCGATCGCGACCGTAGTGACGATAAGCATGATAAAGTTGAGGGCACACCACCAAAACTGCAACGTCTTTTCGTTCACGGTTGAGAAGAGGGAGAGGATCTGAGCGAGCAGGGGAGGATAGAAGTAGTGGAGCTGAATAGCGCGTCCCCACCGATCCGTAACGGGATAGGCTTTTTGATAGATGTCTTCCCCACCCAGGAGTGCCCGTCCAGCCTGCGTATAGACCTCAAAGTCGATCAAGGGTCGAGAGCTCGCGTCCACGACGTAGATGTAGAAGGCTACGGCGAGGACAAGGAGACTCGTGAAAGCGACCACCAGTGGATGAGTGATGAAGGAGCGCAGACGCATAGTCGCATCAGGCTATCGTGTTTGCGGTAGCGACGCATCCTGGAACGTACAGCTGCGTTCGAAAAGATCTCGGCGATCGGTGGACTCTGTTGCCATGCCCAGGCAAGCCGAGATGAGACTATCGTGTTTGCGGAAGCAGCGCATCCTGGAACGTACACCTGCGTCCGAAAAGATAGTGGCGACCGGTGGCCCTCTGTCGCCACGCCTAGGTAAGCCGGTGCGATCGTTTCTCGTCCACTCCGACGCGAAGGGCTGTTTGAGGACCATTTTTTAGAGGACGATCATGCGCTCGCTCATGGGGACCCGTAAAGAGGGCACATACAATGCCTATGCATAGAGTGATGGAGCCCGTCTCTGCATGAGCGTTCAAGCGTACCGACCGATTTCGCCCGAAAAAGAAGAGTTCGAAGTGGGCGGGGAGCGCTTTGTCGAGGATATTGGCTCGTACATACTGAGTGGTTCACCCTCAAACTTTCGGGAGCTCTCGAAAGGGTGGACGACGGCCGTATCCTCAGGTGAATCGGCGGAACCTTTTTTTCAGCCCTACTGGTTCTCCTCCTTTGATCAAACCTTGGCGCGCGACGCCTCGGGAATCCTTGTTCTGTGCCACCAAGGGGCACGGATAGTTGGGGTGCTACCGCTCGTGAGGCAAAAGACCTTTTTCGGAGGTCTGCCCGCTCGAACTCTTCACAGCCTTTCGAATGTCCATTCATGTCGCTTTGACCTCTCATGTTCATCGGGGGAGAAGGAGAGAGCCGCTCAACAGGTGTGGAACGCGCTCCGGGCGGATGACTCGTGGGATGTGATTGAGGCGCAGCATGTGCCGAGTGGGGGCGGATTTGAGTCAGTGATGAAGTGGGCGGCGTACGATGGCTTCCTCGTCGGGAGGTGGCCAACCCTCCTCTCGCCCTATATGGATATCCCGCGAGGGAGCTCGGATATCTTCGCCGGATGCCCCGCGAAATTCGCCGGCTTTCGCAAGACCCACCTGAAGTCCCTCACAAAGCTTCAGAAACGTGGAAAGGTGACCTTCTCATCGGTTCCCTTCTTCGAGCCGAGGTTGCTTGAGGCGTTTATCGCGATGGAGGGAG
The DNA here is from genome assembly GCA_032111275.1 of Bdellovibrionota bacterium. Taxonomy (GTDB): domain Bacteria; phylum Bdellovibrionota_C; class UBA2361; order UBA2361; family OMII01; genus OMII01. Next base: position 2,410 of record JAULVA010000105.1, read on the forward strand.
CGGGATGGAAGCGCCAGGTCGGTGGCGCGATCGCGTGTGACCAGCGGGTGAGGTCGTTCTATCGCGCCGTGCTGAGCGCCGCGGGAGAGGCGGAGCATGTGCGATTCAACGCGCTGAAGCTAGATGACCGTCCTATCGCAATGGATATCGGTCTCATGATGAACGGTCGGTACTACTCGCCAAAGATCGCCTACGACGAGGCGTTCTCGAAGTACGCCCCCGGGCAACTTCTCATCCGGCACACCATTCAACATGTCGCTGATGAGGGAGGGCATCGATACGACTTCGTAGGCCCCCGTTCGCACCACAAGGCGTTTTGGACCGATACCGTGCGTCCACACGCCACCTGTTACATCTTTCGACCCTCATGGTCCGGCTTCGCTCGATATGTGGCGGCGATGAAGATAGCGCCGAACCTGCGTCGGTTGAAGCAGTGGAGGTACGGGGATCCTCAGGCGATTACGTAACAAGGGCAACAAAGAGCCCAGTAGTCCCCTCAAATTCTCTGGCCTACTGCTATCAGTCTAATAGCTCCTGATT
>JAULVA010000106.1:0-2247 GCA_032111275.1 Bdellovibrionota bacterium
CGAGCTGTCTTTGCCGGTTAGTAACCGGGTTACCTCGACGCGATGGATCCCGGTTGTAACGCTGATCTTACTCACACTAGCCGCGCCCCCGGCCTCGCGTATCGTGCGCTCAGCTTCAGCGACGAGAGCGCGTCGAACTAACGCCTCTACCTCCTGAACGCGGACTCCACGCCTGAGGCAGAAGCGCACCAGGGGGCGCAGGATGCTGGCGATGATCATGTGCGGCTGTAGCGACTTTGGCATACGTATTTCAGGTGGCCCCAACCCTGGCGTTTCAGATCCGCTCCTGCAGCAGGGGCTTTCCACCATAAACCTTTCGTTAGTTTATCCTGATTAATAACCTGCGTCAATTTTACATTAAATGTTGACTTATGGTTAAGAGATGCGATATTACTGTAAAAGATGTACAGTAATACATTTTTGAAGGAGCACACTATGAGCCTGGAACCGTACGTACTAATAAAGGAAAGTGTAGCGCGAGCACGCGCAGTCCGCGGTCGCGTAAGCAAAGCCGTAATCGCTTGTGGTCTTGCGTTTGCCTTGCAGGGGTGTGGCGACAGTAATAAGGACGAGCCAACCCTTCGGGTGCTCCACGCCTCTCCAGATGCTCCGAATGTCGACGTTCTCGTTGATGGGGGGCAGTTGTTGGAAAACGTTCCCTATACCACCGCCTCGGATTTTCTCGGACTCGACGCCGGAGACAAACGGATAAAGGTCAATGTAACGGGCACTGACACCTCTGTAATCGATACGCACGCCACACTGGCTGAGAATACCGACTACATGGTTGTAGCAGCGGGGAAGGCAGCGGAGATAACGCCGCTCATCTTTACCGCCGACCGTTCCACACCAGACCCAGACTCGGCGCGAGTTCGTGTGCTGCACGGTGCGGCGAGCGCGCCCGCTGTAGATGTCTACGTGACGGCAGCGGATACGCCGATCGCCCGGACTGAGCCGGTTCTTAAGAACGTCCCGTTCAAGGCGATCTCGGATTATCTCACGGTTAAGCCAGGTGTGTATGACGTATTTGTTACCCTCGCCGGGACAAAAACGGTTGCTATCGAGGCTCGTGGGCTCACAATCTCGGATCAACTGATTGCAACTGTAGTTGCTCTCGATGCGGTTGGCGGAGGGGCCCCCTTCTCGTTGGCAGTGCTAGACGAACGGTAAGGGTGATCCCGCACTAAACCCTGCGCCAGTGATTTTGGAAGAAAAACCACTCGCGCAGGGAGATTTCGACCACCGGTGCTGCCGATATTTCGTTGTGTTGCAAGGCTCACCTACCCAGACCCCGAAGCCCGTGTGGTCTTGCTATAGTATCTGCGCCACATCATCGTCAGTAATAAGCTGCCGTTTATGAAGGGGTGTGAGCAGCGCGGCCCTCGCGCCACGCGACGAGCTCCTTGGCTCCGTGCCAGAAAAAGGGCTCCTTAATTGCGTATGCGATATCCGCTACGGTGTGCGCGATGATGATCGACCAAAACTGCGAAGCTCCCGCGGCGAACAGTCCCCCTGTCGCCGCCCCCATCACCGGCATCACCCAGAAATCAGAGGGGAGGTGCGCGAGGAAATCATACTGAATCACTTTAAGTTTACGGCGTAGTCCTTGCCGACATACACGCCCATCCACAAACCAATCGCGCCGCTCCTTCCACATCATTCCGGCGTAGTAGGCGAGCAGATAGGTTCCGTACCCAAGAACACTTGAGACTAATGCCACGGCCGATATGAAACCGGCCTCACTGCGCGCGAACTCAAAATATCGTAAGCCCGGGGATATCATCGACATGATCGCGGTCGTCACGAGGGTACTGGGGAATCCCGCCAGGATACAGATCGGTATCGCCATCCACTCCTGCCTGAGCGATTCTTTGAAGAAATCAGCGACCTTTCCTACCCATGAAGAGGGAAGCCTCGATGATGGAGGTGTCGTTTGCACACGATCGTTATTGGAAACGCGTGAGAGCGGGAGGAGCCCTCCGAGAGGCCTCCCATCTTCCGCTCGTAGAACCTTCGCTTGGATAAAGGGTTGGTAGTGCGGCAGGAGACGGTCCTGCACCTCTGGGATCTTCCAATCCTGCCCCGTTATCGTGCCCCGACAGTTTAGAGCCCCGCACCGACACCGTAAGGTAAAGGCGTCATCGTTCGAGGCAACGCAGGTAGCGTAGTCGAGGGTGATGGGATCCCCCTTCTTGAGGTCACGCAACGCGACTAACGCGATAGCCCCCGAAAATCCAACACTGGGTT
>JAULVA010000106.1:2257-8785 GCA_032111275.1 Bdellovibrionota bacterium
GCTCCCCTACTCCGATGTCCGATTCATCCCTCGGCCCGAGAAAGAGCTCGTCCGCGACCTGAAAGGGAAAATGTTGAAGGTTGGGAGGGAGTTCCTCAAATTCAGCAATGGTTGTAACGATACCGCCGAACATCACAACAAGCGTGCCAGCGGCGATAGGTTCGCGGGCGACCACACCGAAGCCACACTGAGGAGTTTCAACTATCTGGAGGGAATCGTGAATCCAGTTAGAACCGCGCGCCACGTTGTTCGGCTCGGCCGCGTCGTTTGCATTCGACTTACTATGGTCAGCGTCGCGAACAACTTGAGGCACTGCAACCATAAAGACCCCGCACAATTATCTCTTCTACACGTCGGGCTGAACAATAAGCCGAAGCGGCGGAAGTCTAAAGGGGATAATGCCAAATATCGTTATAGTCTTCGCGGCTTACCTAACTCATTGGTACCTCAAAGGGATAGGTTATCCCTGATATCGTTACCAAATAACTGGTTAAGCGTTCACCAGGGTCGGCCGATCCAGATCATAGAAGGGTATCAGGGAGACCGGACCACATGGGGCTTCGACTCAAGAACGCCATCGCCGTCACAAGCGTATTCGCTACGATCATCGTGGCGACCTATCTCCTATTCACTAGCGTTATTCTCAGAGAGTTCGATTCTATAGAACGAGAGAGGACAGCGCTCAACATGAAGCGGGTCTTTCAGAGCCTCGACGCCGTTATTGATGACCTGCGAAGTCGCACCCTCGACTGGGCTCGCTGGGATGAGACCTACGATTTCATGCGGGGCAAGAATAGGTCCTACATCGAGACAAACGTCACCTATGAGGCGGTGGCTCCCTTCGAACTCGTTCACATAATCTTTCTATCAAAGGAGAAAAAAGCGCTCTTCGCGCAGGAGGTTGTCCCAGAGGAGGAGACGTTGCGTCGCATAGCACCGACGACCCTATCTGAGCTCACAACACACCCAGCGATCGCGTCCTACCTTGCGACCCCCAAGAGCGGCCCGTTCTCCGGCATCGTTCCGCTCAACAACGAGCCCCTCTTTATCTCGATAGCTCCGATCACTGACAATCAAGGCAAAGAGGCATCCAACGGCTTCCTCATCTTTACCCGAGCCTTCTCTTCAGCGCTCGAACAACAGATTCGCAAACGGACCCAACTAGATCTCTCATTTACCCGGATATACGGACCCGAAGCGAGAGACATTCCACACCGTGAGGGAGAGACGTATCGCGCCGAGGTTACGACGCGGGGAGATGACATAGAGGCCCTGGGCACCGTCTATGACAGGGTCGGCCAACCGCTGATCTCAATCTCCCACCAGGCTCCTCGCGCTATCTATCAACAGGGGAAGGCATCACGCGATTACATGGTATCTCTTATCGCTATCTGCCTTGTGCTCGCGAATATCATCCTGATTACCTTCTTAAATAAAACGGTCATCGGTCGTCTTGAGCGTTTCGCGAGCCGAATTCGCATGATCGCTTCCACCAAGGACTTCTCACTGCGAGTGCGTGAGGATGGACAGGACGAGATCGGGAGCGTGATCGGAACCTTCAACGCGCTCATCCGAACCACCGAGGAGACAACTACTCAGCTCGCCGGCGCTCGAGATGAGGCGCTCCGAGCTACCCAAGCGAAGAGCTCCTTCGTCGCGCACGTCTCTCACGAGCTCCGCACCCCTATTCACAGCCTCTCCGGTCTTTTGAGAATCCTCTTCAAAAGCGAAGGCTCACCAACGAAACGCGCGTACATACAGATGGCTCAGGACTCAGCGGCGACACTCCTCGCCACGATTAATAACATCCTGGATCTCTCTAAAGTAGAATCCGGCGCTGTAGACCTCCAGCACATTCCCTTTAGTCTTCGGCAAACGGTTCGGGCCGCTGTTCGTAGCGTCACGCCAAGAGTCGATGACAAACCGAACTTATCCTTTCTCTTCGACATCGAGCCGGGAGTTCCTGATTGCTTCATAGGCGACCCGCTGCGACTTCAGCAGGTCTTGGTAAACCTACTCACCAACGCGACCAAATTTACCCACGAGGGAGGAATATCACTCCGCGTTTCTCCACAAGAAATGGATACCGAACGGGCCTTCCTTGTCTTCCAGATAACGGATACCGGTATCGGAATGACCGAGGAGCAGGTCGCGCGGATCTTCAAACCGTATGTACAAGCTGACGAAACGATTCAAACGAAATACGAGGGCACCGGACTTGGACTCTCCATCGTCAAAACGCTATGCGACCAACTGGGAGGCACCGTATCCGCTTCCAGTATACCAAATCGAGGCACGACCTTTAGCATCATCGTGCCGCTCACTCGGGACCAGAGCGGGGCGGAAAATCCTCAACCTCAGCGGCCGCTGCGCTGCGTTCTTATTGACGACTCACCGAACTTTACGAGCTGGATGATAGAGGGATTGGCCCGTTACCAATGTTCGGTGGAGGTACTCTCCCCATCCGATGAGAACGCACTCGGAAGACTGGTGTCCGGGATGTACAATCCGGACCTCGTTCTCGTCTCTCCACGAGCGAGCGAGACCGCTCTTCTCATTGAACACCTCCGTGAGATGGGAGAGCGCTTAACGTGTCCGATCATCACCTCACTCAAAGCCTCCGATATGGTCGCCCACGAGCGGATGCAGTCCCTCGGCCGCCTCACCGTCACTGACGCACCGACAGCTCCCGAAGAGGTGCTCCGACTTACTCGTTCGACCCCCGTCGAGCCACAGGTGCTGGGAGAGAAACAGTCATTGGATCGGCGCGCTGAATCGGCTCGATGTAGAATTCTCGTGGCTGATGACACACCGACGAGCCGCCTGATCATCCGAGAGATGCTTGAGGAGGCCGGATACGAGGTCGAGACAGTGGAAAATGGTCAGCAGCTGGTTGAACGATTGAAAGAGGATCTCGAAAAACACTCTGACTGCCCGATCACAGCTGTGCTTACCGATATCGAGATGCCGATCATGGGAGGAGTTGAGGCGGCTGGCAAGATTCGCGAACTTGAGCGTGAGCGTGGCGCGCATACACGAATTCCGATCATCGCGATAACGGCACACGCTCTCCTCGAGGAACATGTTCGATTTAAACAGGGTGGAATCGATTACGTGGTAACCAAACCCCTTCGGCCTGCTGACCTCGACGCGGCGCTGACCGCGCTCACATCCTCACAAGGAATAGAACAGCTATCCACTCCGTCTGAATCGTCTCAACCGCTCTCTATCGACCACGCGTTGCGAGATCTCACTGGTCGGCTCTGGGAGGAGGTACGCGCGACCAATACCAGCAGCTCTACGGACAACTCCTCAGACGGTATCGACATCATCGACGTTTTCGAACGCTCGGGAGACTCCCCACGTCGAACGAAGCTCATGCTCAACGCGTTCCTCGGTTCCTACCATGAACCGCTCGCTACACTGCGAAAGATGGCGGACGCTGAGTCAGCGAAAGAGCTTACCCTTGCCGCCCACTCCCTGAAAGGGATGCTCCTCGATGTGGGAGCGAAACACGCCGCTCACCTCGCGGGAACAATTGAAATGTCCCTTCAAACGGGAGATGCGGTGACAGCGGAGCGATCGTATGAGGTGTTTACGTCCGAGACCGCGAGTGTCGCCACCCTGATTGAAAGGGTTGTCCGCCATTTCCCAACCAGCGAGTCCATGTAAAATCGCTTGCGGAGCGTTGGGAGCTCGGGCAAGGTCTCTGGGGCGCGTTCGTTCAGCGCCGCTTACACGGAGATCACGTTATGAGAACCTCACGCGCTATCATCTACCTTTCTCTCTTCGCTAGCCTGCCATCGATCGCGCTCGCTACGGATCTGCCGAAGCGCGCGTCAGGTCTCTGGGAGACCACTGTCACAATGCAGAAAGGGATCCCTCCGCAAAAGATGAAGGAGTGTGTGGATGAGGCGACCGACGCTGAGATGATGAAGATGGCGACGGACGCCACTACATCAATGGGCGCCTCCTGCTCTAAAAACGACGTGCGAAAAACCGCTTCCGGATTTGAGAGCAAGTCAGAGTGCTCGATGGCGGGATCGAAGATTCACACCACGGGGAGCTTCACAGGCGATTTCACGACTGAATACAAGGGCGAGGTAACGACTACGATGACTCCCCCTCTCTTTGGACAGCCTGGCTCAAAGACTACTATCACAGCTAAACGCCTTGGCCCCTGCGCGGCGGACATGAAACCAGGGGATATCGTCATGGCGAACGGCATGAAGATGAACACGAAGGATGCCGCCGCTGATACCGCGTTAGATCCAGAGGACCTCAAAGAGATGCAGGAAGCTATGCAAGAGATGGCGAAGATTGGTAAGTAGCTATCGGGCTCTGATCAGAGCTCAATCCGAAAAATTCTGGAGGTCGCGCTAGCCTACGTTAGAGGCCCGACGGTGCAAGACGTCGAGGATTTTGCGGCGGAAAAGTTTAAAGCTCACCGGCTTCATAATATAATCCTCAGCTCCAAGATCCAAAGCTGCGTCCACCGTTGAAACGTCTCCGCACGAGCTCACGACGATAAAGGGGACGTCGACAAGATACGCGTGATTCCGAAGTTGATAGAGAAGGTCGAGCCCTGACATCCCCTCCATCACGTTGTCACAAATAATCAGCTGCGCTCGGTGCTCCTTGAGCTTATCCAAAGCCTCACGTCCATCTTTGGCCTCCACGATGTCAGTGAACCCCATCTCGCGAAGCATGTCGCGTAGAAGCGTTCGCGTGGCTGCTATGTCGTCGATGATGAGTACCTGAGGTTCTTCTCGATAGGTGCGTACCATAAGTCTCCCCTTGGAGTGTGAGCGTCTCTACCGCTCTACCTACCTGATATATCGACTCATTTTCATCGGACCTTGAGCTTGACCTGCTCCCCGCATGAAAGATAACCTAGTGATATGAATGGAGCTTTTAGAAAACTACTTCTCGCCAAGATTCACGGGGCCACGGTAACCGAGGCCAACGTCATGTATGAGGGTAGTATCACCATCCCCCGTTTGCTCCTCGAAACCACGGGACTCCTTCCCCATGAGTCGGTGCACGTATGGAACATCACCCGTGGTACCCGTTTTGAGACCTACATCCTGGATGGCGGCGATAAGCAACGAGAGATTCACGTGAATGGGGCGGCAGCTCACCTCGTTGAGGTGGGTGATTCCCTCATCATCGCCGGTTTTGTGCATCTTCCAGCCGAAACCGCGCATATGCACGAGCCGAAGGTTGTATTCGTTCACACCGACAATTCAATCAAGGACATTCGCGGCGAAAAGCCGGCGACGATTGCGGCGTAGGTGAATCACGAGGCGATTTCAATCCGGAGGGCCCGTGTCCTCACGGGCCGGGTATGTGCAAATATTCCGGTGCGAGTTCCGGCCCGTCAGGAGACGGGCCCTCCGGGGGATGCTCCTCGAAAAAGCCGCGCGTTCAGGCTAAAAAAATCATCCATCCACCCCTCCCAAACCCACAAAAAAACAAAAAAACGCACCCTGAATCTCACTATTTTCAAAAAAACACACCCGTTTCTCCCTACCGCACGACGAAAAAAGGCGGCTCATTTGAGCAGCTTAGCCCGTTTGTCGCGAATCCGAAGCAAACCAAGACAATCTTTTTACAAAGCTGCTCCCGAGCTGTGACAACTGCAGAGTTCGTTCATGCGAAAACCTCCCCTCGTTGGTTGCAGCGAATGTGACTGACGACGAACGAAACTTAGGGAGAAAGAAAATGAAGGATAAAAAACTTACCGACGTAGAAGTAGTAAATCAGTTCAAGGCCGGCGACGCGCTCGCGTTCGAGGAGATCGTTTCACGATACGAGTCCAAGATTATGAGCTTGGCCCTCCGCTTTACGCGCAACCAAGAGGACGCTGAAGAGGTAATGCAAGATGTCTTCACTACCGTTTACCGAAAGATCGACGGGTTCCGTGGCCAGTCAGCCTTCTCAAGCTGGCTCTATCGTATCGTTGTGAACGCGGCGTTCATGAAACTTCGTAAGAGAAAGCAGTCGCAAACCGTCGGCATGGACGATCTCTCACCAGCTATTAAGCAATATTGCATCGACCGCGAGACCTTTAATGGCTCGTTCTCCCAAAATGTAGCTATCTCTCATGAGATGCAGTCTATTATCCAGCAAGCTGTAAATAGACTTCCTGACCAATACCGCGCGGTGTTTGTACTTCGTGATGTAGATGGTCTCTCAAACCAAGAGACTGGAGAGATCCTTAACCTCTCCATTCCAGCGGTTAAATCAAGACTTCACCGTTCGCGAATCATGCTTCGTAAAAAGCTTCAACGCTACTACGAGGACTACACTGGCAATAAGGCAGTGATCGATGAGCTCTTCGAGGAAGAGGACGCGGTTCAGACAGCGGCTTAATCGGGTCATTCGTTCGGGCGGCCTCCTACCTCCCTAGGTAAGGGAGGCAAAACCACGCTGACGCGTGCTTTTGCTAGGTAGCGGTGCTCCCGCACCGCTTTACGAGATGCGGCAGTGGATGGTTACTGATAATTTGAGTCGCATGACACAGAA
>JAULVA010000107.1:0-5232 GCA_032111275.1 Bdellovibrionota bacterium
GGCGAACAGGTTCTTGCCTTGGGCGTCCTTACGATTGACCCACCAGGTGAAGTTGATCAGGAGCTTCGCGAATACACGCTTGAGGAAGTTGCGATCCGGCTCTCCCGCCTCAACACCCATCTGGTAGACCCTCCAGCACGCCCACGCGTGAACGGGAGGATTCACGTTTGAGAATTCGAACTCATACGCCGGGATCTGACCGTTCGGGTGCATGTACCATTCCCGCAGCATCAGGGTGAGCTGGTGCTTCGCGAACGCCTGGTCGATGCGAGCGAAGGGAACCATGTGAAACGCGAGATCCCATGCGGCGTACCACGGATACTCCCACTTGTCGGGGACGGAGATGATGTCTCGGTTGTAGAGGTGATTCCACTCGTTGTTCTTCTGAGCCTTTCGAGAGTCTGATGGGGTCGGTTGTGTAGGATCTCCCTCGAGCCACTCCTTAACGGAGTAGTAGTAAAACTGCTTCGTCCACAGGAGTCCGGCGTACGATTGGCGCATGACCATGCGCTCCTCAGCTGAGGCGTCAGCGGGGATGACTGACGTATAGAACTCGTCGCACTCGCGCTTCCGCAACGCGAAAATATCGTCGAAGTCCGCACCAAAGGTCTCTTTTTGAGGCGCTAACGATGAGGAGAGACGGAGCTTCAGCTCGACGTGGCCGTGGGCCGGAACCGTTGTCTTGTAGACGAAGGCGGATTTGGTACCAACCATCTCCGGATTGACCGCATCGACCTCGCCATCAACGACGTATCGATGAAAGGCGTCTTTGACGTAGGGAGTTTCGTTCTCTCGACCGAAGAGCCGTTGGAGATTGCTCTCATTATCCGTGAAAACGGGTGATATCTCATCCCGTTCAAGGCTTGGATCAAGGAGGAGCACGAAGGGATCGAGTTGCGGATGAACCAACAGGAGGCGATCGTTCCCGAGCATCGAGATTCGTGGTTTAATGGTGTATCCCTCACCCGAGCGCCCCCACGCCCAGGTGTTTCTAAACCACACATGGGGAAGGATGTGGAGTGGCGCCGGCTTCGAGTGCCGATTGTGCGCGGTGATCTTGATAAGCATGTCGTTGGGGCCCGCCTTCGCGTACTCCACGAACACATCAAAGTATTCGTTGTTATCGAATATGCCGGTCTTGGTGATCTCGTACTCTCGCTCCAGGCGCCCTCGCCGACGGTTTTCGTCCACGAGTTTAGCGTACGGAAATTCGTTTTGTGGATACTTGTACAGCGCCTTCATGTAGGAGTGTGTAGGCGTTGAATCGAGGTAGTAGTAGCACTCCTTCACGTCCTCGCCGTGATTACCCTCTGGTCCAGTTAAGCCGAAAAGGCGCTCCTTCAAGATAGAGTCCTTCGTGTTCCAGAGCGCGAGGGAGAAGCAGAGGCGGCATTGTCGGTCCGTGATTCCGAGAAGTCCGTCTTCGCCCCATCGATAGGTACGGCTTCGAGCTTGATCGTGGGTAAAGTACGACCACACCGAGCCGTCCGCGGAGTAGTCCTCGCGAACAGTGCCCCATTGACGCTCAGGGAGGTAGGGACCCCACCGTTTCCAGTTGTGTACCCGCCGCTCGTCCTCGGAGAGACGTTGGCGTTCGGCGTTCGAGGGGCTTTGTTGTGTGGTTTTTCTTGAGGCCATCGGCATGAATTTATTACATTTAGTAGATGATCGGAGGGCGGAGAACAATGCGGGAGAGATGTGGGGAGGGAGAGATTTTTAAGCGTCTGTGGAAAGAGCTCTGGAGGATGGACGGCAGGCGAAATCCCGTATTTTAGGTCGGGCGTATGTAACATGTTGAAACATAATGGTAATTAACGGGGCAGTGTTAAGCGACACTGTTCGAATTTCGTACCATATCTCCTCAAGAGTTTTAAAAAGGCTGGATAAGCTATGTTTCGACCACTACTAACGACGCTCTTCTGTACCGCTGTTCTATCCTCTGGGTGCGGCTACCACGCCGCTCCGCTCGCTGTGGGGAGTGTTGGAGGAGCCGCGTTAGGCGCGGGAACAGGGGCAATACTAGGAAGCGTTATCTCAGGTGGAGATGTCGGCGCGAGCGCGTTGCTCGGCACCGCGATCGGGTTGCCGGTCGGCTTGGCGGCTGGAATGATCTACGATCACTACAGCGAGAAGACGCTTCGTGAGATCAAGATTGAGGATATCAAGAATAATCAAAAAGAGATCTTGGCGCGTCAGCGTGAGATAGACGCGCTGCGAGAGGAGATTAAGAGCGATATCCCGGATGGAAATCCACCCTCGGATCGCCAAGAGTATCGGTACATGGGCCCATCTCTCGGCAATCCGTATCGCTAATCGGTCACTATCCGGTATCCTCAAAAAGGCGGGACAAATTCCCACGTGTACGAGTACGTTCACGTGTCGAGGTCCGCAATAAGACTCTAGTAGGTCTTGCCTGTTCTGCCTAAAGGCTGTCAGGTGCCTTTGGAACAGTGCTCAGTATTGATTCAAGCTTCTTTTGCAAAACTTCCGCTGAGAACGGTTTGATCATGTAATGGGTCACTCCAGCGTGCGCCGCCTCAATTACATTGGATCGTTCCGATTTCGCTGTGATCATCAGGAAGGGCACCTGTTTCAAAGCGGGATCCCCTTTGAGCGCGGAGAGAAATTCAAGGCCGGACATGTTCGGCATCGACCAGTCCGAGATGATGAGGTTGCACGGCTCCATTTTGAGTTTCATCAGCGCGTCTTGCCCCCCACGCGCCTCGATGATTCGGTCGTATCCGAGCAGGTGCAGGGTGTGCTTCAGGATCGTCCGCATCCCGGCGAAATCGTCGACTATCATGATCCGAATCTCTTTGGCGTTCCTGTCCTGTGCGTCCATGAGGAGCTCCCGTGTGAAAACCTTGCTACCATTAGGGTAGGTCGGCTCTCTGCGAGGGTTTCTTAATGGAGGAAGAGCAATTTTGTGCCGGGCATCTATGCGGCCTTTACTAAACATATGATCTTGCCCGCTTTTATTTGACCTACTTCCTAACGCAACCGGGTTGCAAAACGAGAGGGGCTGGTATAGGCTCCTCAAACTTTCAGGGGAGTATGGCGTATGAAAGGTCTCAAAAGCGGTTATCGTGTCTCATTGTTTGTGGCGCTCTGTTCGGCATGCCTTCTACCAGCCAATGCGCAGGACAAAGAGCAGCGACTCGAGGAGATCGTGGTGGAATCCACGGGTCTCGGACAGACCCTTTCCGAACAGCTGCAGCCTGTCACCGTTCTCTCCGGCGACGACCTTGATATGAAGGTGAACTCCTCTCTCGGCGACACGTTAGCGCTCGAGCCAGGTATTACATCGAGTTCGTTCGGTCCTGGTGCGGGAAGGCCCGTCATTCGTGGTCTCGATGGCGACCGCATTCGGGTTCTTGAGAACGGAGTAGGAACCAATGACCTCTCGGCCGCGAGTCCCGACCACGCCGTAACGATCGACTCATCGCTTATCGACAAGATTGAGGTAGTGCGAGGTCCAGCGTCGCTTCTTTATGGAACGAGTGCTGTGGGAGGAATCGTTAACACGTTCGACAACAGGATTACCTTCCGGAGGCTCCCGCGGAGGGTACCGCTGAGATTCGCGGTGATAGCGCGAGCGAGACTCGAACGGGCTTGATGAGCGTCACCGCGCCGGTAGGGAAGGTCGCCTTACACGTCGACGCACTGGCCTCGAAGTCCGATGACTACCACATTCCAGGGTATGCTCGAACTGGCGAGCTACGCGCGACAACACCGATCGATTACCCCGAGCCACAAGGAACGCTCACCTGGAGTGATACACAGACGGATGTGTTGACGGGAGGAGGCTCGTATATCTTCGACAAAGGCTTTATTGTAGCCTCGTTTAATGACTACAAAACGATCTACGGTGTGCCAAACGGAGAGCCTGATATCTCGATTAACGCTCATCGGCGTCGAGCTGATTTCCGAGCCGGAGTGCGTGATACCGGTGAATTTATCGAATCAGGCACGGTGCGAGCGGGGTATGTCGACTACCAACATACTGAGTTCGAGGGCGAGGAGGCAGGAACTAATTTCACGAACAACGGCCTCGATTCACGTATCGACCTTAAGCACAAAGAGGTCGGCGGAGTGCGAGGAACCTGGGGTGCTCAATTTCAAGCGAACGACGTAGATGCTGTCGGAGAGGAGGCGTTTCAGCCACCCTCTACCACCGATGTCTACTCACTCTTCGCGCTTGAGGAGCTCTCCGCGACCGAGGATCTTACCCTTCAAGCGGGGCTACGATACGATTGGAATCAGGTTGAGAGCGAGGGCTTTGATCGTGAGTCATCTGACGATGGGATGTCCCGTCAATACGACTTGTTCAGTCAATCAGTGGGAGCGATTCAGAACGTTACCAACGACTACGCTATCACGTGGTCAACCGCCTACACCGAGCGAGCGCCGAACGCGCAGGAGCTCTTCGCGGATGGTCCGCACATCGCTACAGGAGCCTTTGAGATCGGCGATGCGGATCTCAATACCGAACAGTCCCTCGGCACGGACCTCGCTCTGCGAAAAACCGAAGGAGATGTACGGGGCTTCGTGGGAGGTTTCTACAATAGGTTCTGGAACTACATCTACGCCGATCCTACCGGAGAGACAGAGGATGACCTTCCCGTGTACCAATTTGAGAACATTCCGGCCGATTTCTGGGGGTTCGAGTCTCAGGTCGCGTACTATCTCGATGATTCGGTGGCTCGGGAGGTTTCATTCGATTTCCAACCGGATTATGTATGGGCCCGAAACAGAGACACTCATGAGTACCTGCCTCGTGTTCCACCCCTTCGCATGAAGTTCGGCGCGAACTACTACCGGGAGGATCTCTTCCGCGCGCGTATTGAGTTGCAGCAGGTGTTCGCTCAGGACATGGTCGCCGAGAATGAGACGACAACGGATGGGTACTCTATGCTCAACCTCTATCTCAGTAAGGACGTGAACTACCAGGGCCGTACCTATGAGTTTTTTGTTCGAGGAACGAACCTCTTAAGTGAGAAGGTGCGCAATCATGTCTCGTACATAAAGGACGTCGCGCCGCTCCCTGGGGCGTCGGCAATGGCCGGCATCCGTGTGCGGTTCTAGGGAAACGAGGCAAAACCTACCCGTAGCGAGAAAGTGGAGGTTGGGTTGATATTCGATTTTCAGTGCGGGGAAAAACCGGACGTGTATCCGCTGAGATACATGGAGGATTTTTCCACGTGCTGAAAATCGAAGAGCAACCCAAGATCC
>JAULVA010000108.1:0-3686 GCA_032111275.1 Bdellovibrionota bacterium
TCGACGAGCTGAACCTCATCGGCCGAAAACGGAGTGGGGGACCGGCGGTGCGAGGATCCGAGCGCATGCAGCTGTCGCAACTCGTCGTTTGAGAGTCGCTGGAGACACGTCATGACCCCTACGGAACCGAGTGTGTTGACAACCGGCGTGAGCTGCCGCATCTCGGGCGCAAAGGAGAGGTGCAGGTGTGACCCGCCACTTTGGTCTTGAGCCCGTTCGGCGACGTTCCGCTCCTGTTGACCATGGGGTAGGGAAAGGGGCTCGGTTAATCGAGCACCGATCTCCGGGACCGTGGCGGTCGTCCTATGTGATGTAACGGGGATCCCCATACGGTAAGGTTATGGGCTCACGGGTGAGTGTGGTGTGGTAACCCTCATGAGCCGATGCGCTATCAAGGGGTTGGGAGTGGTTTTTCGGTTAGGTGACGGACCTTTTGAGAGCCTTCGAGTGAGGGAAGCTTTGCATACCACATGTTTTCGTTATCGGAAAAAACGCTCGTAAAAACAGGGGACGCAGACAGCTAGGGATAACGGGTGTCGCGAGTAAACACAGAACGTGTCGGTCCGTACGCTCATCACAGGGGTGTGAGTTTCTTGGCGCCGATTCGTTTCTGGGTTAGCTCTTGGTGGCAGCGATGTGGCGGAGATACATCACCAGCGCCGAGGCAGAGTGACTGTCTTCCACCATTTGGATCGCCTCGTTGAGAGTGACCAACTTAAGGTTAGGGTTCTCGTTGACGTCCCATCCATCGATCTCCAGCAGCCAGTAGGCCGGGCTGCCCATGTGGGTACCCGAGTTCTCTGCCATCGTACCGAGGAACGTCGGCACGATCTTGCTCGCAATACCAGTTTCCTCCCGGAGCTCCCGGAGAGCCGTCTTCATTCCCTTTGGCAGGGTGTCGACGGTGGTCTCCTTTTCCGACTCCCACGCCTCGGAGAAACCGCGAGGGATCTCCCAGGTGTATCGGCCGAGATTAACCCGCCACTGCTGAAGCAGCAGGATCTTGCCGTTGACGATCGCCAAACTGATGGCGCCGTCTCCGTTGAGGTTGCTTCGGACGATGAACGGCTTGGGTGGCTGTCCCTCGCCCCACTGAACGTTCAGCTGAACGTCCAGGAAGAACGGGCGGTTCCCTCGTGCCTCGTCGTGCACAAGCTCGACGATTTTGGGGAATTTCCGATCGGATGGTTGGAGTGCTGCCGGGGCGGTGAGTCCGAGGCCTGTGATTGCGGGGATGATATCGCCCGCGTTCGTGATGTTCATGGTATTATTGTTTTTGTTGTTAGCTCTAGCTCTGCGTTGTAACCGGGGTGCCTGATGACACTCGGTGTGCGCGCATACTAGCTAGAATCTACCGCGCAAGCGGACTCTAGCTAGTATGCGAGAACCTCCGAGATGAGATGGCAAACCGTAAAGACAACGACGTATATGTGGTAGGCAAAACGCCTCACATACTTGGTCTTCTACCCCTATACCGATGTGACATCTATTGTAGTGATTGCAGTGGACTACGCAAACGAGGGGCTCGAGGTGATTCGGAGAGAAGAGGACAATTTCCTACCGTTTTAAGCAGCTTCGCGGTGATGTACATGCCGCACGGACTAGGACCTCCCCCTCGTTCCTCTCTTCCGGTCTCTTTGTGTGCCTCGACACGTACTCGTGCACGTGCACGTTCACGTGGGTTTAGCGTCCCTTCCCTAAGAAATATCTTCCCGCTATTCTGATAGCTTCGTATTCGGGTTCCAGAGAGACGAGTTGAGAATCGAACAGAGCGTTCGTTTACCCAAGTCACGAGGCGCTATGCCCACTATGTCACACCACGCAGCTCCACAAGGAATTGAGATCGCCGATTCCGAGGGCTCGCGTTTCCGCCTCTCCCGCGAGAGCGAACAATATCTCCTTACTGTCGAGCGACGAGAGGGTGATTTCCCGAGCACATTTCAAGCACACCTCTCCGCTGAGCAGTTCTCTACGCTTGCGCGTTTCAACGATGGCGCGGCGGTTGACTCCGCTCCTCTAGAGATTGAGCGAAAGTGGTTGGTGTGCCCGTCGAGTGCGCACCAAGGTCTTGCTGCCGTTTATGGGCCCGAAGCAACATCAGTGTCGATAGAGCAGGGCTACCTCGTGCTCGGTGATAATGAAGCTCGACTCCGTCGCAAGGAGGGGTCCCATATCCTTACACTCAAAGGTTCGGGAGGGCGCTCTCGATGTGAGGTTGAGGTTGAACTCTCTCCGGAGCAGTTCGCCGCCTTGTGGCCAGCCACCGAGGGGCGACGACTGGAGAAGACCCGGACTTCGTTTCCAATCGCACAACCGACCGGCGAACCTGTTGTGGTTGAGGTGGATACCTATCACGGAGTACACGCTCCGCTCATGGTTGTTGAATGTGAGTTCCCCTCTGAGACAGCGGCCGATACATTCGTGCCCCCCGCATGGTTTGGAGTGGAGCTTACCGAGGACCGGAGCTACAAGAACAAGGCACTCGTTCGCGACGGGCTTCCGCTCTCGCCACTGTCAGCGCTCCGTCCTCCCACCTCGTACTAAGGGGGAGTAACCAAAGATGTCTCTCGGTCGTCTACGTTCGTTCAACCGCCAAGGCTAGCGATCTCGCGCAACACCGCGCCCACATCGTTTGATTGAATCGCTTGGTACAACGCGCTCATCGGCAATGCCGCATGGTCGTCGAAACCGAGCGCCGCCTCACCGTACCGTATGAAATAGAGCTGCATCGCGGAGAGGAAATAATTTTCGGATACCGCATTCCCTACGATCTCGCTCGCTGAGACGCCGATACAACGCTCAAGGATGCTGACGAGCCAACTGATCTGGAGGGAGAAGTCATACGCGCACCCTTTACGCCGTTGCGCTTCAGGGAGGTGTTTCTCCACGTAGTAGCGCCACCCCGGTTTGAAGTTCGGGGCGTCTCGCAGATAGAGGGCGCCCCCTGGGGTGTATGTGATAGGGCCCGATAACGCCGCTTCGCAGAGAATGAAGTGATCGGATGCGCAGCACACGAAGCGGGGTTTGCTTACCTTAAATACGTCGGCCCGCCATATTCCCGAGGACATGATATTGTGACCGATCCCTAAGAGAACGACGAACGGTACGAGCTGTCTCGGCACCCCGGCTGTGTTGAGCGAGTTGCTGTAGCGCTCAAGGGTGGCTCCCTCAAGGCTCATACGGAAGGTATCCGTGTAGAGCAACGCGCTCTCGGGGGTCGCGGCGGCCCTCTCCTTGAGATGCTTGATAGTCTCACGGTCGATCACATCGTGCCCGCCGATGAACATGATATGTGTGTGATGGCGGCTATGCTCGACCACATGGGAGTAGGCGAAGTGCCCGTGCTCGATACCCGAGAGATGCCGCTCGGGTTTGATTCGTATGAGGCGCGGGAAGCGGCCCGCATAGCGGTCAATGACGTCGGCGGTACCATCGGTAGAGTGATTATCGGAGATGAGAAGGGTGAAATCTGTGTCGGTCTGAGCGAGAAGGGATTCAAACATCGCCGGGAGGTGCGCGGCCTCGTTGTAGACAAAGGTATAGATAAAAAGTTTCACGGTATTCGACATCGCTTGTTCCCTACACTAGCTCTCGGATGACGCTTTCTTGGTGGGGCGAGCGGGAACCCCAATCACCGTTTCATTCGGCGCGACGTCACGGGTGACGACGGCGCCCGCTCCGACGAT
>JAULVA010000109.1:0-1851 GCA_032111275.1 Bdellovibrionota bacterium
GCGGTCCCCTTGAGGGTCCGGAGTTTCGGGAGCGGATAGAGCGCGTACGTCCTGAATCGTTTGAGCCTCCCCGAGAGGTGCTCCAGGGTGGGTCACCACAAGCGGTGCTCCCAGGGTCCTCGGCCCGTGGTTTCGAAGATCAAAGGACCTATAAGGTGCTGACCCGTACCTCCGTGCTGTCGGCGCCAAGCTACGGGGGGAGGGTCATCGGGCAGCTCGATAGGGGCGATCGTGTCCTCGTTGAAGGTAAGCTCGGTCGGTGGCTCCGGCTTCGCTCTAAAAAGGGGCGAGGGGGGTACGTTCTCGCCACCGATGTCGAGGAGGTTCCGGAACTCGATATCGCCGCGGACCGCTAAGTGAGGTCATCACAAAGAGGCGCTTTTCCTACCTTTTCGCCCGCTTGCCAGGCCCCCCCCATGACGACTAGACTGCCGTTCGCTATACGTATTGGGCGTTGAGATTGACGACGTCAGGTGGCCGTATCGGCCCTCCGCCAGCTAGGAAAAATTATGCTTACATCACGAGAAGTACGAGAGAAGTTTATTGAATTTTGGACGCAATCCCCCCGCAACTGCGGCGTTGTGCCGAACATGTCGCTGGTCCCCAACGTAGACTCGACCCTGCTCTTCGTAAACTCCGGTATGTTCCCGTTGGTCCCCTATCTCGGCGGACAACCTCATCCCCTCGGCAAGCGGCTCTGTAACATTCAACGGTGCCTTCGCACCAACTACGAGGACATGCTTGAGGTCGGCGACAATCGACATACCCTCATGTTCGAGATGATCGGTGATTGGTCCCTCGGTGACTTCACGAAGGAGGAACAGATTCCATGGATCATGGAGCTGTGGGTCAAGGTCTACGGGATGGATCCGTCTCGACTCTACGTATCCGTCTTCGCCGGTGACGAAACCGCGCCGCGCGATGATGTGGCTATCGAGACCTGGAAGAAGGTGTTCCGTCAGTACGGTGTTGATGCTGAGTTCTGCGAGGATGTCTACAACGTGCCTCCGACACTTGAGCAGTCAAAGGGATGGAAGCCTCACATCTTCCCCTATAACAAGAAGAAGAACTGGTGGCAGCGCGCCGAGGCTCCTGGTGAGCTTGGTGGCCCAACATCTGAGATGTTCTACGACCTCGGTGCTCCTGAGCGCATTCAAGACAGGTACGACATCAACGACGACTCAGGTCGGTTCGTTGAGATCGGTAATAACGTATTCATGGAATACAAGCTGTCCGCTGAGATGAAGTGGGAACCACTCGCGCAGAAGAACATCGACTTCGGTGGTGGATTTGAGCGTGTGTGCATGATCGTTCAAGGGAAGAGTGAGATCTTTGAGAGCGACATCTATCGGCCGATTATCGACCGTGTGGCCGCGTTGTCGGGCCGCTCATATAAA
Source organism: Bdellovibrionota bacterium (assembly GCA_032111275.1). Classification (GTDB taxonomy): domain Bacteria; phylum Bdellovibrionota_C; class UBA2361; order UBA2361; family OMII01; genus OMII01. Next base: position 1,398 of record JAULVA010000109.1, read on the forward strand.
ACCGATGGTAAAGACAACGAAGATACCGCCGCCTTCCGAGTTATCGCCGACCACGGGCGCGCGGCGACCTTTATCCTCGCTGATGGAGTCTCTCCATCGAATAAGGATCAGGGGTACATCCTTCGCCGCTTCATCCGTCGTCTCGTACGATTCGGGAAGAAGCTCGGCCTTGAGAAAGAATTCACCGCCGAGGTCGCGGACGCGGTTATCAACACTCTTGCGCACGCGTATCCTCACTTGGAAGAGAATCGGCAGGTCGTTCTTCAAAAAATCCACGACGAGGAGGTCGCATTCAATCAGACCCTCTCGAAAGGACTCAAGGAGCTTTCGAAGATTCAATCGCAACTTGAGCCTGGTAAGCTCATCTCCGGAGACCAAGCGTTCTTCATTTATGAGTCGTATGGATTCCCACTCGAGCTGACCCTCGATGAGCTTAAGGTAAGTGATGAGCAAG
>JAULVA010000109.1:1861-11839 GCA_032111275.1 Bdellovibrionota bacterium
AAGGAGATTACCAAGGAGTTCGCCGCCGCTGAGAAGCGTCACCGAGAGCTCTCTCGGGCCGGCGCTGAGCAGAAGTTCAAAGGTGGTCTCGCTGATCAGTCCCGCGAGACGACCAAACTTCACACAGCGCATCATCTCCTTCTCGCCGCGATGCAGAAGATCGTTGATCCGAACATTCGGCAGAAGGGAAGCAATATCACCGCGGAGCGTCTCCGCATGGACTTCAATCTCGATCGGAAGATGACCCCAGAGGAGATAGCGAAGGTCGAGGAGATGGTTAATCAACACATCTCAGAGAGCCTTCCCGTTGTTCGGGTCGAGATGCCACGAGAGGACGCGAAGTACCCTGATATTGTGAGCGTATACTTCGTCGGCGACCAGAAGAGCTGGTTCTCGGCTGAATTCTGCGGTGGTCCTCACGTTGAATCGACCGCTGAGATCGGCGAGGGAGCGAAGCGTTTTAAGATTCAGAAGCAGGAGAACGTTGGTGCTGGAATTAAGCGCGTTAAAGGGGCACTGATATAGCCAGGTGGAGGCTTCTGAGGGCCGCGACTCGTCTTGGTCGGTTGAGAGGCTCGGCTTTTACGTTTTGGTGATTCGGAGGATCCTATGCGACATATGCGATTGTGGTCAGTACTCGCTCTTAGTTGTTTCTCGACCGAACTTCTCGCTCAGTCCGCTCTCCCGAAGATAGGGACCTGTCCCTCCGGATTTTACGCGAGCGGAAAGTATTGTGTTCCGATTAAAGATGACGGTAAGCCCGCTATGCTTCGTGGTGGGCAATGCCCAAGCGGGTACTACTCAAGCGGGAAGTACTGCGTGGCGAACAGTAAAGACTCGCGGCCAGCGGTCCCCATGAACGGGAGCTGTCCGAGTGGCTATTACACCTCTGGATCATATTGTGTGAAGCAGAAGGGGTAGGGAGCCCGTCGAGGTGCAACTCTCCGCTAGTAATCGAACCGATAGATTTCATCGATAGGGCTACCAGGCTCGATTTTATAGAGGCTCTTCAGCAGCCCATCGTTCATCCCGTACACCCAGCCGTGAAGGATCGGGCGGCGTTCCTCGTGCCATGCCTTTTGAATGACGTTTGTTTTCATTAAGTTTTTGAGCTGTTCGTGGATGTTAATCTCAACGAGCTTGTCGGCCTGCTGATCGAGGTCACCTGCGTGAGTCACGATGTCCTTGTAGGTGTGGTACGAGTCCTTGATCTGGCGTAGCCACTCATCCAATACGCCGTACCTGTGAGATGAAAGAGCTGCCTTCACACCACCGCATCCGTAGTGTCCGCAGACGATAACGTGCTTCACCTTGAGGTATTCAACGGCGAAACTAAGAACGCTGAGCAAGTTAAAGTCGGTATGATTGACCAAGTTCGCGATGTTTCGATGGGTGAAAATCTCGCCCGGCGCGGTTCCTGTGACCTCCTCCGCCGGAACCCGGCTATCAGAACATCCGATCCAAAGGAACTCAGGGCGCTGCTCCTTCGCGAGGTTCTCAAAGAAGCTCGGGCTCATTGAGAGCTTCTCCTGTACCCAGGCCTTGTTCGCGAGCAGCAGCCGTTTATATTTGTCCATCATAGGTCCTCTTCGATAAAGCGGAGATCAAATTGAATTTAATCGCGGGTGTGTTGGTGATTTCAACTGAGATATGGCGGTCAAGCGCCGACGCCTTGAAGTCCTCAAGAAGCTCCAAGATGTCATGGTCGATAAACATAGCGCCGCCGCAGTCGATTACTATCTGTGAACCGTTCGGAAGTTTCGCGAGTGCACGCTTCAGTGCTATTTTTTGGAGAAAGGTTACGTCCTTCGCAAACCGAAGGAGGTAACATGCCTCATCGTGTACCACAGTGAACGCTGAGTTATGGTTCATAACCAAGACGACCGCGAGGCCGAACACCGTTCCTACGAGCACTCCAGTGAGGAGATCGAACAGCACCACGCCCGCGGCGGTAACCGCAAATGGAAGAAACTGGTCGAGACCACTCCGCCACATCCACTTTATCATCTCCGCGTTTGAGAGCTTATAGCCCACTACGATCAGTATCGCTGAGAGCGCCGCAAGCGGGATGTTGTTGAGCAGAGCTGGTATAAGGAGGACACTTAACAGCAGGAGCAGCCCGTGGACTATACTGGCGATTCGGGTACGTCCCCCAGAATAAACGTTGGTGCTACTTCGAACGATAACCGATGTCAACGGTATTCCACCAAGAGCGCCCGCGGCGATGTTGCCGATGCCCTGCGCGACGAGTTCACGGTTTGGACGGGATACCCGGCGTAGGGGATCGAGCTTGTCGACCGCCTCAACGCTCAAGAGCGTCTCGAGACTCCCGATGAGAGCGATGATAAGTCCAGCCGACCAGACAGCCGGTGACGCGAGCCAGTGCCATACGGTCGTTGGTCCCTGCGTAAAGAGATCTCGGGCGCTTGAGATGGTGGGTAAGCTCACGAGCTGTCCCTCTTCCGCCGTGAGGGAGAAATTGAGCGAGAGAGAGCCGAAAAGCTGGTTAAGTGTCACGGCGAGAGCGACTACGGCGAGGGGCCCCGGAATGGCTTTGAATACGCCCCCTCTGCGAGCCGCAAGGGAGGGCCATACGATTAGGATGGTAAGGCATGCGGCCGATATAAGGATCGCCGCCATATCGAAGTGTCCGCCGGTGGTGCTGACCTGAGCCCAGAGGCTTTTTAGGCAGAAGGGAGAGAATAGACAAAACATCCCTTCTTCTGGATTGAACGGGCTTTTCCAACCTATTGCGTGAGGAAGTTGCTTGAAGATTATGATTATACCGATGCCGGCAAGCATGCCTTTGATAACAGCGGATGGAAAGAAGGTCGCTAAATGACCAGCTCTCACTGTGCCGAGAAGCAATTGAAAGAAGCCGGCGACCATCGTAGCCACGAGAAGTCCCTCAAAGGAACCGATCTGCTGGGTTGCGCTAATGACGGTTACCGTAAGGCCAGCCGCGGGGCCGCTGACGCTCAGTTCACTACCTGAAAAAAGGGAAACCAAAAGGCCCGCGATGATGCCAGTGATAAGTCCCGAGATCGGTGGGGCATCAGAGGCTACCGCGATGCCGAGGCACAAGGGGAGGGCCACGAGGAACACAACGAAGCCTGCGCTGATGTCCTGTCGTAAAAAATCAAACCTGAGGCGAGGTACGAGCATAATCTGATTGCCTATGGCACTAAAACACTATCCAACGGATCTTAGTAAATAGGCGTGGTTACAAACAGACCAAAAAAGCGGGTTCTAGGGGGGGGGTAAAAAGTTTCTACCCTCAAGCGCTTGAGGAGTTGTCCCTAACCGAAAAATCGGTGGTCGTTCGGTACATGCTCTGCTACCGTTTCGGCATGAGAATCAAACCGAGAGAAGTCATCGAATACCTCCTTCCCTACGTGGTCACCGCGGGCGCGTATAGCTCTGAGATTCAGTCGCGTGTCGCGATTCAGGCGGCAAAGGGGGGCGCGACTATCTTTCATCACGCGCTTTCCGACGCCGATCTTTCAATTCAAAGCTACCTTGAGGTTGCCTTGCTCGCCCGCTTTCCGGAACTCAGCTATTTCTCTGAGGAGCAGGAGCAGTCATTAAACAAAAAGTACTTTATCGGGAGCTCTCACCTTGAGATCCTGATTGATCCAATCGATGGAACGCGGCCCTACATCGACAAGAGTGAGTTCTACCAAATCATTATTACCCTCCACGATGAGCATGAGATCGTTGGTTCGATCTCTTACATGCCCCGTCGCGACACCTGTTTTGTCGCTACCAAGGGAGAGGGGGCGTATCGTCTTAGTCGTGAGGATCTCAGGGCAGGGCGACCGGGATCGCGCTGGAACGTGACCAACGGTCAAGGGCCGATCTTGCTCTTCAACTCGCCGGAACTGGTTGAGCGGCTCTCCACGACGATGGTCGTAAAGGATATAGCGACCGCGTATCTCTCTGAGCCCGGCCTTTACCACTCTACCGATCTCCTTGAGGGTAAGGCCTCGGCGGTGGTGCATCGGTCCTGTCAGGCTATCGATGGTGGGTCGCTCGCTTTTATTGCGGCGGAAAGTGGGGCCCTGGTCACCGATTTCTCGGGGAATCCTCTGCCGGGGTATCGGGACTATCCAACGCGGGCTCAGCCGAATGTGATTGTTGCGGTTAATCGAGATGTACACGACCGGCTGCTCAATGCACTTCGGTAGCGTGATACGAGATTCTCTCAGGGCTGCGGCGCCGAGGGGCGCAAATACTACGCGGTTGGGTACGGCGCTTCCCCATTCCGCGGGGGATTGGTCGGACTGTTAGGCAGTTGGAGTCTGTGTATGTGTGGGCACGGCGATTGCTGTAGGGAGCACAGTTGCCTAGTGGTCTGTTGAGTGCGACATGTTGACTCACATTTGGTACGTGACCAAGTTTATCCAGATATCAGCGGCGGTCAGTTTCGCTGTGGGGTCTACGTTATTAGTGGCTCCGCACTTCTCCCCCGACCCCAAGGTCAAGCCGGTGCGCGTTGTGAAGGAGCAGCAAGAGGTCAGGGCTTTGCCGGTCTCGTTGCCGCAAGGAAGGCTCTACTGTGTTAATGGGGTAGTGATGCACGAACGGCTGTATCCTCGTGGTTTAGAGCGGGTCTCGTCATCTGACGCCGTTGATGTGAGCGCTCGAATCGCAGACGAGGCATGCGCCGCATCGTTTCGGACTCCAGCGTGTAAGAGCGCACAAGCAGATCTTACTGCGTTACGCAGAGCCCTTCGGGGATGCCATGCGTGACGACCATGTTGCACACATTATCGAGAGCTTACGGCAAAGAGCCAGAGCTTAAGGCAAAGAGGAGGTGGACGGTCGATACAAGAATCCCCGACAACGATAGCTCGCTGCCGGGGATACGTTGCTGCCAAAACTTACCGAGGTAAGATCGCTTACTCAGCGGACTCAGAATCAACGGAGCAAGAGACTGTCTCCTCGTTGTCTCCCTCGTCGCTCTCTTCCTCGTCGCTCTCTTCCTCGTCGCTCTCTTCCTCGTCGCTCTCTGTCTCGGAGGTTTCATCCGAAGAGGCGTCATCGTTCTTCGTTCGAACGACCTTTGAAGCTTGAAGGCCTTTCGGCCCCTCCTTCAGTTCATACTCCACGGTCTCTCCATCCTTGAGGGTCTTAAACCCATCAGAGGATATTACCGAGTAGTGGACGAATACATCACGGCCACTTGTGTGTTGAATGAAGCCAAAACCCTTGGCGTCATTGAACCACTTTACTACTCCCTTAAGGACCCCGGACTCAGACTCAGACATAACTACTGACTCCCCGTTAAAAAAACTTACGGTTGATAAAACCTACCACATTCGTTTCAGGTTACAAGCATTACTACAGTGAGGTGATCATCGCCTCAGGGATTGAGATTCGAACGATAGGTAAAGGGATCCAAGTTTTTCCTCAATGTTCCCTGAGGCTGGAAATTGCCCTAAAAACTGCCCTTTTTCGGACTCATTCGAGGTGCCAGGGCGCACGGCTGCTGGCGCAATCTGATTGAGAAATCTGGTTAAGGGATGCGAATAAATGAGATCCCGCAGAGGGCTGCGTCTGTCAGAGCCACGGCATGCGATTAGAAATATAAGAGTTTCAGCTTGTTACGACATTTGTCCCTTCGAAAATCGGTGGGCATTACCCGAAAGAGAGTACGTTGATAAGAGAGCGGTCATCCACGTATAGTGTGGGTGCTGGGCCTCGTCGCAAAATGTCAATCAGCTCGGTAGTTTGCTCGCGCTCAAGGGGAGGTCTTCTGGGTGCGGCAGCAGTGTGTAGTTCGCCCGTTGCTCATTAGATTCAGGTCATGTCCGATACCTTCGCCCATTCAATCCTTGAGAATCTGCCCGAGCCCCACTGTGTGGTGTCTCGAGATCTCACCTGTCTTGGCGTGAACACCAGCTTCGCCACCCTTCTTGGCGCGGAACCTGGAGAGATAGTGGGTTCTCAGGCATCCCTCTTTTGGTCGGACGTGGAGCGAATTCCGTGGAGCAATCGGGAATTCTCGACTGAGTTTAAACCGGTGGGACGCAGCCCGCTCCTGGTTCGGATAGCCACCTTTGGCGGAGATGTCCTCGTGGTGAGGATTCTCTCGACCTTTTCGGAGGACCGCGCCAGCGAGGTGTTTCATGGTCAGCGCCTGGAGACGTTGGGGCTTCTGGCCGGTGGCGTGGCTCATGATTTTAACAATCTCCTGACGGGTATCCTCGGGCATCTCGCGTACGCGCGGAGTGTTCTGCCAGGAGAGGGAGGCCATGTCGAGTCGCTTGCCGCTATAGAAGAGGGCGCTCTTCGTGCCGCTTCCTTAACCCAGCAGATCCTAAAATTCTCCCGCATTGATGGTGGAGAGATCTCAACCAAAGTTGATGTGGTCGACATCATCTCTCGTATCTCCACGCTGATAAAGAGCGCAATCCCATCTGAGATATGGCTCAGTTGGGAGCCTCTAACCAATCCCCTCTATGTGATGGCCTCCGAGGCATATCTCAGTCAGGTTGTTATCAACCTGATCGTCAACGCGCGGGACGCGATTAAGGGACGTGGAACGATAGAGGTAGCGGTTGATCGTATGTGCCCTTCGCAGGAGGTTAGAGAGCTCTTCGGCGAGGAACCCCCAGCGGCTACCTATTGCGCGCTCGTGGTCCGAGATACCGGAGAGGGGATGGATGATGAGGTAAAGGAGCGGCTCTTTGAGCCATACTTCACCACAAAGAAGGAGGGCGGAACCGGTCTGGGGCTCAGCACCGTCAACTCGATTGTAAGGCAATTGGGTGGCTCGATCGTGGTACGCTCAGAAAAACACAAAGGCACCGAGTTTCGAATCGTACTCCCATCAGTTCCAGATGAGTCTCGTCAGGAACGCGGCGATGACGAGTCCGTCGGTCCAATTCGTGGTCACGGTGAGCGTATCCTGATTATCGATGATGAGTACGCGGTCAGGAACGTTTTAGGTTTGAGTCTCTCCCACCTTGGTTATGAGGTTGTGACGGCATCGTCAGGGCTTGAGGGGGCGGATATTTACGCGGCGGAGCGCGGCGCGTTCGATCTTGTTATCCTGGATATTCTTATGCCAGGGCTCTCAGGGGAGGACGTCTTCGTTCGCCTGCGCAAAATGAATCCGGATGTTCGGGTCCTCTTGGTGAGTGGTTTTAGTTCAGGGGAGGTTGTTGCTCGAATCCTAAGAGACGGAGGAAGAGACTTTATTCAGAAGCCGTTCCTTATCGATATTTTATCTAGAAAAGTTCGTGGGTGTTTGTGTGATTAAGTCGTATCAGATCCGCCATATCCAAGTTAATCCCGGTCTCGTTCTCTCGCCGATGAGCGGCGTAACTACTCGCCCCTTCAGGCGGCTGATTAAGGAGCTCAATCCGGGCGCTGTTGGCCTTGTCGTGAGTGAGTTTGTCTCGGTTGAGGGCATGACACGAGGCTCACGACGAACGGTAGAGATGATGAAATTCTCTGAAGATGAGCGTCCCTACTGCGTTCAGATCTTCGGCTATGACGTGGATCGTATGCGGGACGCCGCGCTGATGGTGCAGGATATCGGGGCCGATCTCGTCGATATCAACTGTGGGTGTCCAGCGCCTAAGGTGGTAAAGCGCGGTGGAGGGTGCGAGCTTATGCGACAACCCGAACACCTGCAAAAGATCATCAAAGAGGTCAAGAGCGCTATCTCTATCCCTCTCACCATCAAGATTCGAGCGGGATGGGATGATGGTTCTCGAAACGCCCTTGAGATAGCGAAGATGGCCGAAGGGGAGGGGGTAGAGGCGCTCGCGATTCACGGACGAACACGCTCTCAGCTCTATCGTGGAGATGCCGATTGGGATCTCGTGCAGGAGGTGGCCGAGCGCCTCTCCATACCTGTCTTGGGTAGTGGTGATGTGGTGTGTCGAAAGACCGCCGAAGAGCGTTTGAAGGAAAAGGTGGCCGGGCTCTTTATCGGGCGCGCCAGCATGATGAATCCCCTTGTTTTTACTGAGATTTTAAACGACGAGCCGTCGCGCCTGAAAGGTAATTACGCCCTGATGCTCGATGTGCTCTTTCGCTACATAGAGCTTTTGAGGGAGGATTTCAACGAGAGTTCATGTGGAGGTAAGTTCAAGCAGCTCGCCTCACAGATGTGCCGTGGCGCGCCGTGGAGAAAGCAACTGCTGCAATTGAACGCGTTACGGGATCATGAGGCGCTTCTTCTCGCGGTTCGAGAGGGTAGGTGGCGTCCTACGGCTGTTCAGGTTGAAGAGCCAGACACGACCGACGTCTCATGTGATGTGTTCTCCGCGTAAAGCGGGGAAAGAAGAGGATTTAAAGTACGTAGTGTTACGCGTCAATGATCTGTATCGAAGCTTCGGCGACCGCCCTGTACTACAGGGGGTCAATTTTGCGTTGAAGCCGGCCTCGATTAATGGGCTTATCGGTCCTAGTGGTGGTGGTAAGAGCGTCCTCCTCAAAATTATCGCCCATACCTGTAAGTGTGAGTATGGCTCCGTTCTGTTCGAAAAAGGGGCATCCTTGGCCGACGTCGGCTTGATGTTTCAAGAAGGCGCGCTCTTCGACTCGATGACGGTGTACGATAACGTGGCGTTCCCCCTCGTTGGTGGAAAGGTTCCCACAACCTCATTACCGCGAGAGGTGCGAGAGGATGTCTGCGAAAAGGTGGGGAGTATCCTCGCTCGGGTCGGTCTTGTGAAGGCGGCTTCCAAGATGCCCGGTCAGTTAAGTGGTGGTATGCGTCGTCGCGTTTCCCTCGCTCGAGCTCTCGTTGGACGGCCCCGAATCCTCCTCCTGGATGACCCGACGAGCGGTCTTGATCCGGTGGCGAGCAGCGTCATTATGGATCTGATCGTAGAGCTTCACCGGGAGTATCGCCCCACGACCGTCATGGTGAGTCATGACCTGCGGCGACTCCTTCCCTGCGTCGATAGGGTTCTAGCGCTCTTTGATGGGGTGATCGCGTTTGATGGCTCTGTTCAAGAGCTCGCGCAATCAGCGCCGGTGTTCGTTCGTAGTTTTGTTTCCTGTCGCTATGAGCTGCCCGCGCCGGCGGCTGAGTCGACAGCTGTGGAGTAGTTAATGAAGAGATCAATGTTGAAAGATAGCGCCATCGAGGAGTCGCGGCAGCGATTCCTTTCTGGCATCGGAGTTCCGAAGAAGGAGGATTTCGTCGTTGACGACTTCCAAAAACAGGCGATTGAGAACCTCGCCAACGGTATTGACACTTTGGTTGTCGCCCCTACAGGTTCGGGCAAGACCTTCATCGCCATCGAGGCGATGCGACACCTGATCAAGCAGGGACAGCACGCGGTATACACTACCCCGCTTAAGGCTTTGTCCAACACGAAGTACACTGAGTTCCAGCGGATCTTCGCCCCCGATCACACCGTCGGCCTACTGACCGGCGATCGAAAGATCGAGGGTGACTCAGATGTGGTCATCGCCACCACTGAGATCTACCGAAATGAGCTCTATAAAGGGACTGGGCGGTATTCGCTCGTTATCCTCGATGAAGTTCACTATATCGCGGACCCTCAGCGAGGCGCGGTATGGGAGGAGAGCATTATCCTGACACCTCACTCGACTACCCTTTTAATGCTTTCGGCTTCTATCTCAAACGCCGAAGAGATCGCGGCGTGGATCGAGGAGACACGGAACAAGGAGTGTCGGATCGTGATGAAGAAAGACCGTCCGGTTGAGCTCCGGTTCGGCTTTATGCATCCGAAGTTCGGAGTTATTCCCCTTAGTGATGAGAAGGGGCACCTCTCGCCTGAAGTTTCACACTACTACGGGGCAGCCGAGATCGATATGGAGCGCATGCGTGTGGCGGGTCCTCGACGCGGTGAGCGCTCTGGGCAGGAAGGAGGAGGAGACCAAGGCCCTCGAGGAATTCAGGCGGCTCAAGAAAACGGAGGACGACGCTCGCGCGGATCCCACGCTCGGATCGTCGAACCGCGATGAGCAGCTCAGGGCGGCCGGCGG
>JAULVA010000110.1:0-6450 GCA_032111275.1 Bdellovibrionota bacterium
GGAGCTCCATGTTTCCATGAACCAGGGGGAGCCCATTCGGAATTCCGAGGGAGATCTGAAGCTCTCTCTCCTCGCAGGTTGACTTCACCGCCATCACGCACTCCATGAGGAGATCTCCGATAGAGAGGGGTTCCATCGATATCTCTTGATCCATCGCCTGAATCTTTGAGATGTGGTGCAGGTCGTTCAACATGGCGGTCGCCGATTTGGTGCTACGAAGGGCGACATGGAGATCGTGACTTGAGAGGCTGCCCTTCTCCTGCATCGACTCAAGCGCTCCTTGAATCGAGGTGAGCGGCCCCCGTAGGTCGTGGGATAGTACAGCGAGCGCGGTCGAAACCGATTTGAGCTTTCGATACATCAAGAGAAAGACGACAGCCACGATGATGCAGGTTGAGATCAGCGCCATCGCGAAGGTGGATAGTCCTAGATGGAGTCCCGCCGCGCGCTCAAAGTAACTCTTGAGGGTGCCGGTTGAGGTTACGACATAGAGATAGTGGTCCCCTCCTCCGAGCCTGATCGGGGCGACGGAAAAGGGAACCTTCGCGTCGTATGCGTGGGGATCATCGCCGAGAACGAGCCTCTGAGAGAGAACGGCGCCCTCTCTGAGCAGTTTAACGGGTCGGAGATCGATGAAGGGCAACTCAGCTCTCCCGTATTGTTGTGGAACGTACCTGACAATTCCGTGTTGATCGAGGATGTAGAGCCGAACGCTTGGATTAATCGTCGCGATCTCGTTAAGGCGCATCTGCAGCTCTGGCTGGGTGAAGCGTTCACTGTACACCCGAAATTTCTCAGCCAGGGGTTTTGCGACATCTCGGTAAAGGTTCGACTCGGTCTTCTCAAGGGCCTTTGTTGAGAGGTGGGTAACGGAGAATCCCTGTATAACGATAAGGACTCCGACAAGCGCGGCGCCCGCCAACAGAACCGAAGGGGACACGTAGGTCCTAGCGGCTCGTACGGTGAGTCGAGTGACGCTCCATGTTGAGCGAAGCCACTCATAGGTGACGGCTCCAATATTACGCAGTCGCTTGCGCATCACTTCTTCCTACAAATTTGTACCCGACACCCCAGACGGTGTGGATGTAGGTGGGATTGGTTGGATCCGGCTCAAGCTTCGCGCGGAGGCGGTTTATGTGGGTATTGACGGTGTGCTCGTAGGCGGAAGATGAGTATCCCCACACGGAGGTTAGGAGCTGTTCACGCGAGAACGCTCGCCCGACGTTCTTGGCGAAGAAAGCCAGGAGATCGAATTCAGTTGAAGTGAGATCTAATTTCGCGCCAGCAACGAATACTTCGTAGGCGCCGAGATCGATCTCAAGGTCCCCTACTTTCAATTTTTTTGCCGCGGCGACATCAGCACCTGTGGCACGGCGCAAGATCGCCTTTACCCGCGCAACCACCTCTCGTGGGCTAAACGGTTTGGTCATGTAATCATCAGCCCCGAGCTCAAGTCCGAGAATCTTGTCGATCTCATCCCCTCGAGTGGTGAGCATGACGACCCCGGCGCCGATCCCGTTCGAGCGCATCTGCCGACAGATCTCCATGCCATCTTTTCCTGGAAGCGCGACATCAAGAATAACGACGTCGTAGCTATCGGAGAGCGCTAACTCTAAACCACGATTGCCATCAAGTGTGTCGGTAACGTGAAAGCCACTCTCTTTGAGGTGGTGAACGAGAAGCTCACGGACGTTTGAGTCGTCTTCGACGACGAGAAGTCGTTTAGTGGAGGTATCCATACACAAATCCTCGAAAAACCTAGGTACGGGTTGTTATGGAATGTTTGGGGTGAAATGTGATGGAGGGGGTAAGGGGTTGAGATTATGTTGTATATTTAGCCACCCGGAGGGCCCGTGTCCTCACGGGCCGGGTATGCACGAACGTTTCATCGCGGGTTCCGGCCCGTCGGGAGACGGGCCCTCCGGATCGATATATGCGTGCAACATCAAAATACACGCATTGCATGCCACCCGGAGGGCCCGTGTCCTCACGGGCCGGGTAGGCACGAATGTTTCATCGCGGGTTCCGGCCCGTCGGGAGACGGGCCCTCCGGGATCCTCAATCTAGGTCGAATTGATTCCGCCGCGATTGCTTTCGCTCAGAACGGACCCGCTTGTTCTTTTGACGCTGCGCGTCCAACGCCTCCGGCGCTTCGGTCGCGATGCGCTCAACCTTCGGGGCAAGAAGCTCCCGGACGAGGGCATTTAACTTATCCAGGGCGGCTTGCCGATTCGCGAACTGACTTCGATGTTCCTGCGATGTGATGACAATCGCTCCATCGATCAGACGCTTGTCGTTGGTTTCAGAGAGTGCGGTGAAGATGGTTCGTTTTTGCTCACTGGTTAGGGTTCTCGATGCCCATAGATTAAAGCAGAGATGCACCTTGGAATTTACCTTGTTGACGTTCTGACCACCGGGGCCGCCGGAGCGAGCAACGCTGAAGTCTACCTCGCTCTCGGGAATAGAGAGCGCTGTGGATGTGGTTTTGACTTCTACGGGGCGATTGCGCTGCCTCATATAAGGTCTAGTATCGCACAAATTTCGGGGCTGGGAAGGGAATTTACCTCCACCCCCTTCTATCATTAGGCACGGAGATCCACTACCTTAGGGGACAGTATGTCGTCCGATAGTCGCCTTACCTGCTCCGTTGTCGCCACCGATACGTGGTCGAAGGCGCGTGCGCTCGATCTCACCACCCTTCATGGTCGGGTTGAAACCCCTATCTTCATGCCGGTAGCGACACAGGCCGCGCTGCGATGCGTAGACCTTCCGGTCGCTGACGGGCTCGACTATCAGGTCCTCTTAGCGAACACCTACCACCTGCTCTTGCGACCGGGCCCCGAGATCATGGCCGAGCACGGCGGGATTCACCGCTTCATGAACTGGCAACGGAGCGTCCTGACCGATTCGGGTGGATTTCAGATCTTCTCGCTCTCGAAGCACCTCTCGATGTCCGAAGAGGGAGCGACCTTTCGCAGCTACGTCGATGGCCGACGGATCTATCTGACCCCAGAAAAGAGTATCGAGATGCAGCAGATCATCGGCAGCGATATCATGATGGTACTCGATCAGTGTATTCGTTCGACCTGCTCTGAGGATGAGGCTCGCGCGGCGCTCGAACTCACCACCCGTTGGGCGAAGCGAAGCTTCGACGCTCGAGGGGATTCACGCCAGGCACTCTTCGGTATCGTACAGGGCGCGTGCTTCCCGCACCTTCGCAAAGAGAGCGCAGAACAGATAACCGCGCTTCCCTTTGATGGATTCGCGCTCGGCGGGCTCGCTGTGGGAGAGACGAAGACGGAACGAGAGGATACCACTGAGTTCGCGGCGCCACTCTTGCCGGCGGACAAGCCACGCTACCTGATGGGGGTGGGAACGCCGATCGATCTTCTTGAAGCGGTACGCCGCGGCATGGATATGTTCGATTGCATCCTTCCGACCTCGCTCGCAAATCAGGGGGTCGTGTTTACCTCTCGCGGACGACTCGACCTGCGCCGAGGGGTCTATCGTTTGGACGCTCAGCCACTTGACCCTACATGCTCGTGCTCAACGTGCCAACGCTACACCCGTTCGTACCTGCAACACCTGGTGCGCTCGAATGAGTTCATCGTTGGCCAGCTCTTAAGCATTCATAACCTCACCTTCTACCGGAACCTCATGCGGGGGATGCGCGAGAGTATCATCGGGGGAACATTCCGCGATTTCTACAACTCGCAGGTAGAGGCGCTCTCAAGCGATGACCTCGACAATCCGCCGAAACCACCTCGGGTCAACGCTAAGATGGACCGCATGGTGCTTGGTAATTACGAAGTAGTGGTGCGTGAGGACAGGATGCCAGCGATCCGGCAGAGAAATTCCGGCGAGGTGATGCACGTCTCAGAGGATCCTCGCGTTGAGTCGCATTCACTCTACGTTGAAGGCTCCCGTCTCTTTGATCGAATAGCTGAGGAAAGCGAGCCTCTCGTCATCTGGGATGTCGGTCTCGGCGCGGCGACTAACTCCATGGTGGGAATCTTGGCGCTTGAGGAACGGGAGACTATCGAGCGCCCGATTACGATAGTGAGCTTTGAGAACGATCTCGATTCGTTGAAGCTCGCGCTGCAACATCCGTGGCACTTCGCGCACCTGCGCCACGGCGCTCCTCACCAACTCTTAGAACACGGACAGTGGCAGAGCTCGAAGCACCCGATCACCTGGCAGCTTAAGCACGGCGACTTTATGGACTTGTGCGACGGGGCGGACGCTCCGGATATCGTGTGGTTCGATCCCTTCTCATCGAAGGTGGATTCGCCGATGTGGACGATGCCGGTACTCGCCAAGGTGCTCGCGTTGACGCGTGGGAAGGCGACGAGCTTGCACACCTACTCCGCTTCGACCGCGATTCGAGCGTCGCTCTTACACGCGGGGTGGTTCGTAGCGCGTGGTGTTGGAACGGGGATGAAGCGGGAGACGACCAAGGCGTACACGGTTGAGGCCGTACGTCGAGGACTGGCGACCGATCTACTTGATACGTCGTGGCTTGGCCGGTGGGAGCGAAGCGATTCACAGGTGCCGGTCGGCGCGGACCCGGAGCCGTTCAAGAAAGCGATTCGGGGGCATCCGCAGTTTGGCGCCTCATCGGCATGAATCGGTATCGTCCTGTGCGCGCCGCTTCGCGGTACGAGGCGAGGTGCTGACACCTGGGTTATGGAGCCTAGGAACGGGAGAGATTCTCTAGAGGAAACGGTCTCAAGCAACCCGATGATGATGGGAATTGTTCGATACCCATACAATATTTATACAGGACAACATCGCGTACAATGCCGCACTCCCGCTCCAAAAGCTATTTGCATCGACAACTATGATAGCTTGGGGACCAACGAAGTAGATGCCCCAGATGATCTGGGCGAGGTTGATAGCCAGTATCAGAGCGATGTTGCACACCGCCAATCTTCCCGATCGAACCCCTACTACCCATAGAGCCCACATGAGTCCTAAGGCGCTCTGGTAATCGTGCATCCATGCATACGGGGAGAGGTAGATTGAGAGCGTATTGAAAATCAGCGCGACCGCGACGATCTCGCGAAAGCCCATGGACGCTCTTCTCATCTTAAGCACGGGCAGCAGTAATAACAGCCACAGCGACCCACTCACCAGGTAACTTGCCTCAACCGACATCCCAAGTTTGAGGAGCCCCCCGACGAACGTTTGCGTAGCGACTTGGTACTCACGCACAACAGAGCTGTCGAGGGCCAGGAATTGATCAAATACCTGAGGGGAATAGGTGAGAAGAACGAGGCCAAAAAGCACACCAGCCGCCGCAAGCGCAACCAGACTTCGCCAACGTTCTCTGCTGGGAAGAAGGATCATGAATGCCACGGCGGCGCCAAACACTGCGTGAGGTTTTATTGAAACGAGTAACCAAAAGAGAAACCAACGAGAAACGGTAGGACAATTTCTGGTCGTCGCGAGGAGAAGAAACGCCGTACTCGCTAACACGCTCATTCCGCCCCAGGTGATCGTGGATTTCGTGACGCACCACGGCAACACCATCACCGCACAAGCGAGGTACTTGAAAGAATCCCACACGCGTCTACTCACGACACCGGACGTTAGCTCCTGATATGTCAACGATATCCATCCGGCGAGAGAACCGAATGACACCGTCAGATAAAGCATCTTGGCTACGTCGATGCTCAGAGCGGCAAATGGGGACATCATGAGTACAAAGTATGGGGGTGCCCATACCTTCAAGTTCTCGACCTTGCTATCCTTCTCGCCGAGTTCTCCTGTCACCTGCGCTACGAGGTCGGGTAGCTCGTATGGGTTGCTCCCGGCGAGCCAGCGCGCGGTCGCGTACCAATAGATCGAAAAGTCATGCAACACGAAACGTGCCGCACAGTAGATGGCGATCGGTGAGACCAAGATAGTTAAGAGGATGAGCGAGACCCCTCGATAGGGGTCAGTTTCGGAGCGGTTTTGCGCGGACATACACGGTATCTCCTAATGAGACCCTCACGGTGAAGTTCGGGAGTAGTGAAAGCACGTGCCCAGCCATGGAGAGAGGAAAGGGCATCCCTTTGAGCTTTTTCGTAAGGTATCGAACCTGCGAGTAGTGAAAGTTGTTACCAATTGAGTAGTCACCTAACCCAGCTTGCCGCAGCATAGTTTCAAGGGAGTGTCGCTCGAAATAGAGGAGGTGCATCGGCATGAACCAAGGCCACCGACGCCCAAGGATTCGAGCGAACATGCAGTCGATACGTACCGTTGTAAAATGGAATTCTCCGCCTGGGGCCACAAGTTCCCTGATGCATCGAACAGCATTGAGTGGGTCGTGGAGGTGCTCCAATACATCCCACATCACCACAAGGTCAAACTTTACGTCCCACGGAAGTGGTTGATCGACGAATCCCTGCGCGACTCGCAGGCCTCTCTCCACACACAGATCGACCGCGGCGCGAGATGGTTCGA
>JAULVA010000110.1:6460-6943 GCA_032111275.1 Bdellovibrionota bacterium
AGAAATATACCGGTATAACATCCGACTTCAAGAAGACGTCCACTCGAGATAGGTAAGCGTCGAATCACTTCCCGGGCAGCCACTCGGCGAGCATCCTCAAATTGTACGTACGTTGGATCGACCACTGACGAGTAAAGCTCCTCAAGCGAGTCACTCGTGGGGCACGGTGAGCAATAGACGAACTGACAGCTATCGCATCTCCGAATTGGGAAGTGGCGTCCGTGCTCAACGTTCGTGCAACTGAATGCGCCGCTCATATCGGCGGTCCCCTCGGCTAGGGAGAAGTTCCCCTGCCGATACAAACGGGACTCAGTACAACCGCAGAGCGGACATGGACGTTCCTGTACCCTCCAGCGTGTTGTCATAGCCCAGCCCTCAGCTGCACGAGCGTGCGAAGATACGCCATACCGAACGAGAGAAGTCGAGCCTTCGATACCCCACTTTCTCGATTGCAGTAGTGAAAAGGCACTTCAGCAAAACGTC
>JAULVA010000111.1:0-4010 GCA_032111275.1 Bdellovibrionota bacterium
AATCGTTCCCGCCTGGGTTTGACCGAGGCGAACGGTTGTGGCGAATCCGGTGGACTCAACGAAATCAACGTGCGCTGGGACGACCGTTGTCTCTGAAACGCCAACGAAGTGGATACCGGAATTAGGCGGAAGTGGCTCAAGGATAAGACCGCTCTTACGACCGGAGTGAAGCCCCTGACCGTACAAGATCGCCGCGTGCGCGAGGGTCTTTTGCGGCATCGCGCGACCACGAAGGGTCTGCTTCGTAAACACGACTGGGTTTATGGTAACCGATTCACGCAGGGGACCAACGGACGCTGGCTCGATCGCTTCCCACCGCGGTTCGTTGTCGCTGACAGGGGTTTCAGATTGATGAAGCACGCGACGGACGAGCTGAATCGTTCCGGAGAGATCGAGAGGCTTCTCGAGGAAGTCCATCGCTCCAAGACGTGTCGCGGCAACCGCAGTGGAGATCGTGGCGTGTCCGCTGATCATCACAACGGGCAGATCTTGATGAATCTCTTTAATCTTCCTCAAGGTCTCAAGTCCATCCATTCCTGGCATCCAGATATCGAGAAGGACAAGCGCGGGACGGGTGTTCATCAAGATGCGAATCGCGGACTCACCGTCCTCGGCGAGGACGACGGAGAAACCCTCGTCCTTAAGGACCCCCTCTAAGGAGCGTCGAATACTGGCCTCATCATCAACCACTAACACGAGTTGATTTGAGGTCGTAGAGTCCTGATAGCTGTGCTGGTTAGCGAGGGTTTGCATAGTCCGAGGCCCTTTCTTAATCGGTCTATACTACCCGTCCCCTGGCTCTAACGCAAATTACTGAAAAAACCAGGGTACTTAGCTTCTTACCCTTCGTACACACGGTGTGGCTCCGATTCGTTCACGAGGGAGAAGGAAATACCGATACCCCAAAGTACCAGCAACGTACGGCGGAGCGAAACCCGCCGATTCGGGGAGCTCGGCACCGACCGACAGGAAAGGGTCATCTTATTAGAGGGTTATGCTATCAAAACTATTCGGATCAAAATCGAAGCGGAATGACGAGAGCCCACCACTCGCGGCAGGGCTTAAGGAATCCATTGTCAGCTACCTCGGAGTTAAATCCCTCCCGATCATGCCGAAGGTTGCTCAACAGGCGTTTCAACTCGCGACCTCCCCTAACGCTGAGCCCGAGGATTACATCGCGGTTGTAGAACGCGACGAGGGACTCTCGGCCCGCGTTATCAAAATAGCCAACTCTGTCTATTACAGCCGCGGAACGGAGAGTAAGACGATTTCGGACGCGGTCACCGTCATCGGGGTCACGGAACTGCAATGCTTGATGAACGCGACCGCGCTCTCAAACTTCTTCCCTTCGCGACACGCCCTGCGCGCTACCTTCTGGGCACACGATGTAGCCGTTGCAATTACCGCGAGACTTCTGGCGCAAACGATTCGCCCCAACCAAGCCGACATGGCGTTTCTCGGCGGCCTCATGCACGACATCGGAAAGCTCTTCATGCTGCAACAACATACGGCGAACTATGAGAAGGTTGTGGCCCATGGCTTTGAGGAGGGTTTAGAAACTATCAACGGAGAGACCGTTGAGTATCCCTTCGACCACACGCAGGTTGGTCACCTCATCGCGGAAAAGTGGCACTTCACCCCTGAACTAACCGCCTGCATCAGCCGGCACCATAAACCGTGGAGTGAGATCCCAAAGGATTCCATAGTCGCTCTGGTCAAAACCGCGAACATCATCGTTCATACACTAGCCCTTGGCGCCGGACGGGAGGCTAACCAAGCTCGTCGTATCTATGAACCTATGGTCCCTGAAGCGTGGGAGCATCTCGGCGTCGCTGAGTCACTTCGAGCAGAGATCTTAAAGCGCGCGGCCTCGACATTCGAGCAGGAGCGCTCGCTCTACGAATCATGGAGTAACGGGTGACCTATCTCGCGGCGGTACTCGCAATTCTTCTGTGCACTGTCGTCGCCTTGTATCGGGCAACGATACGCCACCTCGCGCGCATCGTTTCCTCCGGCGATGAAGAGAATCCACAACTAAAGTTCTCTGGCGCTTTGCGGTATATTCCGTTCATCGGTAAGGATACGAGTAAGGTGGAACAGCTCGTGGCGCAACTCCGACAGAGCGACACCGATCACCGCACCCGGTACAAGATCCTCACCGAAAACGTCGCCGCGGCTGTTATGCTCCATGAGGCGGATGGCACTATCCTCTGGTGCAGCCCCTTCACCGAGGTACTCACCGGATTTGCCCTCTCAGAGATCTATCGAAATAAGGACACCTTCCTCAGATCCAACATCCAGGAAGAGGATCGAGAGATAGTTGAACGCTCACTCAAAATCGTGGCAACGGGAGAGCCGTTCCAATGCCGTTACCGCTTCTATCATAAGTCCGGTATCACGTTGTGGCTTGAGACGAGAACCGTTCCGATCCTCGACAACGCCTCAAACGAGTACGTGGCGATCTCAATCACGATTGATGTGACCGCCCATGTGATGAATCAACTCCAGGTGGAGGAGCGAAACAAGGACCTGAACGAATTTACCTACATGCTCTCCCACGATCTTAAAGCGCCGATCCTGACCGTCGCGGGGATGCTCGGCATCCTCGAAGAGGACGACGCGATTAAAAACAATCCGCAGCTTGCGGAACCCGTGACCTATATCCGCAAAGCGACCAAGCGCTTGCAAGACCTCGTATCGGGGGTCCTTGAACTCGCGCGCATCTCAGCCGCCGATCGCTCCCTTGAGCCGATCCCCTTGCGTGACGTCATGACAGAGGTGCTTGAGGAGCACCGACTTCAGATCCAACAGAGTGACGCTAAAATTACAACGATTGAGGAGCTCCCGATCGTTCTGGGCAACAGAACTCAGCTCTATCAGATCTTCAGCAACCTGATCGGTAACGCAATCAAATACAAGAAGAGCGATCGTCCTCTCCTCATCTCGATCGGATCGGAAAAAGCGGCCTCCCGTCGCAAAACCTCTATCGTTATCTCTGACAACGGACGAGGGATACGCGCTGACAAGATTGACTCTATCTTTAAACCGTTCAATCGCGCCGGCGAGGAGACCATCGAGGGCACCGGCGTGGGACTCGCCTCCGTGAAAAAGCTTGTCGAGAAGCTTGGGGGATCGATTACGGTACAGAGTGAGCTAGACGAGGGCACTTCGTTTACGATTGAGTTGCGGAGGGCGCCGGAGTCGGTGTCATAGGCGGCAACGCCGTAGTCGTTCCGGCTATCCTTTGAAGTTGACCGTCGTCAACCTTGTGTCATTCGATGCGGTAAGCTCGGCTATGGTCGCGTGCGCCAGTGTGCAGGTAATAGGAAGTAATGAACGCGCTTTAACGGCGAGTGACTCGCAGATCTCCTTATCTTGAGAGTTCGCGATCCCCACATGAGGTATATAAGGAATCTCCTCGAGGTGCAGAGGTTTTAATTCACCTCTATAGAGACGATCATGAAGCTCTACAATCTTGCGAAACCCCTCACTCTCAGGATGGGGCGTCAGGAACAGATGCCAATAGGGCTTGAAATGATCTTCTGCAATCTGAGTTTCAGACAACACCACCTCGATTGGCGCCGTTTCCCGCAGCACCTGGTCAACACTTTTGAGCCACTTCTCAGGACGTATGGCTTTATCAAAGTCAGGAAATACCAGCGTGAAGTGAGGCTGGACCACATCGAAATACAATTCATCGTGTTGGCGACGAAACTCCTGTACCTTGGAGAACGTCTCTGCCGAGAGATTTGGGTATGCGGCGAGCCAGAGTGATGTTGGGATAGTTTGTTTCTTATCAGGTTGCATCACGTTCTCCCATGCGGACACGTCGTGATCGTATCGGCTTTTGTCACAATCTGTGACCACACAGATGTGAAAGTCGCCACCATTACGCTTCTCTACTTGGTCGGCACGAGATCCGCGCCATGCCCCAAGAACGAAAGCATCTCGTTCACGATAGCGGTAAGCTCCGGCGCCCAGGTACGAGGATCGGCTCGCATCTCTGTCGC
>JAULVA010000112.1:0-4044 GCA_032111275.1 Bdellovibrionota bacterium
GGAGAGGAACGAAACCGGCATGGAAAAGGCACCAAGGTGTCCACGGATCCACCACAGCTTCGCTTCGAGATCCTCTCCGTTGCTGAGCCGCGACTCCGCGAGACGAATGATCTCTGACCACTTGCGCTCATCGGCGAGCGCCTCAAACTCGCTCTTCGGTGGCTGAGGCGCAGGGGGCGCGCTGTGGCCGAGGGTCCACGTCGCGGCGGCGTTATGAGAAGTGCCGTTTGGCAACGGCAGATCGATCGACACCTCGATATTCGGCGAAGTATCGACGCCAGCAAGAATCGCCCCTAACCCGAGGTCGATCCGCTCCCTGATTTTTGCTCCCTTGGTATCCATACCGCTAACCGTGGCATGCCCCCGTAGAAAGGACACGCCCAACATGGCTATCCGTCCTTGCCGCCTTCCTATACTATCGTACCGTCTGGCTCCTCCCTACTGAAGAGCCGTAACGGGGTTTTTCTATGGTAAGACGTCCACAAGGTATCAGGTGGCTCCTCATTGTAGCCGCTCTAACGCTATTAACAGGCTGTTTCGCCTCAGAACTTCCACCACTTGAGCCCCCTCCTGCCCTTGAAAAACTCCTCTCTGTATCAGATTCCGCCATCCCCGTACGGATTCAAACAGAGGGTTTTGAGGAGCGCTCCCTCGGTAGCCAGTACCTCTTTTTTATCATTCCGGTGACCCGGGTATACGCCCCTACCCTCGCGACCGACCTTCGCACGCAACTCTCGATTGCGTGTGGGATGCGCGGATATCGGTGCAGCGAGGCCCCGAGCACAACCTCACAGCGGGTGCTTGAGATCACGGTTCGAGACCTCAACGTCGATGGGTATGATCTCCTCGTAGTGCGAAAACCAACATCATCGGTAACGATAGCAGCCCGCATGCTAGAAAACGGAGAGGTCGTGCGGGCCTGCGAGGAGAGCTATACCTCGACGAACACATCCCACTACGCCTTCGCGGCGGAGCTTCAACACGCTCTCGGCGAATCGCTCCTGCATGGGAGCTACAGGATCCTTGATTGCCTTGGGCTCTGGCAAACCCACTAAGAACGCAACGAGGGCATCACAGGCACATGAGAAGGGGTTCGGTTCTATTGGTAGCGGTAGTATCTGAGGTTCTCCTCTTTCTCCTTGCCTACACCATGGCGTTTTTTCTCTCTCTCGACATCGCGTGGAACCTCTCCACGCGCGCGCTCGTGGTGGGTGCCCTGTCGTCCATTCCCCTTCTCATCGGAAACCATCTTCTCTGGCGTTGGACCCTCAACAACCCCGACTCGGTGTACAGTAGATTTAGTCGGGAGGTAGTCGTTCCGCTCTGCCGACGGGTCTCCCCGTTTCACGCGCTCCTCATCGGGATCCTCTCCGGTGTCGGGGAAGAGGTTCTCTTCCGCGGCAGCCTTAATCTCTGGCTCATCCGCTCAGGGGGGCTGTGGTTCGCGCTTCTCATTTCAAGCATCGCTTTTGCCTGGGTCCACTTTATCGGCTCATTCAAACGGTACGGCGGCATGATTCCGCTCTATTCCGCTGTTGGCGGCGCGCTGTGGCTGGTGTGGTTTCTCACCGACTCCCTCGCCGCCGCGGCGACTACGCACGCAACCTATAACTTTGTGGCGATCCTCTCGATCCGCGCGCTATCGGAACGGCGGGGCTCTAGAAGCTAAGAGAACATCTTGCGCGCTTCACGCACCGCGCTCACTACCGCTTGGAAATCTGACTCGCACGAGTAGATTCCAAAGCTCATACGGACGGTCGCTGGAACACCGAGCTTTCTGAGGGTTGGCATCGCGCAATGATTCCCGGCGCGAATTTGCACGTTATGGGTATCGGCGATCGTGGCGAAATCGTGCGGGTGTACCGTGTCGATCGTGAAGGAGCACACCGATGTCTGCGCTCCCCCGGCAACTCCAGGACCATGAAGTGTGACACCCGGCTCCCCCTTGAGGAGGTCGATAGCGCTCTTAACCAACTCAATCTCATGCGCGTTAATCTCAGCGCGAGAAAATCGAGAGAGAAAATCAACCGCGGCACCGAGAGCGATAGCCTCAGGAAAGGCCGGCGTTCCAGCCTCAAAGCGCTGCGGCACCTCAGCCCAGCCGGACCCCTCAACGCTCACATACGAGATCATATCGCCGCCCCCCTGGAAGGGTTGGAGCGTCTCAAGGCGCTCCGGTCTCCCATACAACACGCCGATACCGGTGGGCCCGTACATCTTATGCCCCGAACACACGTAGAAATCACATCCGAGCTGTTCGACGTTAACGCCAAGGTGGGTTACTCCCTGCGCGCCATCAACGAGGGTCATCGCGCCACTCGCCTTCGCGAGCCTGACAACCTCCTCAATCGGGGTGATGGTGCCGAGCGAATTCGCGAGCTGCGTGCACGCGACGAGCTTTGGTTTGAGGGTTGAAAGCTTCGCTTTGAAATCATTGAGATCAAGCTGCCCATCGGGGCTGATCTCCGTGAACGCGACCTTGAGATCTCGCCGTTTCGCCAACATCTGCCACGGCACGATATTGCTGTGATGCTCCAGCAGGGTGACCAAGATCACGTCGTTCGGTTGAAAGAGGGTCTCAGCGCCGTAGGCGACAAGATTAATGGCCTCGGTGGCGCCACGGGTGAAGATGATAGAACGCTCAGAGGTGGCGCCGAGGTATTGAGCGATCTTCCGACGCGCCTCGTCGTACATCTCCGTAGCGACCGCGCTCAATCGATACGCGCCGCGGTGAACGTTGGCGTTGTGGTTAATCAGCACATCGCGGAGCGTATCCAAAACGACGCCGGGTTTCTGTGTTGTGGCGGCGGAGTCGAGATAGCAGCCAGCCGGCCCCTCAGTGAAGAACGGGAAGAGCCCTCGCACAACCTTTCCAGGACGGAGTATGTCGGTATCTGCTTGGCGCGAAGAGTGTGTCACGTAGATTCCCTTTATATCGATGAGTTTGAACGACCGATGGTGATGTTAAGACCCTGAAAAGGATGCAGAATTAATTTGAGCACTTCAACCAACCCCCTTCTCCAAGCCCGCCTGATCCTACCATTACTTTACAGGTTGCGCGAACCCACACCCTTAATCATCGCAAGAAATGATCAGTTCGCGACAGATCCGTTGAGATGGGTAACTTTCTAATGGGGGATGAAAATAATCCTTGACCAACGAGATCCGCAGGGATTATTCTCCGGCTCCGGTTTTGCTTAAGGTTTGACCTTGTTAGGTTTACAGTCCGTTTGAGTGGGAACCTCACCCGATAGTAGCTCAGCAGTTAGGAATTTCAAGACGCCCTCAGTTGAATAACAGGCAGGGACGGGATTCTGTTTTGTTGAGCCAGTACAGGGAGGGGTTCGTAAGCGGCGCGAACACTTGAAAGTCGCGTTGCCAAAGAGCATGAAACGCCTCACAAGAACAGGCTGGAACATAGATAAGGTCTCTTCGTTAGTCTCTTCCCTTCAAAAGCAGTGTACCCCACTGAAGAAGGAAGGAACGTGATAGAAGTCATGGAGGAAGACCGGCGCGGTTGGTTTTATCTGGTGTCTGTATATGCGGACAACGGATGGTGTTCTGACTGAACAGCTTGACGGAAATACTTTCGGAGCAAGGGTGAGTCAGAGGTAAATAACTTTTTGATGGAACAACAGTCATGAAATTCTGGTCAAATTCTGATGTTCAGACCTCTGGTGCGGCGATTCCCGAACTGCGATTACTTGCAGCAGTTCTTCAACGGGCAATCCATGATTTCATCGGTGGTGAAGGTGATGTTCGTGAAGGTGCTCGTTCGTGGTTAATGGATGAAGAGCCAACCGACGCTCCACTTTCATTCAAGTTCATTTGCGAGGCATTGGACCTCGACAGCGAGAGCCTTCGGAAGGCTATCGGACGACAAGCTGAAGCACAGCTTCGTGAGTTCGCCGCTAACAACGCCTTGGCATAAGGCGGTCACGCGAGAGGCGCACTTTCACGCGTGGCAAGCGCCGCTCTTGCCGCTGCTGTCCACCGCCAGCTCGCCCATCTTCGCCCGAAGCACGCTGTATTTTTTTTTATTAA
>JAULVA010000113.1:0-2955 GCA_032111275.1 Bdellovibrionota bacterium
GGCGATCCCGTCCGCCGCCTTGTTGCCGGCTGCCTGGTACGTGAACTGGATGTCGAACGACGAGTCGGCGTAGACCATCGAGTCCAGCCATGCGGCGGAAACACTGATCGCGGGGGAAACATCCGGCAGATCGTGAAAAATCCAGCGAAGAGCTTCTACGACCTGATGCGATACTGGATACCGTACGCGTGGGTAGCTCAAACCTCGGTATTTTTCAAACGCTCACTCCTTGAGGAGATGAAGCGACCTGACGGGACGTATCTAGACGAGGACCTCTACTTCACCATGGACATGGATCTATGGCTTCGCATGGCGGTCAAATATCCCTTCGTGAAGCACATCGATCGAGTACTCTCCTACTACCGCATCTATGACACCAATAAGACCGGCGCACATCCGAACGCGACGCAACGTGAGTGCTGCCGAAACTACCGGCGACATGTGAACGGAGGGAACCCGACCGAACACAGGCTGACCTACATCATACCGATTAAGCAGCCAACCGAACTGCTGAAGCCAACGATCATTAGTCTTACCCAACAAACCTTTCACGACTTCGACATCCTACTGGTCGACTACTCAGATGATAAAGCGACCTCAAAGAAGGTTCACAACTTTCACTTAGATTTTGTTGATGCAGTCCCTCAGCTCACGATTCGGTACGCGAAAGCTGAGAGCCCGAACGAGTATGCGGCGTTCAATGCGGGAATTCGCAAAGCCGCGGCGCCAAACGTCGCGTTCCTTCAACCGGGCGACACGGTATCACCCACGGCCACGTTTGAGGCTGTGCAGATCTTTACCCGAGATGTGGTGGGTCTTTGCATACCAACGGTTCCTAACGTGATTGACCACGCCAGATTCTTTCCACCAAACCAAGGTGTCAACGCTGGAGAGTTCCTCAGCGGGGACTTCTTCTATCCAAATATCTTTGCTCGGCGCATCGCGCTTGAGGAGCTTCAGGGCTTTCGCCGAATTGAGGAGTCCCCGTTCTCAATCAAAGAGCTCCTTACTCGGGTACTCTTTCACGGATGGTCGGTACAACCAGCGCCCCAGATCGTCGTTTCACCGGTAGCTCGGAGCTACACCGAGGAGGCATCCTTCCTTGAGACCCATCGGGAGCGTATCGCCCTCGACGTCATTCGCTCGGTGAAGCGAGACTTTGAGAGTGAGCCGTTCGCTGAGACCCGGGCCGCGGTTGTGGATCCCCGCCCCCTTTTTAGGGCACTCGAGGGCTAACGGCCACTCCTAACCATCAGACTATTCACGATAATTGGCGGTAGATCTCCCTCTCTATTTGACGCACCCTCAGGGGTCCGGAGGCCATCCTAACCTATCGACACGATTACCGTATCGCAGCCGAGTTTAGGACATGGATAGTCTCCGCCCCACATCTCCCCTCTACCTGATCGTTCATAGCGATCATCCCCTCGATCCGACGGGACCGAATAGCGGAGCGGAGATGGCTACCCTCAACCACGCTCGCTACATCGCCGCGACCGGCCGACGGGTATGCCTCGCCGCGCGCCTCAAGCACCCGATCACCCTCGACCGCGGAGTTCACTTCATCGATCTCGGCGCATCCTACGATATACAGCGCGCACTCGACTGGGCGGACACGCAAGGGACCTACGTGCTTCTCGCTGCGGGGAAGGCCTTTTCGATCATGCTCTCCCGTGGGCGCGAGCGGTGCCTTCGACGGGTCCTTATTACGCACGACAGATGCGCCGGAGACTGTGGCCTCAAACCAGACGTACTCGAACATATCTGCGATGGCATCGTGTGCGTGTCGCACGCGCAAAAGGATAAACTCGTGAGCGAGGGCGCGCCTGAGAGCAAGATGACGGTTGTTCATAACGGCGTCGACCTCTCGATCTTTCATCCATCGCCTCCCCCGCATCACCAACCGCACCGACTGGTGTTCGCGGGAGCGCTCGTTCCCGACAAGGGGCTCCATCTCTTGCTTTCGGCGTTCGTTGAGCTTAAGTCGAAATATCCACACCTCGAACTTGAGGTGTTCGGAAGCTCCTCGCTCTGGTCACGCTCGGACTACCTCAACACCGAGCAGCTCGCCGCTCAGATCCCTGGCCTCATCTTTCATGGGAAGAGAACGCAGCGAGAGATCGCCGAGGGATTTCGGCGCGCCGGTATCTGTGTTGTTCCCTCAATCTGGTTCGATCCGTATCCGCTCATCTCCCTTGAGGCGCAAGCGTGCGGGGCTCCGGTCGTCGCCTTCCGTATGGGTGGGCTCCCTGAAGGTATCGTACCTGGAAAAACGGGCATCGTGGTTGATGAGGTCTCTCAACAAGCGCTCACCCGCGCGCTCGATCACCTCCTCGCCGATCCTCACAAGCTCTCTGAGATGTCAGCACACGCCACGAGCAACGCCGCTACCGCGTTCCGTTGGGAGACGGTGGTAGAGAAGATCATCTCGGTGTGCGAACCATCCCGTAGCTCCACGGTTCGACGCGTGCCGATTGAGCTTAAGAGTCCGGAGCTCTACATGAGATCTGTGGAGGCCGACCCTGAGGGACAACCACACTGAAGCCAATACGTCGACGGTGGGGCGATAGTTCCTGTTCCCAGCTTTGGGCAGTGCGCGAGTTAACGCAAACGACTTCGGAGCTTAGAGCCCGACGGCTTCCTAAACTCGACTCGTTCCACTCCCAGGGCTCCAGCCCGCGAAGAGTTAACCTGTATGAGCCCCGCGTTGTTTCCTTTAAAGCATGGCGCCATTCTGCTTGATACCGAGCGACCAGCCCTGATAGAGAGGGGAACCGCGTTTACGAGCGAGGCACCCACAAAACAGCTCACCGTCGCCGACACCTCTGTAGAGGCCATATTTGAGATCAGAAGAGTAGATGGGGGTCCCGATTCGTAGAACCCATAGAGTTCGTCGCCGTACAATGGAGACACCATAGAGAGCTTCGACGCCCTCAATAATCCCCTTGACGTATA
>JAULVA010000114.1:0-7380 GCA_032111275.1 Bdellovibrionota bacterium
AAAGAGCCGGTGGTGCTACACGCCCGTAGCCATCAGCTAGGGTCAGTAACTACACTGTTCACAAGAGGTCCTAGCAGCTCGTTTAGCTGTCTAAAGCCTGCCACGATTCCATCATCGTTACGCTCCTCTGCCATAGCAAGCTCATCAATCAGTTGATTGAGCGCGTAGAAGTTCCGCTCTGGATCTTCGGGCTGCAGCCGTTCAAGACGCCGAACTTTCTCAAAGATGCTCTTCATCAACGCCGACAATGGATCGGCAGGATCTACGTTGAGCAGTCGGCGAACCTCAGCGATATTTGGCGATGTCTCATTGTGATCAAGAAGGTGTATGACATTTACAAGCCTGTGGGGGATCGGCACCGACGGCAGACGTTCTGAGTGAGTCGTGGTCAAGGTGACGATAGTCACCGGATGCTGCGCATCGACAAGTTCTACCTTGGACCGGTTTGCCTGCAGATGCGACGCTTCAGCATAGGCTGCAATCGTGTCGCGCATATTTTGGTACGAGCGACCCCATTTAAAATCAAGGATAGTGCGCGCCACGATGCCATCGGGATAAAGGCTCGTCTGTGGTCCCTCTAACCGCGTGCCCACTCGATCGACTATCAGATCTGGCCGAGTTATGGAGAGGAAGAGGCTACCGAGCCGCTCAAAGAGAGCGCCACGCACGAACGCCAGGTGCCGTTCAGATTGGAGAACACGCACCGCATCAGCGATCTCAGGGCACCCAATCTGAATCAGCGCTGCAGGAACGCTCTGCAGATCAGCTTCAGGTACACCGAGGGCACGAAGCGCACTGCGGCCGTTCACTATGGACCCCATGCGCGCCACCTCGGTAAACCACGTGAGCTGCCCTCCCAGCCGATCCTCACTTGATTGATATGACACGACCTCCTTCCGATACAGAGCAAACATCGTAGCAACATCCCCAGATCGATGAGCATCCGCAAACCGGGGAACCTTATAGAGCGCGCCAATTACACCACTGCGAATACTCTCAAGGCTCCTCCAATGGCGCCTCTCTAATTCTTGAGGGTGAAGTGCGTAAGGATTGGAAGGATCCACTAATGCCGGATACAGCGATTGCAGCAGAGACACGTAGCTGCGGCTTGTTTGCGTTCCCCGTCCGGCATACAGAACAGATGGAACGCGGTGAGAAACGAAGAACCCAAATTGACCAGCCACATCCCGGGTAACGTCAAAGAAATTGAGTACGTGAATCCTGTAAAGCCGAGCAAGTGCCGCAACATCGTCTTTATCTACCGCCTCCTGCCAGCCCGGAATGAGACGCAATGTTTTCTCAAGATGAAGCAATCGATTTTCATCTGTCCAGTACCGACTGGTTATCTCATACGGCCTAACTGCATCCGGATTTGTATCGTCTATTAAGCCAGGACACGCGCTGTTTATGAGGTCAGCTGAAATGCCAGACGATACATGGCCGTGATAGCGCGCCTGAACGATCCCTCCCCATAACCTCCCGACAGTGCGATAGAATCCGCTCTGCCCACCATCACCTCCGTCCGAACCTCGATACTGCAGCACGTGAGTTCGATAGAGCAAAGCAAGGGTCTGTATGTCGCTGCGGGACTGCGCCTCTTGAAAGCCGGGAATCGTATACAGTGCTTGACGCAGGCGTGTCACCACATAGTCCCGGTCGTTCCATACACGTTGGCTAATCTCGTTCACCCGCAGCGCGTCCGGGTTTTCATCATCAACTAACCCAGGAATCGATAGCTCAAGCAGTTCCTGAAATAGGTGCCCCTTATCAAGTCCGAGCCGCTGCTTGTGATTAGCGATCGATAGCAGGTTGTGAAACTGGTAGAAGCCGCGCTGCGCTGTTAGCGTGCCATCCGCAGCTGCAAAACCTAGGACGTGCCGCCGGTAGAGGTCGGCCATTACCGCGATGTCGTACTCTTCATGTGCGGACTTAAATCCTGGCACCGTGTAGAGCGCGCGCAGCACGCTTCGCACAACGACATCTGGATCGCTCCAGTAACCCATTGTTACCTCTGGCGGATGGAGTGCCTCATCATTTTCGTCATCCACCAATCCTGGGATAGTGTCGTTAAGAAGCTCGTCTAAGGTCGGCGTTACGCGCTCACCCGTCGCCTCGTCTACGTAGCCGACATACGGCATCTGCGCTTTATCTTTTAAGAAAGCCCGCTGTCCTCCGTAGCTGACCGTCCCGCTGCTGTATGATATTACGTGGGCACGATACAGCTGCGCCATAGTAGCGATATCGTTCTCAAGCCTTGCCTGGCTGAACCCGGGTATACCATCAAGTGCTCGTATCATGTGTTCACGCAGTGTTTCACGGCTCCAGTAACCACGCTCAAGCTCCGTTGGACGCAGCGCGTCTGGATTGGTGCGGTCAGTCAACGCAGGCACCAGCAGCGTTAAAACCTGTGCACACGATCCGAGCTTCGTGATCCCAAGTTCAGGATGCGGCCGCGCAAGCAACGCACCGAGGCCGCATACCTCTCGGAAGAAGGCTTTTTGCCCGGTAAGCTCGGCCCGGGTCGAGACATACCTTATGACGTACGTCCGATAGAGGGTGGCCATCGTGGCCACGTCATTCTTCTCGTATGCATCTTGAAAGCCCGCGATGGTAAAGAGCCCTCCCAAACCAGCTTCCTTCGCTGTCTCAACATCGTTGTACAAATAGTGCTCTATCTCACAACGCCTCAGAGCATCCGGATTCTTCGAATCAACTAGCTCAGGCACTGCAAGCCTTACGGCCTCAGCGGGACTCCCAGCTTTCGTCCATCCGTAATCAGCACGAGCCTTACCGAGTAATGCGCGAAGACCGCCGACCTCCACAAAGTAGGCCTGCTGACCGTTTCGGCCGGTCGTACCTTGATAACCGATCACATGCGCACGGTAGAGATCCGCCATTGTAGCGATATCGCCCCTTTCATGCGCTGCTTTGAACCCCTCAACCTCGTAGAGCGCTTCAAGCACACCTTGTACCGCGTTATCGCGCTTGCTCCAGTAATACTGTGTTAGCTCCCTCTCTGAGAGGCTCCCTGCAACCTGCGGATTGAACAGCTCCGGAAGAACGAGGTTCATTAGCTCATAAGGTGAATTCTTTCGAGTAAATCCGAGATCAGCGCGTGCGTTTCCAAGAAGTCCAATAAGTCCGTTATCCCAGAAGAAAGCTCGCTGGCCGCCGACCTGACCGCTCGTCGGTTTATAACCACATACGTGCGTGCGATACAGGGCACACATGGTTACCGCATCGTGAGTGTCATGGGCTGCCTGAAAGCCCGGTATCGTAGACAGGGCACGCAACGTCTCTGAGCGCATCGATTCTTTAGTCCAGAACCGTGCGGCTACTTCGTTGTTCCTGATATGCTCTTGCTGAGAGGTGTCACATAGTTCGGGGATCACCGCCCGCAGCACCCCATGTATGGAGCAATCCGGAAGGCCCAGAGTCTTCGCGCCCCGTCCAAAGGCCTCAAGGGCACCGTTACGCTCGAAGAACATCTTCTGTCCACCCCAGGTTTTCCCCTCGGGTCGGAAGTTAATAACGTGCGAGCGGTAGAGGCGACACATCGTACCAATATCCCCTGCTACATGCGCCTCTCTAAAACCCGACACCACATAGAGGGCAGCGAGTACTGCATTGCGGACATTTGCCGGATCGCGCCAGAATCCCTCACTTCGAGCAAACCACGGAAGCTGGAGTTCGTCTCCAAGCATCTCCGGCAAGAGCAGCTTTACCAGGGGAAGCAAACCTCGCTCACCTAAGCCGATTGCCGGGTGGGGATCACACAGAAATCCACCAAGCCCCGCTTTCTCGATAAAGAACGCAACCTGCCCCGCACGTCCAGTAGTCGCAGATTCAAAGGCACATACATGTTCCTTCCAAAGTTCCACCATCGCCTCGGTGTTGCCATCAGCACGCGCCTTTATAAATCCGGGCACACTATCCAGGGCACCAAAGAAATGACGCCGAACGTTTTCGATATCGTTCCAATAACCCCGCTCAACTTCATTTGGCTGAAGCGCATTAGGATTTGTTGCGTCAACTAATCCCGGCAAAACTACCGAGAGAAGCGCAGCCGCAGAATTGTTCTTCGTCGCACCGATCTGGTCTGTGTTTATAAGAACAGACCGCAAGCCATGATCGTTAAAGAATGCCTTCTGGCCACTTGTTTTGCCGTCCCTGGAGCGATGCCCCACCACATGCTTGCGATACAGTGCAGCCATGGCTTCTATGTCTCTGCTGTCGTATGCAGCTTGAAATGTGGGGAGTTCTCGGGACAACACGTCAAGGGTCAGGTTGATCGCAGTCTGACGCGAGGTGAATGCTCCGCGCGGAGCCATCCCTCGCGCTGTCATCGTCTTCCATTCGGGCGCCGTGATGGTCAACAGCTCGCTTCTGTTAGGTAGGTTTGCAACGAGGGTATAGTACTCTGTCGGAGTAACTTTCAGTGCAGCAAGCGCACCCAGGTAGCCAAGCCCGCGATAGGCGCCGGTGATATCCTCAGGCCTGATTGCTTCTGCCAGCCGCGAGCGATACGGCCTACGCTCTCGAGTCGGTTGAAGGATCTGTCGGGCGGCTGCCACCACATCACCAGCGGTCTGCGGCGTCACGAGGGTATTAGTAGTCTGGGTTGACAGTGATTTTAGCACGAGCGCTCTTTTGAAATAGGCAACCACCAGTATAGGGAGCGCTACGCGGTACTCAACGCGCCGCCAAAACTCCCCACTCTTCGGCGGATACCGAGGTCTCTCACAGCAAAGACTCCTCGCAAGCCTGTCTCAATCGGTCTGTATCTGTAGCGACGTTGACAAGTCTCATAGCAGCAGGCAAATCGCTCCCTTTTTTTGAAAGTAGCTGATCTGCGGTAAGCGGCCGACCATAACTCTCCGAAGTGCTTTTAGCAGAGGCTCAAAATTCGTAGTCTCCAGCTTCAGTGCATTGTTTCAAGGGGGCAAGCAGAGCGAAAGAGGGTGGGATTCGTGGCGAAAACTTGAAGGATTAGGTACACGCTCCCCGTTCCGTCATCGAGGAAGTGGAGTTTAGAACTCATCAGGGGCTGCTCGAATGAGTCGGACGAGGAGAGCTCGTTCGATGTAGCGGGCGACGAACTACTCGCTCTCTTTGTCATGGAAGGGGTTATTCATCCACACGCCGAAGTCGGTGTGATGCTGAAAGGGAATTTGTGCGACGTCAACGTCAGTAAGGAGGTCTCGGTTGTGGAGTTGAGCGAGGACCCGTGCAGCATAGGCTTGCTCGATTGCTTTGAGGTCTAGCTCAGAAGACCTGGTAAAGACGCCGTCCTTCCAGTCGCCATCAGCGAGTAGTCCGTGAAGTTTCGGGTGATAGTTAAGCGAACGTAGTTGCCTACCGACTGAGGGGTGGTTAGCCTGTCGTGGAGAGTCTCGGGAGTATCGCCCGCCATGCGCGTGTTCATTCGATGTTCCGTAATACCCCTCTTCAGGAGCCAGCAGTTCAGTGTCCCCTAAATCAACGATCTACCACTTCTCAATCGAGCTCTCCGACACCGATCGCGGTGTGTATGAGTCGTTCAAGGTCCCGACGGCTCTCCACCCCTCAGAGAGCCTTGAGTTTATGGTGGCGCGGGTCGTGGCGTTCGCCCTGGAGTACGGAGAGGGGATTTCGTTCTCTCCCGGTATCGGTGCCACGGAGGATCCCGCAATCTCTATCAAGGGGCTCGATGGAAGCGTTACGGCGTGGATCGATGTTGGTTCGCCAAATTCCGATCGACTCCACCGTGCGGCGAAGGTAGCTCAACGCGTCGCTGTGTATTGTCACCGGTCGGCGGAAGTTGTGTATCAGCAACTTACGCAGGCCCCCATATTTCGAGGTAATGAGGTCGCATTCCGCTCCTTCGATGAGGGCTTTATCTCGTCGTTGGCGAAAACCCTTGATCGGCGCAATGAGGTGACTATCTCGCTCAGTGATGGAACGCTCTACGTTCAGTCTAACGGGCACGACCTCTCGTCGCCGCTGGTGGAGCGGCGACTTCGATCGGTTCGCTAAAGAAAGAAGCGATCAGAAGCGCAGTTGAGCGCCCTCTACTTCATCCGGTTCGGATTGGTGATCAAGTTTTTGGGAATCAGGATCTTCGCGCCGGGGGTGAGTTTCGCGTCCTCGGGAAGTCCGTTCTTCTTCGCTACGTCGGCTGCTGTCGTTGATTTGGAGGTATACCACTGCGCGATCGACTGAATGGTCTCTGTCTTCGAGGTAACGGTGTGTATGAGATCACCCTGGGTATCTCGGGGCGCCATCTCCTTGGCCTCTTTGAGCGCCTGCTGATCGAAGTTGAGTGGCTCTTTTGAGTTGAGCGATGAGGACGCTGAGGTGTCTACGCTCGGTTTCTTTTTGGTGACGTGTCGCTTTGGCGGGATAGGGGTCGGTACAAACACCGGTCGAAGGGCAACCTGGGTGCCAGGGCTCGACTGAGGACCAAGAAACTCTCGTCTGCCGAATACCTCAAATGCTCCCCCGTTGGTTCGCTCTAATTGCTTGATGTCGCGGTATCTATCTCGGTCGACCGCGAAGGGCCCGATAATAATCCATTCGCGGCGGGTGTCCTTGTTGCGCGCAAACCGGGGGCGGGGTGCCGGTTTCGCAAGGTACTCCTCGGGTCCTGAGGTGTAGTAGAAATGAGCCTCGACGTCATCCTCGCTATCCCCCTTAAGCTCGATCCCCTGCGGAGCTCCGCGCTCCTTCATGAAGTTATAGAGGTACACACTCTGTTCCATCTCTCGAGCGAGGAAGAGGTTTGCGCCCGTGAAGGCGTTGTCCTCACTCACGGGCATCACCCCCTGATTAAGGAGGGGAGAGAACTTTGAGCCGCTTGTTGAGCACGCCACGAGCACGGTTACGCAGCTTGCGAGCGCTCCGGCCACGAGGCCTCGGGCTAGTCGGCGATGGAGGGGGAAGCGATAGGAGGGTGCCATGGTTTGAGTTGTGTAAAAGCTAGAGAGGGCAGGGCCAAAACCCGGCCAGTACCTAGCTACGTATGATAGAACTAGAGTGTCCCTACGGTTGGGCGGTCGTCAATACCAATAACGCACCTCTCGGTTGCGTAATGGGCGGGGTGCCTAGCTGATTTCTGATGTAATGTCGGTCGCTTGTGAATGCCGCGCCCCGGTCCGAGTTCAGCTGGTGTCGGCCTCTCAAGCTCAGGCGTTAGGCTGCCGATACTATCAAGCGCTAGGGGGATAAGCCCTCCGTAGAGGTGTTCATGAAGATAGCTTCCCTCAACCCCGACCTCACCGAGATTCTCTACGCGCTTCACGACGGCACGAAGGTGTGTGGGGTAACCCACCTCTGTCCTCGGGCTCCGGGTCAGTTGAATCCTCCGATAGTGACCCTTGCCGCAGCTCCGGGGAGTTCCGG
>JAULVA010000114.1:7390-13608 GCA_032111275.1 Bdellovibrionota bacterium
GCCATTCCGGTCGATCTTGAGAAGTTGCGAGCGGCTTCACCGTCCACCATCCTCACCACGGTTGTCTCGGATAATCCCGATGATTTTTGTAGCTTCGCCCAGGGGTATTTCCTCCAACACTGGATGGCAAAGATACGGGTGCGTTCGTTCGATATCGCGAGTCTTGATGAGTTGCTCGCGGCGTACGTCGAGGTCGGTGTTACGATCGGTATGGGCTCGGCGGGCCGGGATCGCTCCCAACGAATCAAGTCTCAACTCCTCGACTGGGGAAGGAATCTCTACGATCGACTCCGTAACAAGAAGACCGTGGTGCTCTCGAGCGTTCAACCGCTGGAGATAGCGGGCTGCTGGGTCCCCGACATTATCAAGCTCGTGTCCGGTCGGCCTATGCATTCTGATCTTCAGAAGGTGAGCATTCCGACCACCTGGGAATCGATAGCGGAGTTCGCCCCCGACGCTATCTTGGTCGCGCCGCGTGGAAAGACCGTTGAGGAGAGCGTTCGGTATCTCCGCGCGCTGGAGGATGTTCCCCAATGGGACTCCCTTCCGGCGGTTAAGCGGGGTGAGGTCGTGTTCTCGGACGGTATCCGCCTCTATGAAACGGGGGCGAAACTGCTGGAGGGGGCAGGTATCCTCGTATCGGCGATGGCAGGGCTAGATGCCGGATATATCACGAAAAGGGATGAGTTTCATCGCCTCCGCTTTGTGGAGCTTCATCGCCATCGCTTCATGTGATAGCCTCCCCGCATGACAGCCGCTCCCACCAGATCAGACGCACCGTGGATATTCGTCGCCGGAGAATTCAATCCGCAGGTTCGGGATGCCCTCGCGCAGCGAGTGGCCGAGCTTCGGGCAGCCGGAAAGTTCAGCGAGGCCGATGAACGCCATATCGCGCAGCTCTCGTTTTCCATTACGCGGGATGGATTTACGGCTACCCCTGAGCGCGTCGAGCTGCTGCGGCGGCTCTGTCAGCTCTACTCCGCGGACGTTCGTCCACCGGCACCAACCTCACACCGGAGATTCATCGGGCCCTTTATCGTTTTTGGTAAGAAGCTCATACAGCCGATCGTGAACGCGGTCTTCGGACCAGCGCTCCGAAATCAACGCGAGTTTAACGCCGCTATTGTCGCGCTCCTGACCGACCTGAGTAACGAAGGTCGGCGGTAGAAAACGCCTGGCTCAAAGCGGTTCGAGGCTAACCAGCAGCTCGCCTGCCTGCACTATCGTGCCAACCTGAACTGGAAGCTTGAGGATCGTACCCCGCATCGTCGCTCGGATTGGATGCTCCATCTTCATCGAATCAAGCACGAGAAGCGTGTCCCCCTGTTCCACCGAATCACCCTCCTTCACAACGACCGCGGCGACCTTCCCCGGAATAGAGGATCGGATCTCGTTCGCTGAGTGGCTCGATGTGCTACCGGAGCGCTCACCGATGCTCTGCTGGTGAAGCAGTATCGTTCCGTGGTCGGTGTGGACCCAGAGGTCGTTGCCATCTCGGTAGAGAGAGAGGGGGGACGAGGCGCTCCCGTTGAGGGAGTAGGAGGCCTGTGTCGTCGATCCAGAACGGAAGGGGCCCTCGGTGAACAACACGGAGTGGTTCGAGCCCGCTACGGAGACTACGAATGCGGTACCTTTCCGCTTCGTGACGCTTGTGAGCGATTGTCCGAAAGCCACGCTTCTCCATGGATAGGAGAGATGCGCGTCCGGAGCGCTTGCCGACGACCATGGGCCTTCAGCTGACCACGAGGATTGCGGGACGGCGCAGCGTGCGGCGGCCGCGATGACGTGGGCGTTCTGAACGAGGTGTTCGTTATCCTCTGGGGAGGGGAGGAGAGCTTTGGTGCCCTGCACCGTGTGCTGCAGGGATTTGAACTCCGGTGTCCGAAGAAGGTGGAGCAGGAGGCTTCGATTGTTTCGAACGCCACTCAAGCGTGACCGAGAGAGGGTGTCGTCGAGCGCCTCGATCGCGCGCTCTCGAGAGGGGGCATACGCGATAACCTTTCCAATAAGGGAGTCGTAGTAGTGGCTGACCTCGGAGCACGGTTCCACTCCGCGATCGACCCGAACCATAGCGCCGGGCGAGCGGGGCTGCGGTACCTCGATATCTAAAACGATACCGGTGGCGGTCGTAAAGCGATCGGTGAACTCCTCCGCGCACCATCTCGCTTCGATCGCGTGTCCTTGAGCTTCCGGTGTCCCGGTAACACCACACGCCGCAAGGGTCTCTCCGGCGGCGATGCGAAGTTGAAGCTCTACGAGGTCGAGCCCGGTAACGAGCTCGGTCACGGGGTGCTCGACCTGTAGTCGGGTATTGACCTCAAGGAAGTACGGAGAGCCATCTTGCCCGTAGAGGAACTCCACCGTTCCGAGGTTCGTATACCCCGCGGCTCGGGCGAGGTTAGTTGCCGCGTCAAGAAGTTTTGCCTCGCTCCCAGGCGCCAGGTTCGTCGCAGGGGCCTCCTCGATGATCTTCTGATTGCTCCGTTGCAGCGAGCAATCGCGCGTGCCTAAGGCGACCACGTTGTCGTGGGTATCCGCCACGATCTGCACCTCGACGTGCCGCGCGGGGGTGATGCACTTCTCTACGAAAACCTCATCACTTCCGAACGCCTTGAGCGATTCGCGCCGCGCGCTGTCGAGCTCCATCGAGATGTCGCTATCCGGGTTGATGAAACGCATCCCCCGACCACCACCACCCGCCGCGGCCTTGATGATCAGCGGAAAGCCGACCGTTGAGCCGAAGTCGGCGATGGCGCGCGCCTGATCCTTGGTAGGTCCTGTTGGAAGGAGCAACGTTGGCGAGGTGGGAGCGTTCGCCTGACGCGCTAGCTCTTTCGCCGCCGTTTTGCTCCCGAGCTTGCGAATCGTTTCGCTCGATGGTCCGATCCAGGTAAGCCCTGCTTCACGCACCGCGGCCGCGAAATCCGGATTCTCTGATAAGAAGCCATATCCCGGATGAACGCTGTCAGCGCGCGAACGTTTGGCGGCATCGAGGATCTTCTCGATTGAGAGATATGATTCAGGAGCGCCGATCGGCTCAGCGAGGGTCGCTTCACGAACGTGCGGCGCGTGCGCGTCGACCATGGTGTACACCGCGACCGTTTCGATACCGAGTCGGGTGCAGGTACGGATTATCCTGCGAGCGATCTCCCCTCGATTCGCGATCAGTACTCTGGCTATCGGGCGCGTGTCCGTCATGAGGTTCACTTACATCCTAAAGGTGCCGAAGACCCGGTGCTCTTGTGGGGTGTCGAGGTCCGCGAGCGAGAGCGCGAGCGCCAGAGCGCCCCGCGTTTCGTTCGGGGTGAGGATCCCATCGTCCCAGAGGCGAGCTGTCGCGAAGAGTGAGGTCGTCTGCTCCTGATAGTTGCCCCTAATCTTTTCGTGGTAGGCCGCAAGCGCCGCCTCATCCACCGTCTCGCCACGTCCGGCCGCGCTGTCGCGACGAACCTGGGTGAGTACGCTCGCGGCTTGGTCTGGCCCCATGACGCCGATGCGGGATTGCGGCCAGCTCCAGAGGAATCGTGGTTGATACGCCCGTCCGCACATCGCGTAGTTTCCGGCGCCGTAGGAGTTGCCCACGATGATCGTGTACTTTGGGACGGAGGCGCAGGCGACCGCGGTGACGAGCTTCGCGCCATCCTTGGCGATCCCTTTGTGTTCGTACTCCTTGCCCACCATGAAACCGACGATGTTCTGGAAGAAGACGAGTGGAACGCGGCGCTGCTCGCAGAGCTGGATGAAGTGCGCCGCCTTAAGCGCGCTCTCTGAGAAGAGGATGCCATCGTTCGCGATGATTCCAACCGTGTAGCCATCGATGCGGGCGAAGCCGCAGATAATCGTTTCTCCGTAGGTCGCTTTGAACTCCTCAAGCTCGCTGTCGTCGATGATCCGCGCCAGGATCTCGCGAATAGGGAAGTACTGCTTCGGGTCCGCGGGGATAAGCCCTGAGATCTCGTTCGCGTCGAATCGAGGGGGAAGCGGGGTGCTGCGAGGGAGGCGTTTCGGCGTGATATTCGCTAAGGTCGAAACGCTCTTTCGAGCCATCATGAGCGCCTCGGTGTCTGACTCCGCGAGGTGGTCCGTTACTCCGCTAATCCGTGAATGGACGTCGCCACCCCCAAGCTCCTCAGCGGTGACCTCTTGGCCGGTGGCGGCCTTCACCAGTGGTGGGCCTCCGAGAAAGATCATCCCTTGGTTACGGACGATGATCGCCTCATCGCTCATCGCTGGCACGTACGCGCCACCGGCGGTGCACGATCCCATCACCACAGATATCTGCGGGATGCCTTGCGCGCTCATCTGAGCTTGATTGAAGAAGAGTCGACCGAAATGTTCGCGGTCCGGAAACACCTGGTCTTGGAGGGGGAGAAACGCCCCGCCTGAGTCCACCAGGTAGATGCACGGTAGTTTGTTCTCGAGAGCGATCTCTTGGGCACGGAGGTGTTTCTTTACCGTCATCGGGAAATAGGTTCCCCCCTTAACGGTCGCGTCGTTGGCGATGATCATGCACGGTGTGCCCTCGACGATACCGATACCGGTTATCATCCCTGAGCCTGGTCTCACCCCATCGTAGAGACCGCTGCCAGCGAGTTGGGCCACCTCAAGGAACGTTGTCCCGGGATCGATCAGGGTCTCAATCCGGTTGCGCACGAAGAGCTTGCCGCGGTCGCAGTGTTTCTTATACGCCGGGTCGGTCTCGGCGGGACGAGAGTTCGCGCGCTCGCGGATGAGCCGTTGAAGGTGCTCTTCGAAGGCCCGTGAGTTGGCCTCGAAGGAGGGGGTGAGAGGGGAGCGAGAGCCTATCTGCATGGTTAGAAGATTAGAGAACGCCGTATCACCCGTCAATCGGCTAAATCCTTAAGATCAATGGTGAAGATAACCGGTGATGGGGCTCCTTTACCCTTCGCTAGTCCGGAGGGTATTGGGTATACTGAGGAAGCCGTGGCCCGTTGTTCAGCGCTTCTCAATAAGCAGCGTAGCACCAGGTATCAGGAGAGTTTTTGTGAGTATGAAAGAGTCTCGCGATGTGCCACCGATTCGTACGGTTGTGAGGCCGCTGGCCCCTCACCTCAAGAGGGGAACATGTTACGTCATGTTCGCGTTTGAGCTCGGTCTCGCGGTCAATCTCGATAGAGCCGCCGAAAGCATCAGGGAGGGGGTAGAGCGGACGAGGTTTAAACGGAATCGACGTTCACCGAAGTATTTTGATTACGATCCTCCACCTCTTCGGATCTCTCAGGGGTGTCAGCAGCTCAACGTTGGCAAGTTCTTTACCAAGCCACAAGCTGAGCTAACCGTCTTTGATTTCGGCGCCTGCTCGGTCACCTACGCTCTCGATATCGCCGGTCCCGTCGGGCACCTGATCGAACTGAGCGAGGTTCTCTATGACAATGCGGCTCTCCTCGCTGACGCCCGGGAGCGGGTCAGGCAGTTTATGGAGCAAGCCAATGACGCGATCCAACGGCCTCGACTCGGAGAGTCATCTGAGGACTTTGCTATATATCACTTCGAAGAGTTTGAGGGGGATCTTATCGCGAAGGATATCCTTGAGTCCTTCCCGGACCAGTTCGCCCGTCTCCTGCGAGCGGAGAGCGATGAGTTAGGTGAGGAGGAGGTTGGTGACGCCTTGCAGAGTCGAACCACCTACGGGAACGATGACATCGCGGTTATCGACTGGAATAGCGCGCTCTTCTTCGGGTCGAACGTTGAGGACGTCGTCGCGGTTCTGGATTTCTGCAACGTCGAGCTCCTTGAGATGCGGTTCCTTGATGAGCAGCTCGATGATTACCTTGAGCGGGCGTACGATGTACTCACGAAGGGCAAGAAGGGGGAAGCTGATCTCCGCAAGGTCGCGCGCCTCCAAGTTGATTCGGCGATCCTGTATGAGGCGGTCGAAAATGCCCTCAAGCTCTTAGGCGACCAGTACCTCGCCCGAGTGTACTCACTCGCGTCCGGTCGCTTCCATTTGCCTGAGTGGCACTCAAGTATTCGTCGTAAGCTCGATACCCTGGATAGTATCTACCAAAAGCTCTCTGACCAGTCGGCCCAGCGTCGCTCCGAAACCCTCGAGTGGGTTATCATCATTTTGATATTAGGTGAGATAATCCTGAGCTTGTCGGAGCGTTTTTAGGGCGGCGATGATAATCCATGCTTGCCACTCTCTCAGGCGCGATTATTGTTAAGGAATCGCAACCTTCTCCTTGCTCCTCAGGGAT
>JAULVA010000115.1:0-2960 GCA_032111275.1 Bdellovibrionota bacterium
CTCATCGGATCCTTCGTTGTTTCGCTCACCATCGCCGACGCGTTCTTTCATGATACTGGAGTTGAGGTGTATCGATTCTTCACCCATCTTTTGAGTTCATCTCATTAGGAGCAGGAACAAGAGAAGGATGAGGAATAGGACAAGGACCACTGCATTTATACTGTATGCGGGACGCTAGCGTCGACGGGGTTGTCGCCAACGATATCTTCGCGCAGGCGCAGGCATCCCGCGAATCCACAGCGCCAAGGGAACGTCAGCGGCCAGCTCCCCTAAGCAACCTCGGCAACCCGGCTGAAACCACTCGGGATGGCATCTAAGGTATGCTGAAGCGCCTCTCCCGCGTGCGCGGCGGACACGAACCCAGCCTCGAAAGCTGACGGCGCGAAGTAAACCCCTCGCTCTAACATCGCATGGAAGAAGAGGTTAAAGGATTCCTTCCTTGTGGTGAGCGTATCGCGATACGAACGCACCGGATGATCCGAGAAAAAGAACCCGAACATCGTCCCAACCGAATCCGCCACCAAAGGAACTCCAGCTTCAGTCGCGGCTTTTTTGAGTCCCCCGACGAGCGCCTCCGTTGTCTTCTTGGTCGTTTCAAACACTCCTGGCTTGCTCCACTCTCGAAGGGTCGTCATACCGGCAACCATTGCGAGCGGATTTCCCGAGAGCGTTCCGGCTTGATAGACCGGCCCAAGGGGCGCGAGCAGCTCCATAATCTCCCGCCGTCCACCGAAGGCACCAACGGGAACTCCCCCACCGATGACCTTACCCAACATGGTCAGATCAGGTTTAATATCGAAGAGAGCTTGAGCACCTCCGAGAGCC
This sequence comes from Bdellovibrionota bacterium, assembly GCA_032111275.1. GTDB lineage: Bacteria > Bdellovibrionota_C > UBA2361 > UBA2361 > OMII01 > OMII01. The sequence goes on from JAULVA010000115.1 coordinate 826, forward strand.
ACTCGGAATCCAGTCATTACCTCGTCGAAGATCAGGAGCGCGCCGTTCTTCTCTGTGATTTCACGGAGTCCTCGCAAGAACTCGAGCGTAGGAACAAGGAGTCCACAGTTACCGACAACAGGCTCAAGGATCACCGCGGCGATCTCACTCCCACACTCATCAAAGAGTCGTTGCACTGACTCAAGGTTGTTATACTCGGCGACGAGGGTGTCATTAACAACCTGCGGCGGCACCCCAGCGCACTCTGGCAGACCCAAGGTAAGCACACCGGATCCCGCTTTAGCGAGGAGAACATCGGCGTGTCCGTGGTAGCACCCCTCAAATTTTACCAACTTCGTTCGATTGGTGAATCCGCGAGCGAGTCGGATCACCGACATCCCCGCTTCCGTTCCTGAGTTAACGAACCGCATCAACTCCAGAGAGGGAAAGAGCCCGCGCACAACCTCAGCGAGCTCCGACTCAAGCTCATGACACGCGCCAAAGCTCGTACCGCGGGCGGCCTGTGTCGCGATCGCCTCAACCACTGCGGGATGCGCATGACCCAACACAAGGGGTCCCCAACTATTGATGTAATCAACGTAGCGATTGCCATCGACATCAAAAAGGTAGGGCCCTTGCCCGTACTTCACCATGAACGGCTCTCCACCCACGGAGCGAAACGCTCGAACGGGTGAGTTCACGCCGCCGGGGAAAAAGGTTTTTGCTTTAGCGAAGATCTTGGATGACTCGGTGTGGTTCATAGCTGACGCGCCTTGTATATCGTTGAAGGGACTCTAGCACGCGGAAGGCGACTCGGAAAACCTCACCACGAGTGGCCAACGACCGGCGAAACGATGGTAATTACAGAGATTTTTTGTGATGCCACACCCCGCTCCCCTTGCTACAGTACGCTCATGAAGAGCGATTACGTTATCGTCGGAGGTGGATTGGTGGGGCTCAGCACCGCCTACCAGCTCTTGAGAGCGAAACCGGGCGCCTCGGTATGCGTGCTCGAGAAGGAACCGACGGTCGCTACGCATCAAAGTACTCACAACTCGGGAGTTATTCATACCGGCATCTACTACAAGCCGGACTCCTTAAAAGCCCGCCTCTGCCTTGAGGGAAGGAGATCCATGATCACGTTCGCCATGGAACATGGCGTGTCGCACTCCCTCTGCGGCAAACTAATCGTAGCCACCTCCGAAGAGGAATTAGAGAGACTAAAGATCCTGCATGCTCGCGCCCAGAGCAACGGAGTCGATGCAAGCCTCCTCTCACCGGAGGAGATGAGGGAGAAGGAACCCCATGTTGCCGGAGTTGGCGGGCTTTGGGTTCCCGGCGCTGGAGTTATCGACTTCGCTGGTCTCGCCCAAGCTCTCGTCAAAGAGATATCGCGCTTGGGAGGAGAGGTCATGACCGACGCGCGGTTGCGGGCGGCTACCCGCACAGGGGTGGGATGGATCCTTTCAGGCACATTCGACCTGATACACGCGGGCTATGTGGTCAACTGCGCGGGGCTACACTCTGACAGCGTCGCTCGCAAATTCGGCGACCGCACAGAGGGACGGATCGTTCCGTTTCGCGGTGAGTACTATACCCTTCGCGAGTCCGCTCGAAAGTTGTGCAACACCCTTATATATCCCGTTCCTGACCCGCGTGTACCCTTCCTCGGCGTTCATTTCACGAGGCGATTCGACGGAACCGTACAATGTGGACCGAACGCGGTGGTGGCACTCGCTCGTGAGGGGTACTCATGGGGCGACATTAACGGGCGCGATGTTATGCGCATGATCCGGTTTGGTGGATTTCGCAGACTTATCGCCCAAAACTGGAGGATAGGCGCTGAGGAGATCTACCGTTCTCTCTCGAAAGCCGCGTTTGCGCGAGCGCTTCAGAAACTGGTTCCAGAGGTTACGGCGAAGGATCTTATTCCGGCGGGATCGGGTGTGCGCGCGCAGGTAGTCTGCCCTGATGGTTCACTTGAGGAGGATTTCTCGTTTAAGGAATCTCCCTACGTCACGCACGTCCTCAACGCGCCATCTCCAGCCGCGACGAGTTGTCTCGCGATCGGAGATAAGATCACTCAGCGCATACTCACGAAAAAGTCGTAATCCTCGCACCTTTCAATTGATTACAAAAAGAGCTTCTCAATCGCC
>JAULVA010000116.1:0-5142 GCA_032111275.1 Bdellovibrionota bacterium
CACCGCTGCGATCCACCACCAGGGCGCTCTCGAGTCCGGCCTCCTCGGCGAATTCGCGGAGAAGGTCATCGGTGCTCGAGGCCGTCTCCTCGGAGATCTCGAGGGGCATCGCCGCCCCTGTAGGTCTACGCAAGCGCTCTATCGGCCAGGAAAGTGGCAAATTCCTGATGCTTTCCTGATGGTTGGGAGTGCGCGGGCGTCTTCAATCGACGCGTAGGAGTATTGCGTTGCATTCTACAGGCCGCATCAGCGCCGCCCTGCACGAGCGCTCGAGAGCCACACCGGGTGGATCGGTACTGTCCTAAGGGAGGGGGCCCTTGATGCCTAAATCCTCTCAGATGCAAGAAGACGACAAATATTTCACCACCATCCGACTCAATCGTGTTATAACTGGCCCGTCGTCAAATCCTTGCCATGTGAGGTGTCGCGTATGTACCAACCCCTGTTGCTGCCCCGAATCTCCTCTGCATCGCTCTCCCTTCCACCACGCCGACCTCACCATGTGTCGTCTGAGGATCACACAAGCGAGATGCCAGTTCGACTGGAGCGATTCATAGAGACGGTGAAAGCCGCTCTCAAAGTGGTCGCCCCCACTTTCGCTGACAGCTGGTTCGTCGACACCGAGGTGTCGAACGGCATGGTGCTGTGCAGCATTCACGTCCCAGGGCGCGATCCCAACTGCGGTTCTCACTGGCGCTTTATTTCATCCCCCGCGGTGAAGGTGCTCATCGTACCCTTTGCGGACTCTCGTGTAGAGGTTTCGCCCTGTCCCGTATCCGCTCTCGGGCGGGTGGATACGGACGAGCTGGCAAGGTCTCTTCGTCGGGAGCTCTCGAAGTCCGGCCGATACTCCGTCGCGGAGCCGTCTGGCGATCCGCGGGAGTGGTAGGAGGCGTTTTCGCAACGTGGTGAATGGTGGGAAATGCCTTTGCTCCGCTCATGAGTAGTGGGATACCCTGGTCGTTACAGCATGGACTCAACGTTTACACGACCCAAACTCCGCTGGCCCCTCGACATCAGGATCCATAACCTTGATGGCCAGGAGGCGCTGGTGATTCAGTGTCCCGTCGGTATCTCCGCCGCTCCGCTCGCCCTGATGCCGCAATTTGCCCCCGTCATCGTCGAGCTCGATGGCGCGCAGACAAGTGAGCAGATAGTCGCGAAGTTCGCCCCTCAGGGGCTTACCCCAGAGATCCTTCGCGAGCTCATCACCCGACTCGATGATCATCTCTTTATGGCGAACGCGCGCTATTTCGCCGCGGAGAGGCTCGCCAAGGACGCCTTCCAATCCGCGCCCGTTCGCGCGCCAGCGCTCGCGGGGGGAGCGTATCCCGCCATCAAAGAGGAGCTTGCTGGAATGATCAGCGGGTATCTCAAACCCTTTGACACGTCTGAGGTGAAGCGAGATATCGCTTGTCTGATTGCTCCGCACATCGACTACCGTAGAGGTGGGGCCTGTTACGGCGCTATCTATCCACGACTGTCGGAATCTCGCGCCGACACCTATATTTTAATTGGCACGGCGCATCAGTACAGTAGACGGATCTTCCATCTCTGCGCGAAAGATTTTCAATCTCCGATTGGTACACATCCGTGCGACCAAGCGTTTGTCACGCAGCTCGCGAATCGCTTCGGTGTTGATCGCTCATTCGCTGATCAATACCTCCACCGTCGAGAGCACTCCCTAGAATTGCAGCTTCCCTTCCTCTCATCGGTACAGTCGGATGCCCCTGTTGTTCCGATCCTTGTCGGTAGTTACCACCAGATGCTTGAGGCGATGCGGTATCCGCATGAGTGGGAGGAGTACGAGACCTTTGCCGGGGCGCTCACAGAGATCATTAAGGAGCGCACGAAGCGGGGGGAGAAGATCGCGTTCCTCGCCGGAGTCGATATGGCTCACGTCGGCCGTTCATTTGGTGATGAAGGCGCGCTCTCACCGGAGCGCATGCGAGAGATAAGCTACCGCGACCAGCAGTACCTCCGCGCGATCGAGGAGTGCAACCACAAGGCGCTCTTCGATCATATCGCGGAAGACCAAGACGCTCGAAGGGTATGCGGCTTCCCAACGATGTATCTCGTACTCGATGTATTGAACCGGTTGGGCGGCAGGACCGAGGTGGATGTCGTCGCCTACGATCAGGCGGTGGATTATCCTAGTGATTGCGCGGTTACCTTCGCGGGGGTGGCGATGTATCACGGTCCCGGTCCACAAACCGCCACCGTCTCGTAGCCTGTGCCATCAGCATGAAAATGGAGTGGTTACGATAATGACCGCTGTAAGGCCCTAGAATCCCTATGATAAAAGCTATTCTCAGGTCGCGGCTTGGTTATAAAGTCTTTTCCTAGTTTCGCCGATATAACTCTCGGGAACCACTCATGGCGAATATCGAATCACCTAAATCGGGGGACGGGCAACCGGTCTCCCCAAAGACACAGAGATCCGAGATCGAGTCGATACTCTCGAGCTACACGCACGATGAGCAGCGCATCATCCTGCACAACTTGGAGACCCTCTCGGCAACCGCGCAGTACATCGGCCAAGATTTTGAGATGAAGGTGCTGCTCAATAAGCCAGGCGCTGGATGGCACTGGAACTTTGAGCGGAACGAGGTGCGGGTTGATCCGGAAACGATGCTCAAGTCTCCGATCGAGGTTTCAAAAGCGATCTACTGTCATGAGGGTTTGCATCGTCGCATCACGCCAAAAGATGGTGTGCCAGCGGCTGAGTGGAGGGAGCCTGGGCTGCCGTTTCTTGTAAACAGTATCGAAGATCCCCGCATTGAGAACTTTGGGGGTGACGCGTATCCAGGGTACCGCCCCCTTCGGGACGCCTCGTATCGTCAACACACCGCGGAGGCGAGCGAGGAGGCGACTGCAAAAGTCGGGCGAGTTCCACGGCATGTACAAGCTGGATTAGAGATCATTCATCAGTGGTTTCGTGAAGCGGAGGGGAAACTTTTTGAGGTTCCCGATACCTTGGACCCTGCCGTTAAAGCTTTTGTAGAGAAGGCGCTGCCACACGCACAGGACGCGTGGTTCCGATATCCGACCCGCGCAGAGGTGGATTGGCAGCCAGAGAAGATCGCCCCCTATTTCACAGACGCATACCGGATTATCCGTGAGAAGATCTGGCCTGAGTTCAAGAAACTCTACGAACAGGACCAACAGGATCAACTCCTCGATGAGGCGATGCGTGGGCTTAAAGGTGAGGGGGCGGGTGGCGCTGCGGGCAGTGGCCAGAAGAGCCGGGATCAGTCGAACGAACCTCTCACGGAGCAGGAGGTGCGAGATCTGCTCAAGGCGGCCAAGGAGGGCAAGCTTCAGGTAGCCGAGGGCGAACCGGGAACCGCGCGTCCCCTTGACGCCTCAAAGCTTTCCCCCGATCTTCAACAAGAGATCGCCGACTTTGTAAAAGGCTTATCAAACGAGACGAAGGAGGCGCTTACAACGCGGGGTAACGCGCGGCTCAAGGACGCTTCCGACGCGGCGTCATCAGCGCTTGAGGGGAAAGCCCAATACGATGAGGGCTCGTCATCAAACGCCCCTACTTCAGACCCCAAGGGCGAGCCAGCTAAAGATTCTGCACAGTCTCGGGTGAACAACGACTTTTCCGGAATCGACCTAAGCGAGCTCCGTCGGCACGTAACGATTCCGCCTGAGGAAACCGCTAAGATTCGCGATGAGTTTCAGCACCTCATCAATCAAGATCTCGGGCTCTATCACAATACCGTTCGCGAGATAGCTCCGACTATTAATCAACTTGAGAACGACCTGAGAGCTATCTTTCACAAGCGACGGCAGAGCCATAAGGAGAGCGGTAGGCGATCCGGCCTCAGCCTCAATGTGAACCGATTTATCCGAGAGCGAGCGGCGGGGAAGGCCGCTGTCGAAACCAGAGCATTTGAAGCAAAGACCCGTCCTCTTGAAAAAGACTATGCAGTCCTCATCTTAGTTGATGTCTCCGGTTCAATGCGGGACAAGATTCACCACGCCTTTGCGGCTACCGTCGCATGCACCGAGGCCTTTAGTCGGCTAAAGATCAATCACGCTATTCTCGGGTTTAATGACAACCTCTACAAGTATAAGACATTCAGCGAAGATACCGAACCAGCAAAGCTTGGAACCATTGAAAACGATGTGCACACACCAGCCGCCGCGTACAATAACGATGGCTGGGCACTCAAAGAAGCGGAGGCAGCCCTCCGCTCCGCCCCCGAGCGAGAGAAGATCCTTATCGTTCTCTCTGATGGCGAACCGGTACCATCATCGAAGTACGCTGGACCTGAGTTTGATCTCAAAACTATCACCCAACATATTGAAGAAGAGGGAAGGGTTCGTCTCATAGGACTCGGAATGGGTCATGGAACACAGCATGTGAGCACCTTCTACACGAACGCCCGGGCAAATATCCCCATAGAGGATCTTCCATACGAACTATCATCGGTTATTAGAGAAGCGATTGACCAATAAGACTAGAGACATAAGGAAAGAGCGATGAGCATGAAAAAAATTGAGGAGTTTATAGGATACCTTGATGGCACCACCGAACCGGCGGCGTTGATCGCGAAAGGTTCGGTGTATGATCAGGCGCTCTCCGCAGCCAGTGATCGTGGATTCGCTGTCACTGATATCTACGAAGCCGCGATTGAGCTTCTAGCGAGTGGCGAGAGCGTGGCGCTTAAGGTAACCAACGAGCTACCGAGTGATCTCTATGACCTCCTGCGCCAGTATTCGCACCGTCGAGGAATCATTCAGGTGCTACCCAAAGGAGGGGGGAAGGCATCCCTCCTTCAGTTGGATACCAAAAAAACCAAGCTTTTAATCGTTGTTCCCGCTGAGCACGAAGCGAGGAACAAGGAGCGGTACCCGGAGCTTATGAGCCTCGTCGGTATGGTTGAACGGGTGTAATCGGGAGGCCGGGCTATGGGAGTGAACACCGACCCACGTCCTACACCCACCGCAGCCTCATCCGAGGTCAAGCTCCCCATATCCCCCGGCTTAGCGGATCTCGGGGACCGAATAAGCTTCATGGGTGTCGAGGTCGCCAAAGGGAAAGGCGGCCCCCTGACTCCCGACGCGAAACGTTTTGAGAAAGATGTCGTAACGGAGTGGGACCTAAAGCTGATGCAGAAGTTAGCGGTT
>JAULVA010000117.1:0-5504 GCA_032111275.1 Bdellovibrionota bacterium
CCCCCCGATTCCCCCTAGCCCCCCTAGCCCCCCGACTCCCCATAGCCCTCTGTGCGGTATCATTACTCGCTATCGCCCTCGCTGTCTTGAGTCCACGAACGAACGACACCGCGTTGGCGGCCGATCCATCACCAAGAAGCCAAGGCAAAATCTTCGACAACGATCCTGTCCTCCAAGCGCAGCTCGCGCGAGGGATTCAGATTGAAAAAAGCTCCCTCGAACAGATGGCGATGTCAGATACCGGCCCTACGGTCGGCCGCGTCTATCCCATCCCAGACCTCCACCGTGTTGAGGTAGTATCATCTCGCGACGGAGATATCGCTCTCTCAGAACGTCCTCGCTTCCAGAAGCGCCTCGGCGACCGGTACGCTAGCCTCACGAAAAAGAATAATTTCGTTTTCTACACCCTCGATCCGGAGCTTCAGGAGCATGTATCAAAGATCGTGGCTCAAGCGCAGGCATCACACGTAGCGATCGTCGCGATGAACCCGTCAAATGGCGCGGTGCTCGCGATCGCTGGCAAATCTAACTCAATCGAGGACGTCGAGTACCATGCCGGCTTTCCCGCCGCCTCTCTTTTCAAGGTGGTAACAGCAGCTGCTGCGGTGGAACATGCGGGTATCGCCCCCCACTCCATGATTCCATTCCGTGGAGGCAACTACACCCTGAATCAAGCTAATTACTATCCCGATGCTCGTCGAGACCAGCGCATCATGAGCGTTGGTGAAGCTATGGGTCGATCATGCAACCCTGTCTTTGGGCATATCGGCGTCAAATACCTCAACGGGCAAATCCTATCTCGATACGCTCGACAATTCGGATTCAATCGCTCGCTAGACTTCGAGGCCCCTCTTCCCGAGAGCTCCGCGTGGATACCGCAAGATAACACGTACGAGTTGAGCCGAACCTCAGCGGGGTTTGGAGAGGTTCGAGTAAGCCCAATTCACGCGGCGGCGTTCATGTCAGGAATCGCGAACGGCGGCATGCTTCCTCGCCCTCAGATCGTTGACACCGTCGTCTCTCCTGATGGCACGGTTATTCACAAGCAAAAGTCGGAGGTTCTTCAACGCATTGTAGAGGAATCTACTGCTCAATCCCTCATGGAGATGATGCGAAACACCACGACAATCGGCACTTCTCGCCGCGAGTTCATGCGCGGTTCATCTCCAACGCTTGGCGCCATCGACGTAGCCGGCAAGACAGGAACGCTCTCGGGCGACAACCCCAAAGGTCTCAACAACTGGTTCATCGGCGCGGCGCCCATTAGCAACCCACAGATCGCGGTAGCCGTCATCACAGTTGATCCGCGACACTCATCAAAGGCATCCCATCTCGCCCGATTAGTCTTCCAACGATACTTCGGCGTAACACCAGTTGAACCGCCTCCATCACGCTACCGCGGAGCGAAGCACTCTCAAATTCATAAGAGCACACGTCACACATCGGTAAAGAAGACGAGCAAGAAGTCCAGCGCCTCGTACGGTAAAAAGAAAACTAAAAAGAAGAGTAAATAAGTCACGGCCTCGGTCTCTGTGTAGAGGGCTACGTGCTCTGGAGGGAGGCTACCGCCCACTCCGTAGGTCCGCAAAATAGGTTTCCTCCAGGGAAAGCCCTAGATGAACCAGATGTTTAGAGATCCTTACTTTCGAGATTGGACTGTTCAACAGCCTGATTAAATACGGTGGTAAGCGCCTCGTAGCTATAGTGAGCTTTTGTCGCTTGAGCGTGCTCTAGGCGCTCAAGCACCTGCGCTCGCCGCGCATCGAATCGGCTCAAAGGATTTCCCTCAGCATACGCTCCTTGAGGTATCTCTCCACGTTGAGCGGTCAGTGTATTGAAAAGGGCTGCGAGGTAATACGCGTCCTCAATCGCGACGTTCATCCCTTGCCCACCATTCGGCGGGAAAAGATGCGCCGCATCACCACAAACAAACACCCGATCCTCCATCAAGAACGTATCAGCGATCTTCGCATGCATGAAGTACTGAGACACGGCAGTAAGGGGCTCAAGCCAAAAACCACCCCGGGAGTGCTGCGCTACTAGTTTCGCCACGGCTGTCGGCGATGGGCCCCCCGCCGTCTTGGGTAAAGCACCACTTATCTTAAAGACATTCTTTCCACCGATGGGCACTAAAACCAATCGGCTATCAGCCGCGACGAAGTAGTGCATGGACGTCGGGTCGAGGTCGCCGTGGATGGCGCCGTCAAGAACGAAGTTCACTTCATCATAAGTGATGCCACGCAGGGGAATTCCCGCCGCCTCCCGTACCGTACTCCGAGCACCGTCGCACCCGATGACATAGTCGCACTCCCATTGATATATGCTACGTCCGTCTTCAACCTCTGCAATCAGACTATCATGGCTGCGAACTATCCCGCGTAGTCTGGTAGTCCAATCAACGCTACGTCCCAGCGAAGGGAGTTGCTCTTCGATAAATCTCTCAAGGAGTCGTTGATCAAGCGACAGCCCATGAGCCTTTGTTACTGGGTCATAAAATGAGACCGAATATCGCTGTTCTCCGTCAACATAGATAGTATTGCCTGTGAGGCTAATAGCCGACTCTCGGACACGGTCAAGTACCCCGAGGGATTCAAGAATCGTTACGAGACGAGGCTGGATCCCTGTAGCTCTTGAGTGAAGAACTTTCGTGGACGGTCGCGCCGATATCACCGTTGCCTCTATTGTGGGCGCGAGCGCTGCCGCGAGGGTGAGGCCTGCGGGCCCAGCACCTACGATAAGGACCTCTTTATGCGCGGTAGGTTGCACAAACCACCTACTTCACCGCCCTCGGGCCAGAGATCTCAACTTGATTGCCATTAGGATCCAGGGCGATACACCATGCAGGTCGTGTATCAGATGAGGATTCACGGACTATCTGAAAACCTCCCTCGATTAACTTATCCTTCGTCGAAGATACGTCCTCGACCTCGACTCCGATACGCACCGAATTTTGTGGTGGGGGCCCCTCTCCTCGCCATGGAAAGAGCTCGCAGGGGAGATTATCTCGCAAATAAAAGGAGTAATGTTCAGGTCCGTCTCCGTGTTGTTCACGAACGAGCGTAAAACCGACCAGGGTATAAAAACGCGCAGACTGCTCAATATCGGCTACACGTAAGACTACATACGCGCCTTGGGGAGGATAGTGTAGCTGTTTGTTCTCACGTTGAGGTTGAAGGGTCATTACCACACCCTATCAGCGCGGGACTAAGATCGGTAGGCAAATCGACCGCATTTTCTCTGAAACGGGCCAACCCCCACATGAGCGGAAAAGCCGCTCACTACGGTCTAGAATAGAAAAAACTGACGGCTAAGCACATTTATCCCCTGTGGCGGGACTCCCGCCCACATAGAAAGCCCTTCACATAAACAACACGCTCCCCTGAGTGGCTATTCGGGGAGACGAAGGGAGAGCTTCTGAGATGAATGGCCAAGGTAGCCCCTGAAAACTCCACCTACTGCCGCACAACCGGAAAGTAGAGCGACAGGTTAGTTCCAGCTTGTGGCTGTGACGCCAAGGTGATCGTGCCACCATGCTTCTTCATCACCGACTTAGCCATCGAGAGGCTCAAGCCGATTCCCGTTCCATCACCCCGCTTCTTGGTCGAGGAGACTGGCTGAAACACGACCTCTCGTTGATCTTGCTCAATGCCATCGCCGTGGTCGACGAGGCTTACCTTGGCGTACTGCCCCGGCTTGAGCTCCAAAAGAGCGGCGCGCTCGTTCACATCGACCTGCTCTACGTGGAAAACGATGAATCGCTCCGGTAACGACTTCATCGCTTCAAGGGAGTTCTCGCACAGCTCAAGGAGCATCTGAACGATGGCGAAGTCGGCCATCTCAACCTCGATGTCTTGTGGGCAGTTGACTTCGATCTGGCATTCGTCACCGTGAGAGCTCGACAACAACTCAACTACCGACTCGATACACCCTCGTAACGATTTGCGCCCCCGAGAGTTCTCGCCACTCCATAGAAGGTTATTCATCTTCTTTGAGATCGCTAGCCCACGATTGGCCGCCTTACGAAGAATCGTAAGGACATCGTCAAGAACTGGCCCCCCGGCCTCAACGCCGGTCTTCTGGCTGATCAAGGTCGCGCAGCCGAGAATCGATCCGAAGATATTATTGAAGTCAGCGCTGACGGTGGTCGCGAGCGTGTCGCCTCCCTGATCGCTCCCCTGCGCCGGAGCCCTCACATCAGTTGTACGATGTGGTGCCGCTGTAGAAGTTGACTCGCTTACGTTCGAGATCGGCGCCCCGCCTCGCTGCTCTATCCAAGCCGCGGCGTCCTTAAGGTCCTTGGCGACATAATCAGCGGAGACATTAAACATGCCGTCATCGCCACCTCGGCCGGTCTGCACGAGAATCGTACGCACACCGCCATTTTTGCCCAGTTGAATATCAGAGGTCATATCGCCGATGACGTAGCTCACGTCGAGGTCGATGTTCATTTCTTGAGCGGCGCGCTTGAGAAAGAACGGCTCGGGCTTTCTGCAGGGACAACTCTCCGCCTTAGAATGCGGGCAAAAATATATCTTATCGATAGCGCCACCAGCAGCGGCCGCTTGACGCATCATCTCACGGTTGACCGCGAAGAAGTCCTCCTTCGAGAAATAACCGAGGCCGATACCTGGCTGGTTGGTAACGACAACTATTCGATAGCCAAGATCTCTCAGGTGCTTCAGAGCGGCGAAGCTCCCTGGTATCTCAATAAGACGCTTCGGGTCGCTCAGATACTCAACGTGCTCATTTATCGTCCCGTCCCGATCAACGAAAACCGCGGGAGCCCTTTCCCGCGGCGCGCTCGGTCCCTCGCTCGTAATCGCCGCCCCCGAGATCTTATCGATAATCGACGTTGTGGAGAGCCCTTCTTTGAAAGGGATAATCTCGATGCGACCTCCGTAGGACTCTACGATGTGCCGCGAGGTGAGTTTATCAACGGTATAGTCCCCCGCCTTGATGTAGATATCCGGCTTGAGGACCTCGATGTTAACGTTGTTATTGAGCTCGTCGAAGATGAAAACATGCCCTACCGACCTCAGGCCCGCGACGACCTCCGCCCGCTGAGCTTGTGAGTTGATGGGCCGGAGCTCGCCTTTGTTGGATTTAACGGACGAATCCGCGTTAACGCCAACAAACAAAACATCGACGAGACCCGCCGCCTGGTCCAGGTACTCAACGTGTCCAGCGTGCAAGAGGTCGAACACCCCTGAGGTAAAACCCACAGTTCTTCCGGACTTGCGGTAGTCGTCCCGAAGCCGGACAGCCTCTTCGCGGCTGATAGGTAGAGTACTCATGTGTCGCCTTCTATGTGTCGGTGCCTGATAGGGCTACTACACCAACTTCCGAGTTTCTTGACAACGCTTAGAGAGGTTGTTTACCGTCTCCTCCTAGTAATTTCTAAGGATAAACTATGTTAACGATCGGCGACAAATTTCCCTCCTACTCACTCTCAGCCTGCGTATCCCTTGAGGACGGCAAAGAGTTCCAAACTATTACGGATTCAA
>JAULVA010000117.1:5514-7994 GCA_032111275.1 Bdellovibrionota bacterium
AACTTATAAGATTAAGTTTTTACCTCTTCTTAGCAGTTGCTTTTTTTATTTTGACGAAACGTATTATTTACAAAAGAACCGTTTTTTAATATTTCTTTTTTTAAATTAAAAAACTTTTCACATTTTTGTATCATTATTTTTTTGAAGAGAAATATAATCATTCTTAATATTCAACCTATGAAGACGCCTGGAAGTCAGTATTCTTCTGGCCGCTTGACTTCACCTTCGTATGCCCAACCGAGATCATCGAGTTCGGCGCCAAGAACGAGGCGTTTAAGAAGTTGAATTGTCAGGTTTTGGGATGCAGCACCGATTCGCAGTACTCACACCTCGCATGGCGTCGGGACCACAAGGGACTGAACAAGCTCCCCTTCCCTATGCTCGCTGACCTCAAGCGAGAGCTCTCCGCAAACCTCGGAATCCTGCACAAAGACGCGGGAATCTGTCTCCGCGCCACGTACATCGTTGATCCTGCAGGTCTCATTCGTTGGGTAGCTGTGAACGATCTGAACGTTGGCCGCAACGTGGATGAGGTGCTCCGTGTGCTTGAGGCGCTTCAAACTGAGAAGCTCACTCCGTGTGGATGGACGCCAGGCGAGCAGACGCTTAACTAACAAAAAAACCTGAATTTCCGGCCCGTCCTCGTTGGTCCCATGGATCGACGAGGACTTTTTATTTCCGCCTCAGAAAAACTCAAACCTATCGCCCAGGAGCGCCAATTCTCCAGGCGCAAGCACCTGGAAGGATGGTATAATTCGAACACGCCCCCGTTTCTCAAGGGAACTCGCAGATCCGCCGATACCCCTTTGGGAACATGGGTGCCCGAGATACGCGCCGTCACGCGCGTCGGAAGGTGAGGAATCAGGGAATGCCAAAAAAGCTTCAAATCAAGCTCCTTTCACAATCAGCTGAGCTGCTCTCGATCACGAACTGCTCTGCCGGGCAGATATCGGTGCTGCGAGCGGAATCGCCGAGTGAATTACGTCCCTACCAGCGGGCGTTAACAGGCAGTCAGGGCCGCGAGCGGTTCGTGATCACCGTTGATGGCGTTGAGTATCGCACAGAGGATCATAACCTGATCGGCCTCGGCGAAGTCGCTCCTCACTCCGGAATGACCGTGTCGCAGTACCTCTCATCCGTTGGCCTCCTTGATGGAGGGATATCAGCGCTGCTCGTATCGTTCGGCATTGAGGGGATCGAACACAAGCTGTGCTCCGCGCTCTCACCGGATGAGGAGCGCAAGGTGCGACTCTTCGCGGCAACGGCCGATCCAGCGAAAGTTATCGTTATTAATGAGCCATTCGAGCCGATCTTGAGTAGTTGGCGAGAGCGCATGGCTGAGTTCCTCACCGACTTCGCTCGGGGGAAGAACGGCCTGGTGATCGTCACAAGTCTCTCCTACCGACCCGATAGTTGGATCGACAACCCGGCGATCGCTCGGCACCAGGTCGGGCAATCACTTCGTCGAACTATCGGATTCGGATCAGGTCAATCAGAGGACGCTCAATTGCTCAATCAGCTGCGCGACCAGGTGCGCGCGGACCAGATGACCCCTGTCGCGCCACCCTCTCCACCGGAACAACGGCCCCAAGCGGCGGCGATGTCCCTCGGAGCGGCCGCTCTGATGGGCGCCAATTCCGCTAAACCTGAAGGCATACCCCTCGACACGGAAACTATCGCCCAAAACACAGGTTTCATTCACAACGCTCAACTCGTGGCCTCGCTCAAAGCGGGGGCCGCTCTGGGCGCCGGAGGCCTCGGAGTGTGGGCGGCTGTGACCCTTCTCGGCATCTATCCCGTCACAAGCGGCAAGGCCCCCGCCACGGAGGTCAAAGCCGTCGTAAAAAATCAAGCGCCGTCTGAGGCAATCAAGGCGCCCACTGACAACGGAGCATCGGGACAGCAACCGCAGTCTGAAGCCACGAACAAACGTGTCGCGGTCCCTGAGGTGGTCAAGGCCACCTACGTCCTAGACGACTACTCTCCCGCCATTAGAGCGGCCCTGCTCGATACCTCCAAGGGAATTATGGGAGACGCCGCGCTTGGAGGCGCTATCGCCCCACCGCCTGCTCAATCGAGCTCCCGAAACAACAAGGAGGGCAACTTTTACAAGCTGCTTGAGAGCGCCGGTACGGACAAGAATACCGCGAAGGAGGATGGCGTGAGTCAAAAACTGGACGATGCCGGAAGCTGGCAAGCTCCAGATACCTCCGACATCGAGCAAGAGTTTAATCCTACCGAAGAAGAGCAGCGAAGAGAGGCGATTCGGGAAAAATTTCTTGAGGCGATCCGCGCCGCCGCCGAGCGTCGAGAGCAAGACGGAGAGGGATAATCCCTTCCCGCTTGAGCAATGCCACCTAGGTAAGGGAGGCAAAACCACGCTGACGCGTGCTTTTGCTAGGTAGCGGTGCTACCGCACCGCTTTACAGAGGGATTTTAAAGAATTCACTACACCTGAAGACCCTCTGCATGTTGGCGAG
>JAULVA010000117.1:8004-12208 GCA_032111275.1 Bdellovibrionota bacterium
CCCTTTCCGGGGGCTCCCGAAGAAATTCGGGGCTAAAAAACCACAATCTCGCGTCTCCGCAACCAAAATAGCCTTCACACCTATGCAAAACAACGCGAATGCGTTGCCTCGCTTCCCTAGGTTGGCTCCTCAACAATCTTGATCTTCCGCTCTCTGAATTCCTGATGATGCGCCGAGATAATATCGAACGCTTCCGCGGGTGTATCAACCATGTGAATGATCGAGAAATCTTTTTCGCCAAGCAGCCCACGAGAAAGCGGTTCGCTCTTCATCCACTCAAGGACCCCTTCCCAGAACTTCTTCTCAAGCAACACGATCGGCCGTGGTGTCGCGTGCCGAACCTGAATGAGCTGCCACACGAAGAAGAACTCAAGCAACGTTCCGATTCCGCCTGGCGTGCACACGACAGAGTTAGAGAGTCGCATGAAGTCGTCGAGGCGAGAGGAGAACTTGTGGTGATGTCGCTTGATGTCGAGATGCCGATTAGGCTCCGGCTCAAACTCAAGCTGAATGGTGAGTCCATATGAGAGGTTCTTGGTCTTTTTTTCCTCTCGACCGAGCCGCGCGCCCATGTTGGCCGCTTCCATGAGACCGGGACCACCTCCCGTCAGGACATCGATGCCCTCCCACGAGAGATAGCGCGCGAGATCGAATACATCGGTGTACTGCTTTGTTTCTGGTTTGATTCGAGCGCTTCCGAAGATACACACCCGATAAAACCGATCTTCATCAAGCTTACGGAGCTCATCCTCAATCAGCACCGCGCGCTGATACAGCAGACGAAGCCGCTCATCGAGGTGCTTACGACGCTCTCCTCGACTCCCCTTCCGAGCGCTTTCCGCTCCCGGAGTTCGGGGGGTATCTGCTCGCTCTTTTGACTTGCTGGTGCGTGGCGTGGAGCGACGAGCCCCCCGCGCGGATATCTTCTTTTTACTGCGGGACATACTACCTCTTACAAAGATCCCTATTTACCGCTGAGCCCTGCTTGAACATTCTTTGTCCAAGATTCCCATCCAGAGCTCGAAGCGCGTTCAGCCGCGATGCCCGCAAGCTCATCCTCGGAATCGCCCGGATGAACCTCGCATAAGGTTTGCAGCGAAGCTTCAATAAATCGCTGAGCTTTTATGATGTCGGTGAAGTGTTCGGCGAGAATCGGCGGCGTTGCGTGCCGCGATGTTCGCTGCTGAGCTCTTTCAAGAGCCTTCCGAAGTTCAACCGCCGCCTGAAGAAGCTCACTCAACTCAGTATACCGCAGCGCCGTGTTCACGAGGCGGGGGTTATGATGAGGATGAAAGAACCGATAAATATCCATAGACCACGTTAAGAGCTAGGAATTCGTTCAACATCTCGAAGCGATTACTTTTTCACCCTAGCCCTAACCTGACCTCGGCGCAATAACAGTTTGCGAACTGCTCCACAGGCCTTAAATCAACGATAGATCAGGAGCTTAGTGATGTCCGTGAGGGGGAACAGAGATGCGGTCGAGCCTACCGTCGCGAGGGCCCTTCGCCTCCCGATTAATGTGGCGGTCAGGAATGACCGCCCTCCCCTACCTAGAGGGCGCACATCGGGAGGGCGAGCATTCCTGCTCGCCACAATCCCGCGCCTTGCCACTTCGCCCTTACCCTCTTCCACCGTTTCGGGTATACCTTCGGCACGAAAACACGAGGTACGCGCCCTATGTTAGTATGTGGAGTTGATGAAGCGGGCCGAGGCCCCTTGGCTGGCCCGGTTGTAGCGGCAGCCGCCGTCTTTGACGAAACCTTCACCCACCCGGAAATTCAAGATTCCAAGGCGCTCACCGCGAAACAACGGAACCGTTTATTCGATTATATCACCCAAACAGCCTCCAGTTGGGCGATCATCGCGGTGGGCCCTCGACGGATTGAGGACATCAACATCCTTCAGGCCACAAAGCTCGCGATGAGGCTCGCGGTAGAGCGGGTAACCGCGGACCTGGTTCTCGTTGACGGAAATCAGCCGATCGTGTGTTCACTCCCCCAACGAACGGTCATCGGCGGCGATCGGCTCCATGTACAGATCTCGGCGGCATCCATTCTGGCGAAGGTGTGGCGGGACCGACTCATGGAGAAGCTTGGAGCGAAGTATCCGGGATACGGCCTCGAGAAGCACTCTGGCTATCCGACCCCCGCCCACAAAAAAGCTATCCTTGAGCTAGGGCCATGTCGGGTACACCGAAGAACATTCGCTGGCGTTATCGTCCCTTCGCACTCCTCCGACGGTGGTCGGGCTCAGTTCGCCGTCGGTTCGTAAGCTACCTCTCCACGGGAAGATGGGGAGAGCGAAAAGCGGCCCGTTTTCTTGAACACAAGGGGCTCGTTGTTCTCGCAACCAACTGGAGGGACCGTCACCTTGAGGGCGATATAATCGCCTGCGATCGTAACGCTATCGTCATCGTCGAGGTAAAAACGAGACATGCGCGCCTCAAGTCGAACTTTCCCGCGCTCGGGTCGATATCTCCTAAGAAACAATCTCACCTCGTATCGCTCGGTCGGCGATTCATGCGCAATAACGGCCCCCTGTGTCGACGGTACAACCTCCGACGATACCGAATAGATATCATCGAGGTGTACTACACGCCCCGCGGTCGACTCCTGCGACGGGTCGATGAGATACAGTGGCATCGGGATTTTGGGGTAGCGCGCGAGGGCGTTCGCGGGGTGATAGGCGGGGCCTTACTTAAAACCCCTCCTTAATCCTCCGCAGCAACCGCCGATCCTGCGAATTCGGTCTCTCTTCGGGAGCCGCGTTGCGAGCGAGACGATGCATCTCCGCTATCTCTTCACGACGGCGTTTACTCTCATCGGTCTCCCGATACATGGTGCTCGCGATGGAAGCGGAGCCGCGCTGAGAGGATACTTGCTCAACGATGATATCGAATTGACCTCGAGGGGAAGTGATACTGATCTCATCACCCACCGAAACCGAACGGCTCGGCTTGGCGCGGATGTTATCGACGTATACCTTCCCTCCCTCAATCGCTTCATGTGCCATCGATCGGGTCTTAAAGAACCGCGCGGCCCAGAGCCACTTGTCGAGTCGAACGGAGTCGTGAGTATCCTTTGTCATACGGAGCAACCCTCCAGGTTATCGTAGCACAGACCGCGTCAAAACAGCACAAAACGGTCACGAGCCGTTACACCTTTGGCGCCTGCCGTTTGAGCCATGCGGCCAGAGCAAGCCCCATCCACAGTTCAAGAAAGGGCATGAGCAAGACCCCACCGAGAAGGTAGGCCCACATGTAGAGATCCTGAGAGGAGATCTGGGACACGGCAATCGTAACCATCTTAAAGACTACCATCGGAACGAGAGCGATAAGGCAGGTGAGTAACGCGGTGCGCCACGCCAAGGTTCGTCGGAGGTGACGGTCGCGAATCGCGCCCGGAACCTCGCTTTCGGCGTACAATCCATAGAGAAGTCCCGCCAGCACGGTCAACGCCCCCGCCACGACATACCTGATCGCGGATCCGTCCGGAATGATTGAAACGACGAACGAGTACAGCAGCACTGAGCCTATCTGAAAGCTGAAGAGACCGAAGATGGCGCCACCCGTCGGACATCGAAGATCTGGTTGAGAAGGAATAAACCTCACGCACACTCCTTACGAGGCGAGATGTACGACTGGTATCACATTCCGCGAACCTTCGTCACCAGGAGGTGCGTCTGAGCGTGGGGGCGACTGGGGTAGGTTAACCTTGGTGGGCCGATCCTCGTTAGTTTTTCTAGCGCAAAGGACACAAAGGACGCAGAGGCCCATCAAGCGATGTCAGTGCTGATTCGATGACTGTGTGAGCCCCCTCCCCCAAAACACCGAATCGCTCCTCAACCCCCTTAACCTACTGATGACAGGTGTGCGCTACGAAATCCTGGCATCCCTCAGGCTCCACCCCGCATTTAATCAATAATGTTAAAGGAAAGCGTCTCACCGTCGGTCTCCCAAGACCTCCAGAGCGGGCTCGTCATGCCGCCCAGCGGGGGCCGCCCCGATTTCTCGGACGAACAACTGCTCCTGATCCTCGCCTATCTGCGGGCGCAATAGGGAGTGACATCACCGCGGTTTCAGCCACGGAGGACGCAGAGGGACACAGAGAAGGACAACTTCTCTCCGTGCAGTTGCCTATTCTGGGCGCACTTTGGACGAGTCCATGGCGCTGACCGTTGCTTTCAGGTGCGCGGAAGCGAT
>JAULVA010000118.1:0-3315 GCA_032111275.1 Bdellovibrionota bacterium
CCATACGATCTTAATCACGTAGGCATTCGAAGACGATCCGGTCAGCGTGACCGGTGGGACTGTCAACGAGGCCTCCCCCTGGGCCGTCTTCGGCGTCACCGGCACCGCGGGGCAGCTGGTGACACTCTCCCTCGTTGAAGGCAGCGGCGCTGGAGCCGCGAATCTCGACGAGACCCATTTTAGTAAGTAGCTGAACTGTGGTAGTTTGCTGACCAGCGGTGCGAACGGAGCTGCCGAGATTGATCAGATTGGAATTGAAATGAGTGGTCTGTACTCGCGTGCCAGGGTTTCAAGGGTCCCAGCGGCGCCGAAGCTGTGCTGCTAAGTCGCGAAAAATAGGATTTCACCTACACGTCTCCCGCCCCGTCACCAAGGAATCGGATTTTAGAGGTCATCGGGGTCCGGCTCAAACGAGTCGTACGAGGGGATTTCATCGATAGCCTCTACGGTGTCGATGAACGTAGGGATAGGTGGCGGAGCTCTGAAATCAGCGATCCCTTGAGCCTTCATGATGTCCTTGATTGAGTGCTCGTCTTGGATGAAGGCGATGACGCGCATCTGAGCTTTGCACGTGGGGCACTCC
Source organism: Bdellovibrionota bacterium (assembly GCA_032111275.1). Classification (GTDB taxonomy): domain Bacteria; phylum Bdellovibrionota_C; class UBA2361; order UBA2361; family OMII01; genus OMII01. The sequence goes on from JAULVA010000118.1 coordinate 584, forward strand.
AAGGGGTCTATTTCGTAGATTCTCTTTATGCACGCGGCCCAACTACTCTTGCGGAACTCTCTTCGATAGTCACTTTCGGTTTCTTCCGCTGGAGGAGGGGTTAGCTTAGGGCGTTCACCCCGTCGCCTACAGGAGTATCGTCCAGAGAATAGAGTTCAGCTTGCGGTCGTACTTGAAGGAGACTCTCAAGCGTTTTGGGATGGTAAAGACAGTGTGGCGGTGTGGAACCTCTTCGATAACTTCACTGTAAATATGCTCTGCGAATTTGACCGCTCGCTTCGCCCCACAGGACGGTCACGCCCCACGGCGCTTACAGGAGAAGGCGATCAGGAGGGAGTGCTTGCAACCATCGCAGTACACTCTAGCGGCACCGTGAGCGAGGATACCGCATCCGCCTTCGGCAAGCCTACGGCGAGACAAGGTTTAGGTACTCGTCGAAGGTCTTCAACACCTCATCCCGCGAGCACCTATACTGACGCTGGAACCGTGCCTCCCACTGGAACTTGAGGTCATCCCGAGAGTGGTAGACGATTTGGTAAAGGGGAGAGGCTTCAGGGCGGGCTGTGTACCTGCGGTCATGAGGGCTGTATCTGCGTGTTTGGGCTCTGGATGTACCGGGAGACGCGCGGCTCACTCTGGCATAACATGGCACTCGACCGGAGCGCTGACGCGCTCGCTCATTGCAGCGTTGTCTGGCGCCGTGATGAGGTTATTATGTACGGGGAGTAGGGCTATCTTCGCCGCCCTCGGCCTGCTACCGATCCGAAGATCCCTCGCGAGATGCTCCGTCCGAGTTGACTCCCAATCGATCGAGCGGCGCTCGTAATCATCGCTTCGAGGGGGTTTTGCCGGCGCCGTCCTCCCTTAGAAGAGCCGCCACCGAGGAGGGAATCGAGAAGAGACCCTCCAGAGCTATCGTCCTTCGAGGATTCCTTTTGTTCCTCCTCAACTTTTTTCGTCAGGAGTTCGTAGGCGGACTCTCGATCGATCGATTTTTCGTACAGCCCCTGAATCGGAGATGACGCAAGGAGAGCCTCGCGCTCGGTTGGTGAGATCGCGCCTAGCCTACTTGTTGGTGGCGCAATCATGGCCCGCTGAGCGATTCCGGGGGTGCCGTGTTCATCGAGAAGGGAGACGAGAGCCTCGCCGATCGCGAGTTGTCCGAGCGCCTCCTGAAGGTCGAACGAGCCGTCAGAGCGAAAGGTCTCCGCCGTCGCCTTAAGCTGCTTCTGATCCTTCGCCGTAAAGGCGCGCAGCGCGTGTTGAACCCGATTGCCGAGTTGGGCGAGCACCGAGTCGGCGATGTCCATCGAGCTTTGAGAGACGAAGAAAACGCCGACCCCTTTTGAACGGATCAAGCGAACAACCTGCTCGATCTTTTCGATGAGCGCTTTCGGCGCGTCATTGAAGAGGAGATGCGCCTCGTCGAAGAAGAAGACGAGTTTCGGCTTCTCGATATCGCCAACCTCAGGGAGTCGCTCAAAGAGCTCTGAGAGGAGCCAGAGCAGGAACGTTGAGTACACCAGCGGCGACATCATCAGTTTATCCGCGCTCAAGATGTTAATCACGCCGCGGCCCTTCGCGTCCGTTTGGAGGATGTCGTCGATGTTGAGCGCTGGCTCACCGAAGAATCTATCCCCACCGGACTCTTGCAGCGTAAGAAGGGAGCGTTGAATAGCGCCGATACTCGCTCCCGAGACGTTGCCGAATTGGAGGGTATACTCCTTGGCGTTCTCGCCAACATGAACGAGCATCGCTTGGAGATCCTTGATATCGAGCAGGAGCATTCCTGAGTCGTCGGCGACTTTGAAGACGAGGTTGAGTACACCGGACTGTGTGTCGTTCAGGTTAAGGAGGCGGCTGAGTAGGGTAGGTCCGATCTCTGAAATAGTCGTTCGAATCGGGTGCCCCTGCTCTCCAAACACATCCCACAATACGACCGGAAAAGCCTCGGGAGCCCAGCTCTCGATACCGAGTGAGGCGAGCCGAGCTGAGAGCTTCTCGGTAAGGACTCCTGGTTGAGAGAGACCGGCGAGGTCTCCCTTCACATCCGCCATAAACACCGGCACGCCGTTGCGACTCAATCCCTCAGCGATAACTCGAAGGGTGACGGTCTTCCCTGTGCCCGTGGCGCCCGCGATAAGGCCGTGACGATTCGCCATCGAGAGGATCAGTTCCTTATCCGCGGTGTCTGCTTTGCCAAGAAGGATTGCGTGAGACATATGAGAATTCCCTTGATTGGTTTGATAGGAACGTACTTGCGATCCGTGGTTATGGTCAATCAGGAACGTAGGTGTAAGCCTCGCGGGCCGTATCGCGTCGCCTATCGGTGAAGCTTTGATACCTCGAGGGAAGCGAGGCAAAACAACGCGTTCGCGTTGTTTTGCATAGGTGTGAAGGCTATTTTGGTTGCGGAGACGAGAGATTTTGGTTTTTTAGCCCCGAATTTCTTCGGGAGCCCCCGGAAAGACGAACGCCTTGCTCTTCAAGCTCCTCTCGATTGACTTCCGAGCAGTACCCCCGATCTCCGAGGACTTGCAGCCTCCTCTCCATGCTGACTCACTGTCGTACAGGGTATCTTCTATCCCATCGTCGGATAGGTTGTACCCACGGCCATTAAGTTAAGGAGTATCTAACCGAGAAGTTTTGCGATATCGTAGGGTTGTCGGTGTCGAGGAGAGGATAAAGACACGCAGCAAATAAAAAAATGCTGCCAACTTTAAAATCTTTCA
>JAULVA010000119.1:0-1381 GCA_032111275.1 Bdellovibrionota bacterium
GACGCAGTTGGTAGCATTGCAACTTCTGGCGCTCTTCCTCGCAGAGGCTCGGGGGACGATGTCAGCCGCGGCGCGGCGCAATGTGCTGCACGCGGTGGTTGAACTCCCCGCGGCGCTGTCTCAGACCCTCAAGGTCGATAGCGAGGTGGCGGTCGTCGCCAAGAAATTCTTTCAGGCTCGCGACTTCCTCTTTCTGGGTCGGGGGCGGTGCTACCCTATCGCGCTAGAGGGGGCGTTGAAGCTGAAAGAGATCTCCTACATACATGCCGAGGGCTATCCCGCGGGAGAGATGAAGCACGGTCCGATCGCTCTCATCGATGAGAACATGCCGGTCGTCATGATTTTACAACGTGAGAAGCCGTTGTTCGAGAAGACGCTCTCGAATCTCAAAGAGGTAGAGGCCCGAGGCGCTCGGGTGATCGTGGTGACCGATGCCTCCGATGAGGATCTGAAAGGGGTCGAGACTCAGGGGCTCGTTCGCGTTCCGTTTATATCCTCCGAGTTGAGTCCGATATTGCTGAACGTCCCACTCCAGATGCTCGCCTATCACATCGCTGTCTTGAACGGCACCGATGTCGACCTGCCGCGAAATCTCGCCAAGAGCGTAACGGTGGAGTAGGAGGGGCGCTTCGTCAGCCGCCCCTCGGTCCTCTCTCTCTCGCAATCGCCGGTCGTGCTGGTCTACCCGCATGTGCTCAAGCATGTGAATGGGGCTGGCCGGGTGGGTTTGATGGGGATTCCTCCAGACGGGGGCCAGTTCCCATGGCGCTAACCTACAGCTCTCGTTGCACAATGCCATGGGTAACTTTAAGTGCTTTGAAATAGCCATATATTTTAACGGCTTACCGTTTTTAGTGGATTGACGGATCTTCGTCCTCCCATGTAGTTTGTGGGGGATGGTGGGGCAAAGTGGTATGGTCTCCCATTAGGTTGCAGTTCGGTTAGTTCAGGTTACAGCAGTGTTTGTAGTTCTCCTTGGCGACGGTGGGTGACTTCATGAACGACAAGCCTCAACAGGACAGTACTGACGAACGGGAGCATCGTTCGCAGGCTGGTCGTGCGTCGAAGCGCCCACTGCACGTCTCTTTCCGGGGTAATTGCGTACATTCCGTTGATGACAAGGGGCGAGTCAGTCTCCCCAGCGAGTTCCGAAAGGTTCTTGGCGAGCGCGAGCAGCGAGGGGTAGTGGTCACCAACTACCTCTCGGAAGGATCGCGCTGTATCGAGGGGTTTGGGCTCGACGCGTGGGAGGATTTCGAGGCGAGGCTCCGTGAGAAGAGCCGGTTTAGTAGCAAATTGCAGCGTCTTGAGAACTTCTACCTCAGCCGTGCCTCCGAGTGCGCGATCGATAGCAACGGCAGAATTTTAGTTCCGGCATACC
>JAULVA010000119.1:1391-5195 GCA_032111275.1 Bdellovibrionota bacterium
TGTGGTGTTCACATCCTCCATTCACGGATTTCGAATTTGGGATAAGCGGGTATGGGATTCGATCTTCGAGGCGTCGGAGCAGGCGCTCTTGGAGAATCCTGACCTCTTCGCTGATGTGGATATATGAGCAGTACGAAAGTTGGGATTCACGTCCCTATCATGGTTGATGAGGTCATTGAGGCCCTCCAGGCGAAGAAAGGGGGGATGTTCTTGGACTGTACCTTTGGAAGTGGTGGGCATACGAAAGCGATCCTCGACGCTAGCCCGGATGCCTGGGTTGTCGCCATGGATCGGGATAGTCGAGCTATTCAGAGAGGTGAGGCTTTGGTCGCTCACTACGGAGAGCGTCTTGAGCTTGTCCATGCGCCGTTCGCCGATCTTGAACGCGCGGTCTCCTGTAAAGGGTTCGATGGTGTCCTTGCCGACTTAGGGATGTCGACCGACCAGCTCAAAGAGGGGCGGGGGTTCTCCTTCGCCGATGAGGGCGCGCTCGATATGCGTATGGATGAGAGCTCAGGGATGAGCGCTCAGGGTTTTGTGAATACGGCGCCCGAGCGAGATATCTACGTGGCTTTGGCCGAGGGTGGGGTAGGGCAGAACGCTCGGGGCATCGCGCGAACCATGGTGGAGGAGCGGCCTTTTGAGAGCGCTCGACACCTGGCGGACGTGATTAAGCAATCTCATCTCGGAAAAAAAGGGGAATCGAGGGTTCACCCCGCTACTGTCGTGTTTCAAGCCCTCCGAATGAAGGTCAATGATGAAATCGGTCAGCTTGAGCACTTTCTCCAGGCGGTACCGAAGGTCTCAAAAAAAGGCACCCGATTCGCGGTAATCACCTTCCATTCTATCGAGGACAAGATCGTCACGAATCGTATGCGGAGTTGGGAGTCCGCGGGAAGCTATCCAGCGTCGTGGCGTGGCGCGCGCACAGAGACTCGCGTTGGTCACGTTGTCTATCGCAAGGCGATCGCGCCGTCCGATGATGAGGTTGAGCGAAATCCCGCGTCGCGAAGCGCGCGATTGCGCGTGATGGAATTTGAAAAAGATTTTTCGAAGTGAGCAGTGAAATAAATGAGAGCGATGTCACTTTTGGTAGCGACAGAAAAGTAAATTATCTGTACAAAGTCTAGAGAGGGTTGAGGTTCTATGGCAGTGTGTTTGCAGTATCAATCGGTTTACGTTAAACGCGAAGCTACTCGAGTGTCGGGGAAGGTGCAGCTCGTAGGGGCTGTGGTTCTTCTCGCTCTCTTGGGTGTGAAGGTATGGGCGAAGCTTGAGGCGACAGACCTCGGGTATAGTTTGGCTCGGGAGCGTCAGAAGACGGTCGCTCTCGATATGGAGCGTCGAGAGCTTGAACTCCAACGTTCCGTTTTGATGCGCCCGGATTCGCTTTCGCGATCAGCCCGAGAGAAGGTTGGCCTCGACGAGAACAGTCTCGGTCAGACACTAAAAATTACCTACTAATTCGTCGCGTTCGCTCTTTTTTACCCTTCCCCATTCACAGGGGAAGGGTTATTTTAAAACATCACCCCCTCCGACATGTGTCTGTGTGGCAGTCTGTATGTGTGGGAGTGCGGTACCGCCTGGCGGGTTGATAGAGTATTGAGCGGGCGAATGTTTCCGAAACGAAAGCAGACCGATTTTCACCTTTCACCTCCTGAGCCAGCGAACACGGACCTCTTTGGGAGCGGTGATCTCGCCGCTAATGTCGATAGTACCGCTCACGAATCCTCGAGACGCTCAGGGTTGATCGGTCGTGACTTCGCGTTCTCCGAGCGTCCCGCCGCCTCATCTCTCGCTCTCGCCAATCAAAGACCGATGCGCCTTCGTTTGATCGGACTCTTTGCCCTCGGATGGACCGGGCTCCTGCTCTCTCGGATGTGGAGTCTTCAGGTCTCGGATTTCGAGACATGGCAGGATTGGGCCATCAAGCAACACGTAGCTGAGGTCGAGATCGCGGCTGAACGTGGCCCCGTTCTAGATAGAAATGGAAAACTTTTGGCGGTCTCCGTTCCGGCGGAGTCGGTGTACGTTCGGCCGAAGCAGGTCAAGGATAAGGATGCCGCGGCTCGAGAGTTAGCGGCTCTCCTTGAGATGAAGCCAGCTACCATTCGTGAGAAGCTCTCAAGTAACCAGCCCTTTGTGTGGATCAAGCGTCAGGTGCCTCGATATCAGGTAGAGAAAGTGGCATCGCTCTCGATCTCCGGAGTAGGCACGGTGCTCGAGTCCCGTCGATTCTATCCGTACAACCAAGCCGCGAGCGCGCTGATAGGAAAGGTCGGCATCGATGGTAAGGGGCTCTCCGGTGTTGAGAGCTTGTACGAGAAGAAGCTCCACATGGACCACCTCAAAACTCGAGGCACCCGGGATGCCTTCGGTAAGGTTATTCAGGTGAGCCAATCGGCGGAGGAGGGGGCGTTCGAGGTTCCAAAAGGTGCCGCTCTGCAGCTCACCATCGACGCGGATCTTCAGCTGATTATGGACGAAGAGTTAGAGCTCGGTCGCAAAGCCGCGAACGCTAAACAGGCCATGGCGATTATGATCGACTCGAACACCGGTGAGATTATCGCTTTGAGTCAATCGCCTAGCCACAATTTCAACAATCCCGCTACCGATTCCAAGAACGCGCTACGGAATCTCTTGGTGGAGGCGGTGTTCGAGCCGGGATCTACGATGAAGCCGATAGTGGCGGCCGCGGCCATGGACGCGGGGGTGGTCACTCCCTCTGAGATGATCAACTGCGAGAACGGACGGTTCCGATATTCGACTCATACGGTCAAGGATGTTCACCCATCCGGCACCGTCAGTTTTTATGATGTTGTCGTTCGCTCGTCTAATATCGGAATGACCAAAGTAGGGTTACGGCTTGGGCCGGATAGGCTTCATTCCTACCTCAAGCGATTCGGATTCGGTGTTGACTCGAAGTTAGGACTCGCCGGCGAATCCGCGGGTATCCTGCGAAACGTAAAGGGCTGGGCGAAGATCGATGTCGCGACTCACTCATTCGGACAGGGAGTAGCGGTTACCCCACTTCAGGTAGTTCGCGCTACCGCCGCGCTGGCGAACGGAGGCACGCTTCCCACCCTCTCTGTCGTGATGAATGAGCAGGAGGCATTCCCGGCCGGTCAGCGGGTGGTGTCAGAGAAAGCCGCTATCGCGGCGCGAGATATGATGTACGGCGTTGTTGAGGACGAGCACGGAACCGGTTCGAACGCCAAGATAGAGGGATTGCGAGTCGGTGGAAAGACCGGTACGGCTCAGAAGGCCTCTCCAAAGGGACGTGGATACATGGCTGGCGCCTATGTCGCCTCCTTTGTTGGATTCGCTGATGGCTCTCCGTTGGGAGTCCCTCGTAACCTCACGACCATGGTCATCATCGACGAGCCGAAAGCGAAGAGCATCTACGGTGGAACGCTTGCGGCGCCGGTCTTCAAGAAGGTCATGGAACGAAGCTTCAAGTTCATGGCCACGAAGAGCCAGCTTCAAAACGCTACGGACTCGGAAGCTCAGATTCCCGCCCCTCCCGAACTGGGGGAGATTGAGGGCGAGGTAGTAAGAACGGCTCTGCAGCCCTAATTTTCGATACTTTTATCCTGTTGAGGTCCGTCGGTGAGCGGAAACCAGCACGATTCTATTTTCCGCCCGAATGAGACGGGGTACAACGGTGCCCATGGTTGATGTCACGATTGCCGAGATAGTAGCGCAAACTGGTGGTACGCCGATGCATGACGCGGGGGTGCGGAGAGCCGTTCGTCATCTCTCCGCTTCCAGCGCGGCGGTTGTGCCAGGTGGAGTATTTGTCGC
>JAULVA010000120.1:0-2500 GCA_032111275.1 Bdellovibrionota bacterium
CGCCCGGCGTCGTAGACATCTCCGTAGTCATCTACGAGACCAAGCGCCTTAGCCTCAGACCCAAGCAATACGCGACCATCGGCGAAGGAGCGAACCTTCTCCTCAGGGATATTACGCCCCTCGGCAACCGCCTTGATAAACGCCACGTGCACCTTTGCGGCGGTATCCTCAAGGAACTGCCTTTCAGCGTCCGTCATCGGCCGGAACTGATTTCCCGTATCCTTTAACGCGCCACTCTTGACCGTGATCATGTCGAAACCCACCTTGTTAGCGATCGTCGTAAAGTTTGGAATCTGCATCACAACGCCGATAGAGCCGGTCTGCGTGCCAGGCTGACAGAATATCTTCGAAGCCCCTACCGCTGAATAGAGACCTCCGGAAGCGGCAAGGGAGCCCATCGACACGACGATAGGCTTTTCGACTTTGAGCCGCTTCACCGCGCTGTACACCTCCTCTGAGGGCGCGACCGCTCCACCAGGGGAATCGATACGGAGAACCACCGCCTTCACGTCCTTGTCACGCGCCGCGTGATAGAGCTCCTTCAACACCTCGGAGGAGTCCTCGATGACCCCCGTCATCTCGATGACCGCCACGGCCGGACCGAGCTTTTTTGCCACTGAACTAAGACCGGCGACGATAGGAACGACGATAAAGGTCAGAAGAACGATAGTGATTATTTTGGCGAGCCAGAGCTTATATTCTCTCATGAACGTATGGGCCTTTGAGTATGGGGGGGGTCTTTTCCGAAAACAGAGTCTAAATAATCATTTGGCTCGTGGCTACCACTCATTTTCCCCTACGGGGGACAACGCAGCCCAAGGCGGATCATCCCCCGACTTTCCCTTTTTCCGGGCATGTACCATACTCGTCCCGCCGCGTACCATGACCGGGGCTCTTTATGGATACAATCATCGCTTCAATCCTCTCCGATTCCGCGTCCCTCAAGGCTACCCTCGCTAAGGACGCCGGGTTTAACGCGGCGCTCGCCGCCTCGGCCCAACGGCTCGCGGACTGCGCCAAGAATGGCGGCACTATCTTCGCCTGCGGCAATGGCGGCTCCTCGTGCGACGCGATGCACCTCTGCGAGGAGCTCGTCGCGCGCTATAAGCGGAATCGCCCAGGGATCAAGGCGATGCACTTTATGGACCCCGGAGTCCTCTCATGCTGGGGAAATGACTTCTCGTTCGACGGAGCGTTCGCTCGATATGCGGAGACCTTCTGCACCCCGCAGGATGTCCTCGTTGCCATCTCAACATCAGGAAACTCCAGGAACGTCCTGGCAGCCGTTGAGTCGGCAAAGGCCAAGGGCACTCTCGTTATCGGACTTTCCGGCAAGGACGGGGGGAAACTCGCTACCATGGCCGACATATCGCTGATCGTGCCCTCTCAGACGACTGAGCGGATTCAAGAGGTACATATCACCTGCATCCATATCTGGTGCGAACTGATGGAGACCACCCACGGGTTGGGGTAATCGCCTGTTCTCCGGGCACTAACGTGAACGTGCTCGTGCTCGTAATCCCCTTTGCCGCACGCACCGAAACGGTGCGATCGCACCGTTTCTAGCAAAACCTTGCGTCAGCGAGGGTTTGCCTCATTTCCTTTTGTAATGTCACATCCGCCGCGCCTCAGGCCATATCGTTACCTAAGAGATAGACGAATGATCTATCCCTCAACGATCCGGCCAATGAGGTTTTATGCGTATATCCGTCACCTGCATCATCGCGCTCAGTATGCTTGCCTTAGGCGCTCGCTCGGTCAGAGCGGATGAGACTATCGCTTGCACGCTCGAACTCCGGCTCGCTGATGTTGTTGCTCTCCGATCGGACGGGGCTATTGGGGTCGGGAACAAGACGATTACCGATGATAAGATCTCCTATGAGTGGTCATCGTTTAAAGACTACAACGCCGACAAAGAATGCAATCCGTATTTTAATGTTGGGACGGACCTGATCGCGATGTGCCAGGAATTTCTAGCGGCCAACGCCCCAGATGAGTGTTCAAGCGAGCTTGAGAACAGTAAGATAACGGTCACCAAACAAGCAAAACAGATCCGCCGTCTGGCGCGGGAAAACAAGCGACTCAGGGATTTGTTGAAGCGCCCTAGACCGCTCGACGTAGCAACAAAATAAGGCCAGAGCCGAAGCAGGTACTGCACGTATGCGCGGGGCGGGAGGCTATACACCCCTTTCAACCCGCGCAGGACGTACCGCTCGCTAGGATCTCGCGCTATCCAAAAGCGACGCTACCCGCTCCGAGGTCATCGGAAAGGCTACCTGAATCGCCTTGGCGCGGCGAAGGAAGAGGTGAAGATCGTACTCCCAGGTGAATCCGATACCGCCATGCACCTGGATAGCCGCCTCACACACCGTGGGACCCACCTCAGCGGCGTGAGCGATAGCTGCCCTCGCCGTGAGCGGTCGCTGCTCAGGTGAGCTTACAGCGCTCCACGCGGCGAACCGACACAGCGCCCCGAGCGATTCACTTGCGGCGTAGGCGT
>JAULVA010000120.1:2510-9959 GCA_032111275.1 Bdellovibrionota bacterium
CTCCTCCACCGCCTGGGGCGGCTCGGTGCTGGCGCCCAAGGCGACCGCCTCGACTGCGAGCGCCGCCGGCGATCAGTTGACCTACACGTTCGCCGTGACCAACACCGGTAACGTAACGATCAACGGCATCAGCGTCAGCGATCCGTTGCTGCACGGCTTGGAACGCTCCCACCGGAACACCGAACTGCTCCCTCGTTTTGAGGTAGTCAGCGCTCATCTCAACGACTCGGGCGGTCACTCCGTACACCTCGCACCCCTTCAAAATAGCGATCGCATCGAGAATGGCGTTCGATTCCTGCTCAGAGAAGATGATGGCCGGCACATCCTTAAGAGAGAGAGAGGCCAACGAGGTCGTACAATCGAGCGATGACTGTGGGGTGGCCACAACTCCGGGCTGTGAGAGCGAACAGGCGAACACACGTTCCTCCCCCTTCTGATGCACCACACCGAGAAGACGACCAGCACCTTCAACTCCCCACGCCCATGGAATGTCACCCGACACCTTCTTTGCCTTGGCGGCAATCCCCTCGCAACAGGACACAGGAGCGATGGCGGTACTCGCGCCGAGCGCTTCATACCCCTTCCTCGTTTCAGCACAGAGGAGACCAGGCACCACGCAATCACCAAGGAGCCGCTCAATAAGAGGCTCAGGAAAGAGCGCCCGTCCCACCTCCCCAGCGACGAGCCCGAGCTCAGCGAAGGTAAACATGCCGCCATCAGCGCCAAAACCCTCTTCGAGCCCAAGCCCCTTCACCGACTCAATCAGCGCATCATCTTGACGGAGGAGTGAGGTGATCCTTTTTCGTAGATACTCAGAGGGAACGGCATCGGCGAAAAAGCGGCGAACAAGATCCTGCAACTCGCGCTGATCGGACGTTATCTGCATAGCCTCTCCTAGAGCATGCCCAACATCCCCTTCACCTCCTCCGAGGCCTCCCAAGGGGGATTAAAGGTAATCTGGACTATTGCCTCCTTCACACCGGGAATGGCGGCGACCTTCGTCTGCACCTCATGCTTCAACTGTGGCCCGGCCGGACACATCGGCGAGGTAAAGGTCATATCGATGATGACCCGCCCCTCGTCGATCGCGATGTTGTAGATGAGACCGAGGAACCAGATGTCAAGGAAGAGCTCGGGGTCCTCGACCGTTTTGATTACTTCGATGACCTGTTCCTTGGTTGGTTCGGATGGGGTTGGGATGTCGTTCATGAGGGGAATAGTAGCGTGATTGGCGATGGTGGGGAAAGCCTTAGGCAATTCCGTTGAATACCCCGATCGGACGTTCGCACATCCCCGGAGGGCCTGTCTCCCGACGGGCCGAAATCCGCACGGAGGCATTTGTGCATACCCGGCCCGTCAGGAGACGGGCCCTCCGGGAACAAAAAAGGCGCGAAGCCCCACGACCTCGCGCCTTTACCTGAGGTAAGCTTTTACCAGAGGTAAGCTTTTACCTGAGGTAAGCTTTTACCTGAGGTAAGCTCAGAGAGAATTAGAGAACTCTCTCCTTGAGCGCCTTAGCTGGGGTGAAACGAACCTTCTTCCGCTTTGGAATGTGGATCGCCTCGCCTGTAGCTGGATTACGTCCCATGCGAGCCTTTGACTCACGTACGTAGAGCTTTCCAAGTCCCATGAGAGGGATCTTGTATCCCTTACGGAGTGACTCAGTTACGAAGAGAGCGATATCATCGATAACCTCACGAGCCTGAGAACGCTTTGGAAGTCCGCAGAATGCGCGAACGTTCTCAAGGAACTCTGACTGAGTGTAGCTCAATGTTGAGGTGTTGCGTGGCTTGGTAGCTACGCGAGCCTTAGCTGATCCCGCAGCAGTAGCCTTTGCGCTTTTAGCTGGAGCTGCCTTAACTGCCTTAGCGGCCTTCTTAGCTGGCTTTACTACTTTCTTGGCGCTCTTCTTTGCTGCCTTTGCTGGCTTCTTTGCCATGTTAGTTCTCCTAAAGTTAGTTGGTATTAAATACCGTAGTCACTCGTTTATCCCTAGCAGGGGCACCTTACGATTCAGATTGACCCGTTTGGGATTCAAAACCGTTCTGCTGCCCTCGTCTAGTTCAGTGAACGAATTCGAACGATCGCTGTTTGAGCATATCGATCAGTTCGCTTTTTCCGAACACAACGAGTGCCGCCCCTCTATCTCTTCCTTCAAAATAAGCCGTTTTTACAGGCTAAAAAAGAAGGTTTTTAATATCGGAAGCGAACAAGGTGGGATATTAGTTACACTTTCATTGATAGATCAATACAAAATGTGAATGGCCATTTCGCAAAATGAGCCGTTTTTCTGGGGAATTTTATGCGAGCCGCTCTAACTTACACCCTTGCGCTTATCGCCACCTTGGGATCGTTCTCATCTCTTTCATCACTTTCAGCGCACGCTGATCAGCCTCAATCTTCGCCCGCGCCATGGACCACAGAGTGTGCGCCGGGGGTTCCGGTGCGAGCCCCACTTACCTCTGATTTTCAGCGGGTGAAAAGCGATACCCCCTCAGTTTTGTGCGTTTTTCGCCATAAAATGAACGGTTTTCCAACCCTCAACGTGGTCGTGGAACCCCGCCTCGATGGGAGCAAGCCCCCCACACTTGAGGAGTACCGTGAAGGGGTAACAAAGGGATACCAAGCGGTGGGGCTTACAGACGCGAAGCTTCAGAACTCGGTCGTTGGAGAGAGCAACGGCCTTCCATTCTTTACAACCGAGATCACCTTTTCCAGCAAAGGGACGCCAATGGTGGCGAAGATCCTGGTGGTTCAACACTATGATCGAACTTACACAGCGAGCGCGATCGCCGAGGCGAAACCGCTCGAAAGCGGCCGTGCGCTGGTAACCCCTCTCATTGATGGCATAGAAGTTGATGGAGCGCTCGTTCGAGATACGAGGACGCCGCCTACGCTCTGGCCGCTCATTGCAGCCGGGTGCGCCGCCCTCTTCCTGTTGTATGTGGCATTCAAAAGCGTCCGCCCTCGAAGGGCCGGGTTATAGAGGCTACCTACACGCTCAAGGACTATGCGCTCAAGGACTATGCGCTCAAGGACCAGGCGAGGATCGCCTTGGCCACGTGAAGCCGGCTCTCAGCCTGGTCAAAAACCACCGACTGAGGCCCATCCATAACCTCATCAGTTACCTCCTCGCCCCGATGGGCGGGGAGGCAGTGCATGAACTTCACAGTGGAGGGGGCCTTTGCCATAAGGGCACCATCGACCTGATATCCCCTAAAGGCGGCTACCCGTTGGGAATACTCACCCTCCTGCCCCATCGACACAAAGGTATCGGTATAGATGATATCCGCATCGACAACAGCCTCGGCCGGATTATGAATAAACTCGATCGATTGTGAAGGCTCCACCCGCAGCGAGGTTGTTACCCTCTGTTGCTCAAGGGGCACCTCGTATCCTTGCGGGCTCGCAACCACCACGCTATGACCCCGCATAACGCACGCCTGAACGAGAGAGGTTGCTACGTTATTACCGTCGCCGATGTAGGCGACCTTCAAGCTACCGCCACCATTGGTCGCGAGCCGCTCCATCGTCAAAACGTCCGCTATCGCCTGACAGGGGTGATGCTGGTCGCACAGGGCGTTAATGATCGGGACCTGTATGACCGATCGAAGGGTCGCGATCGTCTGGTGGCTATACACACGAGCGACGATGATGTCACAGAACCGCTCGAGATTACGTCCGATATCGGGGATCGACTCTCGGCCCGATTGGTTTGCGCCGCTGGCGAAGATCTGACCGCTGGAGAGGAACACCGGATGCCCCCCTAACGAAACGGTCGCCACCTCAAAGCTCACCTTCGTACGGAGCGAGGGCTTCTCAAAGACCATGGCGACAAAGCGGCCGGCGAGCGGTTTATCCCCCGGCTCACCATTCACCCGTTGGAGACGATACCGTTCAGCCAAGCCAACGACGGCGTTAAGGTCATCAACTGAGAGATCGGCGATCTTGGTTAGGCTTCTCATAGGCTCCTCCGAAGAAAGGTCAGAGCGTCACGATACCGATAATCGGCGGGGTGACAATGAAATTATGGGGGGAGGGTTCAGAAATGGATGGGCATCACGCCCCCCGTCGCGCACCGGAGGGCCCGTCTCCTGACGGGCCGGGTATGCATCCCAGCATCGAATTGAATCGCAACGGGTATTTCGGAATGCAACGGCAACCGCCATTCCGGCCTGTCAGGAGACAGGCCCTCCGGAATGTCGTGCATGCGGCACGATCTGTAGGGACGGGACCGTCCCTACGCCCCAACCGCTCTACGAAACGGCTCAAGCCCCGAGTCCCCACCAACGAACCCGGTGAGAACCTCAACCGCACGCTCAGGATGGGGCATGAGGCCCACGACGTTACCGGCCTTATTCGAGATACCGGCGATAGCGTTACACGATCCGTTCACATTTGAGGCCCGATCATCAGGAGCCACAGCTCCCGTAGCGTCGCTATACCGGAACACCACCTGGCCGTTGGCCTCGATCTCAGCGAGGGTCGAAGCGTCAGCGTAGTAGTTCCCCTGAAAATGCGCGATCGGACACGTGATAACTTTGCCTGGCTCCATGCCACTGGTGAAGAACCCTAGCGACCTCTCGGTCTTAATGTGAACAAAGCGCGAGAGGAAGCGTTGCCCGACGTTCTCAAGGAGCGCCCCAGGAAGGAGCCCCGACTCACACAAGATCTGAAAACCGTTACAGATACCGAGCACCCGACCACCGCGCCCAGCGAAATCCTTCACCGCGTCCATCACGGGAGAGAGCTTCGCGAGCGCGCCGGTGCGAAGGTAATCCCCGTACGAGAAACCACCCGGAAGAACAACCAAGTCCGCGTTCTGGAGATCGGTATCTCGATGCCACACCGGAAACGCCTCCGCGTTGAGGAGCTTGCCAAAGACGTGCAGCACGTCCTGATCACAATTAGTACCCGGGAAGACGACGACGGCAACTCTCACTAGACCTCCTTTATCTCGTACTGCTCAATCACGGGATTCGCCAGGAGGAGCTTACAGACCTCCTCGACCTGCGCTCGAGCCTCGGTAGCCGAGACACCATCAACGTCGAGCTCAATCACCCGACCCACACGGATATTTTTGAAGGCGTTAAACTTCTTATCCTTCAGCCCGGTCTCTATGGCCTTGCCCTGTACATCGAGAACCCCACCTTTGAGCCGAACGAGCACCTGAAATCGCATAGCACCATCTCCCCTTCTATCTTACACCAACGCCCTATCGACGATCCTATCAACTTCCTTGAGATGTCGGGCCAAACTGAACACCTCATCGATCTCCTCCCTCGTCATCGCCTTCGACACGACGGGATCAGCCGCCACACGCTCCTGCAGGGGAGCGCCCCCATCAAAGGCGGCGAGCGCGTGCTGCTGCACAAGCTTGTATGCGTCCTCTCGAGAGATCCCCTTATCGATGAGCGCGAGAAGGAGGTGTCCTGAGAATACCGTTCCTCGGGTAGCCTCAAGGTTCTCCATCATCTTCTCCGGGAACACCACGAGGTTTTTCACAACACCGGTAAAGCGCCGAAGCATAAAGTCGAGAGCGATAGTGGCATCGGGCACCGCGACACGCTCAACTGAGGAGTGGCTGATATCACGCTCATGCCAGAGCGCTACGTTCTCGAAACACGCCTGCGCGTAGGAACGAACGAGACGCGCGAGCCCACACAGATTTTCGGTCAGGATCGGATTTCGTTTGTGCGGCATCGCCGACGACCCCTTCTGGCCCGGAGTAAATCCCTCCATCGCCTCACGCACCTCAGTGCGTTGAAGGTGTCGGATCTCAACTGAGAAGCGCTCGATAGAACCGGCGATACCCGCAAGGCACGCCATATAGTTCGCGTGACGATCACGAGATACCACCTGGGTAGCAACGGTTTCGCCCTTCAATTCGAGCCTCTCCATGACCAGAGCCTCAACGCTTGGATCGATCCCCGCATAGGTACCGACGGCGCCTGAAAGCTTACCCACAGAGATGTCCTCGATCGCGAGGTCGAGCCGTTTCAGGTGACGCTTCATCTCAGCGTACCAGCCAGCGAGCTTGATACCGAACGTTGTGGGCTCAGCGTGAATGCCGTGTGAGCGCCCAATCGTCGGAACGTGCTTGAACTCAAGAGCACGCTCTTTGAGCGTCACCATTAATCCTTCGATATCTCTCTTGATCAGGAGCCCCGCTCGCCTCATCTGAACCGCGAGGCAGGTATCGACGACATCGCTCGAGGTCATCCCTTTATGAACGTAGCGAGAGAGCGGCCCGACGTATTCAGCGACGTTGGTGAGGAACGCGATAACGTCGTGCTTCACCTCCTTCTCAATCTCAAGCACTCGCTCGGATGAGAACTTCGCCTTTTCGTTGTATGCCTGAAGCGCCTCAGCCGGAGCCTTTCCGACCTTAACGAGCCCCTCTAACGCGTACCGCTCTATATCGAGCCAGATCTGATAGCGGGCATCATCGGTCCACAGCGCCGCCATCTCGGGATGAGTATATCGTTCAATCATGCAGCGATAATTACCCTGCCTTGGTAGGGTTCATCAAGGCAAAGGCTTGGTAAACTCTCGTAAACATTTCCGCACAGCAGGGTTTTTAACCCTTGGCTCATATCGGTACACCGTTCCAGATACCGTCGCATGCACTCAAGGGCGAGGGTTGGCGTGTTGCTGTTCTCGCTTAAGTGCCCCAAAACGATATGGAAGAGCTCGGGGTGCATGATATCCTCGATGAGCTGCCCAGCCGCCTCATTACAGAGATGCCCGTGAGTCGAGGAGATGCGCTGCTTGAGCTCCCAGGTGTAACTACACCCTTGCAGCATCTCCTGATCGTGGTTCGACTCGATGATGATCGCGTTTGAACCCCTGACGTGCTCCTGAACTAGGGTCGTCACACGCCCGAGGTCGGTAACCACTGAGAGCTTTAAGCCCTCAGCCCGAAGGACGAAACCAACGGGATCGACTGCGTCGTGCGCCACGCTAAACGGGGTGATCTCCACACCCCCGATGGAGAAATCCTGCCCCGTAGCGAAGAGCTCCCTCCGTTTCGGCTTAGAGATAAATTCCATCGTCCCCTCGTTGGCGTAGACGGTCATACCGTATCGCCGACTTAAGGTGGGAACCCCGTGAATATGGTCGGAGTGCTCGTGCGTGACGAGGATTGAGGTTATGGTCGCCGGATCGATGCCGTGATCGGCGAGCCGCTCTTCGACCTTCTTCCCCGACAAACCGCAGTCGATAAGGATCCGCTGCCCCGCCGCTTCGACGAAGTCCCCCTCGTCCCCGCCGGGCGCGGGCCCCGCGCCGCCCGCGAGCGGCGCGGCGGCGGCCACCAGCACCGGCGCCGCCAGCGCGCGCACGTCCACGCCCGGCGCAGCCTCGCCCGCGCGCAGCACAAACTCGTGCAGGCGCTGCAGCGCGGCGGGCGGTTCCGCGTGGCCCTCCGCGCACAGCGCGCGCTCGCAC
>JAULVA010000121.1:0-1844 GCA_032111275.1 Bdellovibrionota bacterium
TCATAGCCGATAAACGTCATCTCCGTGACGGTGGCTACGAATCTCCCACAGCGCTCTCGTTGGGGCAAGGATGTGAAAAGCCTGCTTCAGGGTGAATTAACGTTTCCCAATCTTGGGCGACAGAGTCGCTAGTCGTTCTTTACTTTGAGAAGGTCGGATTGAACTTCGCCGTTAACTGTTGACGCCATAATCATCATCGCGCCACGGCCCGCTTTCTTCTTCATAGTGTAGGAGAACACTCCTGAGGCGTTAGTCCGGACCACAACCTTCTTCTTGCCGATAGTTAATACGATGTCGGCTCCTTGAATCGGCTCATCTGCGGTGTACAACAGGCGCCCTTTGAGCTTGATATCACCAGCCGCCGCTACCCGCTTGAGAGTTACCCTGGCGTTAGCGAGATTTGGCGTCAGGTTCTTCGTCTCAAGGCAGCCACCGAAATAAGAGAGGTGCTCATTAATTTCCGTAATACTTCCTTGGGAGAATACGCTTCCGATCGAAATTCGTGGATTCATGACACTGCCCGCCATCGTGACGTCATGTCGCGCCCCAAGATTGTGGCCAATCTCGTGCGCGAAGTAGTACGGCGCGCCCGCTTCTGAGGTCGCTTGTGTCAGGCTGTAGGCCCACGATGGCATGTAGCAGACCGTACCGATGTAACCCAATCCCACTGGGGCTCCGTCGAGATCTTTACCGGTAAAGAGATGCTTCACATCGACGTCCCGCTCGAACGTGCTCGCTGTTACGCCAAGCGTCGCGGCGTTTTGAGGATTTTTCGCGAAGGCAGTCAACAACTGCTGCGGATCAGATTGAGTAAGCGCGTAGGTCGCTGGATCCGTATAGACCGTCTGCTTCACTATCTCGAACCTAATACCAAGTGGCGCCTCAAATAGAACTTCAGCGGTGTTAATGATTCGAGCGACGTAGGCGTTCGTAGCCTCTCCATGAATCGCGTACAAGTATGGGTCCGCCTCGGTGCTAATGGTAATGACACGATAGCTTTTTGTGGTCATCTGTAGATTGTTGAGCGGCTTTATTGTCTTGCGATGAGAGTGTTTCGATGGCCGGCCATACTCGACCTCGTGGCAGGTCTTGTCGTGAAAAATCGCTTGAGGAACCGCCGATACCCGCGCCACTTCCCTCTTTGAGAGCGACTTCGGCATCGTGAGGGTGTACATACGTTGGCGCCCCTCAGATCCTCTCTGACGCCCTGGGAACGTGAGCATCATTTTGTTCGAGTACACCGCGGCGGCCGCGGGGAACTCCTCGCCACGGATACGCGCAGTACCCTGGTAAAGCTCAACCTGAGTCGTGTCCTTCTTTGCGACCCCAGCTCGAATAACTGAGGCGTCCCACGTCGTCTCTTTTTGGCCGGTCAACGTAACGATGATGTTACCCTCTGTGCGAAGGCGCGCCGTGAAGGTTACCGGGGAGATCCGTTTAAACTTGTGTTCGGACTCCATGCCAGCGCTCTCCACGCGAGCGCGCTTAGAGCTCTTTTTTACGATCGATCCTCGAAACGGAGACAAGGGCTCCGCATGCGCGATGTGCGCGCCGACCAACAACAGAGGGATGAATCGTAAAAACTTCATGTCCCCCTATCCAGTCCCTAGTCAGGCTTGCCTCAGAGGAAATCGCTAAACACCACGTTTTTCGGGCTCTTCTAACCAATGCTCCGCGTAGTTCTGCGAGATTCCCCTAGGGAGCTCTCCCTCAAAAGATGACACCCAGAACCGAACAGATAATGACTTAAGCCGACTCCCCTCCCGCGCTCACCCCTTACTCAATCATTCCTTTAGTTGTTCGCCCGTGAGACGCTCATGAAACAATTTTTTTGGGTAGACACG
>JAULVA010000122.1:0-2838 GCA_032111275.1 Bdellovibrionota bacterium
TGAGGCTTTCCCGGTGGTGTCTCCTGCTGCTCGGCGGTAGTCATTCGGCTCTCTACTCGTTGAAGGCCGCGACGCAGCTCTTTTGCCCCTCGCTCACGTCAGATCGGCTCTTCTTCTTTCCAGCGAGGGGATGGCATGTGCCCGGAAGGATCTTCATCTCTCCCGCCTCGCGATAAACCGCCTCAATCTCAACCATGTTCGCTCGTCTGTAGTTGGTGAGACGTCGGCGCAGTCCACCGGCAAGATGAATGTAGCGAAGGGGAAGCTTGTCGTAGACCGCGCGTACCCACCGGTAGTGCGCCACCTTCCAGAAGATAACGAAGAAGGCGGAGCTTACGAGGGTAGGGATATGGAGCAGCGTAAACGAGCGTCTATCTCGCGCGTCCTTCGGTCTAAAAGTAGTGCCATAGTCGGGGATAGAGAAGCCAAGGAGAGGGGAGAGTATCTTCAGGTTGCTGATAGCAAGCTTCTTCTCAGATGGCTTGGTGCTCACGACGAGATCGGTCCAGTCCATCCGTTTCGTGATAAGTATCCCCCGATCGATCGCGCTTTGAATGAGAGCGCTGCCCCGCTCGGTACGAGCGACGATGTCTGATTGGCCTGGATTGTCGCCACCTTCAGCTTGGGCCAGGGTTTGCTTGTCGTAGACCCACGGCACTCGACAATCGCCGAAGCTCACATCGGAGAACTCGTTGAGTTTATCGGTGCAGGTGAGGCATCGCATCTGCGCAAAGTAATCACGAGGCCCCGTGCGGCTCAGTCCTCCAGAGAGGTCGATAGTGCGGCCATCGTGGGTCTCGATGCGGAGATCGGCAGGCCAGCCGCGCCACTCCTTGCTGCGCAGGTTATAGCTCTTCACGTCGCTGGTCTTGAGGCCGTACCGCGCGAGGAGGAAATCGAAGAAGTGCGTTGAGTAGATCCCCTTACAGTGGAGACCGAAGAAGGCATAGATCTTCGGCGCAAGGGTTTTGCTAAACTCACTCGCTTTTCGGAATGCGTGGATCTGGCAGCTCACGCCAACGAACACAAACTTCCCCTTCTCCTTCCGCACTAATCGGATCGCCTCGGCCGCTGATACAGGGCCGTACTTCGATCCGACGCAGGAGAGGATGTCCTCTCGGGTGCGCGCGATAAAGGTCTCTGCTTTTGTCGGGGCATTCGCGGGAACTCGCGTAACGACAGCGCCGTCGATCTCCTTTCGTTCGAGAAGGTCGATGAGGAGGGCCGAGATGACACCGCCGCTCTGACCGGCCCACTGGATATCTTTGTCCGAGGCGTATCCGGCGTACATCTCACGGTAGTGGCCAACCTCGGGGTGAACCGGTGGGCCGCCATAGATCTTTTTGTGGAAGTAGGGGATGTCGAAGCTGTGGCCGGGGCATACGCTGAAACAGAGTCCGCAGTTGGTGCATTTATCGAGCTCGATATCGGGGGCGAGGGTCCCTTGAGGGGTAGGCTTCATGGTGATCGCGTCCGTTGGACACGCTCCGCTACACCCGCCACATCCGTGACACAGTCCTTGCTCTGGTACCTCAATGAGGAATCGTGGTCGTTTTGTCATGGCGCGTCTGTAAACCTAGGCGGCGTTTCTGTGAGAGTGCTCTCGTTGGTGCGCGCTCTCCGTCTCTATCATCTCCGCCACCGCGTCGAACGCTCGGCGAGCTGAGGCCCGTAAGCCCTCCTGCTTCTCGCGAAGCGTTTGAGCTATTTCGGCCCTGCGAGTCCATGCGCGATCGAGGTGCGGGAGGAAATCTGAAACTAGAAGATCCTCACCGTCGAAGACAAGCTCCGGAATTCCAGCCTCGGCGAAGAGCTCATGGTACTTATGGGCCCACGCCAACGCGATCGAGGGAACCGCGAGTGAGTTCGCGGCTACCAGGCTATGGAAGCGGGACGCGATGAGGAGATCTACCTCTCCGATAGCGCTCTTGAGCTCCGCCGCGGAGTGAGCACCCGAGATGATCTGAACGGAGGCGCCGTGGCGGGCGTGGGTAACCGCTTCGTGAGCGAGCCATTGGTCATCTTTGCGACCCTCATAGTGTTCGTGACAGATGAAGACCACGCGGGCGTTTAACTTCTCAATCGCGTGGTCAATCGTGGCCGCAAGCAGCGCGGTATACGAGTTCACCCCATCAACGGTTTTTGCTCTCTCGAACACGTTCGTATTCGGAACGACGCCGATGATCGGCTGATCGCTCGAGCCTCGGGTGATGAGCTTAGGAGCCGTGTCGTGCCCACCGCCTGAGAATAGGTAGGCGCTGTCAGCGCACCGAATAACGGTGGTTTGCTTCGGGATACCGAGGGACTCCAGGTGTTCGACCGTACTCTCACCCCGGGCGCACACGAGGTCAGCGAGCGGCAGGCCAATCTTGGCCAGCCATCGGGTAGAAAGCTGTTTAAACGGCCCCACGGCCTGCGTGAAGACGACGAACGGTTTTCGGAATATCTTCGCCGTGAGGATCTCGGCTACAAATACGACCCGTCGATGGAGGGGACGCTTATCCGTGAGCGCGAACCCACTGATGTCGATGATGATGTCCGCCGCGGCGACCGCTTCAAGGTACGCGTTTCCCCGCGCGATCCTCGACCTGAGTGAGCGGGTGGGGGCAAGTAAGCCACCGACGATTTTGAGCGCCGTCGAGATCGATTTCTCATTTCGGATCAGACGGAAGGTGCAATCGCGGCCTCGGATGGTGAGGGTATGCTCACCGCACGGGAGAGCCTCCTTGGAGGCGTAGGAGGCTACGGTGCAGACCGCGTTGGGGATTCGCTCCGCAAATTCCCGGATAGCCGTGAGAGCCATAGCTTCGGCCCCCTTGTTTTTAAAGTTCGCACCGA
>JAULVA010000123.1:0-5390 GCA_032111275.1 Bdellovibrionota bacterium
GGTCGATCATTGATGCTCAATTCCACCAAGCAATCATCTGGGACGAATCGGAAGGAGGTCGGATAGATAGAGGATACCGAAACCGTCCCACTGACGTTGACGAGGACCTCTCCGCTGCTGAATGCACACGACTCCCGAAATGCCTCGTCGCGTGAACTATCGCCGACTCGATAGGTACCGGACCATGACGGGGAGATGAATTGAAAGCAGAGTACAAATATGAGGAGGACCGCGCATATCGTTACAAACTCAGGCGCAAGTTTAATGAGATTGAGTCGAGCCGTCCGAATCATAGAGTTTGGGGAGATATATCAGAGGGAGCTCGAGGCCTGCCAGCCTCAATATACCTCCAGCTCATTCCGATAGGACCGGAGGGTCGTGCGGGTTACCACCACGTATGACTTCCCGCACTACGCTTCCATGAGGACCCACTAAGAGGGTGAAAATAAAGTGGCTCGACGTGCCACGAACCCATTGATACGTCGCTCCATGCGCGGCACGTAGTATGGGGCCAAGAATACGGTAGCACTACCCCACAAGTAGGTGTTCCTTATGGTGAGGGGAAACTTTCACCAAAAGCCTCACGATTCGGTGACGGTGCACCTCAAGGACCTTAATTTCGAGACCCTCTATCTGGAACACCTCTCCCTCCTCGGGGAGTCTTCCCACGTGGTAGAGCAGGAATCCAGCGATAGTGTCATAGTGGCCCTCCGAGGGGTTAATGCCAAAAGCATCGGGCAACTGGTCAATTCCAGCCACTCCGTCCACAAACCACTCCCCATCCACCTCGCGAATCACCAGTTCCCGATCAAGCGCTGAATCGGTCTCATCGAAGATATCCCCAACGATCTCCTCTACGAGATCCTCGAGGGTGACGATCCCTCCAACACCACCGTGCTCGTCGAGCACTACCGCAAGGTGAGTACCGGTCGACCGGAACTCTTGCAAAAGGTCATCAACCGGTTTGGTGTTCGGAATCTTATAGATCTCTCGAAGCAAGGAGCGCCACGCGTCAGTATTCACTGGTTTGTTGATGAAGGTGAGAAGATCCTTGGCCAGAATCATCCCCTTCACGTCATCGAGATCGGAGCAACAGATCAGCACCCGCGACACTCCTTCACGGGTACACAACGAGATCAGGCCCTCTGTGGTAGAGCTATCTTTCGCCCACACGATATCCTTGCGTGGCGTCATCACCTCTCGAACCACTCGTTCAGTGAAGTCGACGACACCCTCGATAAGACGCCGCTCGTGTCGCTCCATCGTGCCCGACTCCGAACTGAGCTTCACGATCTCACTCAGATCATCAGTGGACAAGGAGATATCCCGCTCCGTAGTTGAACGGAGGTGGCAGCGCTCTAAAACGCGGCTTATGGTGTTATGGATAAACATCAGCAGCGGCCCCACTACCATGTAGAAGAGGCGAAGGGGCAGGGCTACAACACAGATCGTTTTTTCAGGAAACTGGAGGGCAAACGCTTTAGCCACCTGCACAACGACCAGGGTAGCTACCATGACGATCGCCGCCGCGAGAGCGGCGAGGATGATACCGTACGTGGTGAGTTCGCCCTCACTCCCCGGTAGCTTGGCGATATATCCGGTCAGGAACGCCAAACAAAACCCGGCACCGAACGAGGAGCAGAGGCGCCCCATTTGAGTGCACAAAAGATACCGCTCGGAATTCTCAATAATGCGAACGCTAGTCGAAGCTCCGAAGACCCCAAGGTCAACGAGCTCCGCAAGTCGCCCTTTTCGGCTGCGGGCGATGGCTAAGGAACCAACGATGAAAAATACGTATCCCATCACCGAGACGATCAGCGGAAGGCTCTGAGAGAGGATGACGACGGGATGGTAAGGTTCGCTATTCATAGAGTGATGACCCTGGCCCTAGCAGGGTGGTGAAACCCCTGTGATACCAGGATCGAGGAACTATCTGAAAAGATGCTTGGGGGAGCGTTTTGGGAGTGCTCATGGCCTTCCTTTTATTCTCCGTGCGGCGGACTGGGGTTGTCAACGAGAAGGGTCACATACTCAAATAATACGTATATTCAAGCACCTACCGCCCACTAGGAGACGCCCAGGTGGTGCGAGCCCTACCTCCACGCGGTCCAATACGAGGATCTCTGGGCGTGAGGGGGGCCATTAAAGTCCTCCTTACGCCCCCTATCCCCACGACGGCCCCTCTCTCGGAGGTCCTCCACGGCACCGATTGCCTGGCCGGTTTGTATGGTAGAGGATGACAAGACCGCTGGTGCGAAGTGCCTGATACGACTACTTTACTGAGCATGACACCAACTCGCGAAATCATGTGGAATCTTAATACGCTGCCCAACGTAGTAGCGTTGTACGGTCTCTTAGTTGTTGCCCTTGCTATCGGCGTAAACGGCATTTTGCAACGAAGCCTCTTGTGGCGCGCTGGTCGCCCCTCCCCAGAGAGCCTGGGGCACTGGTGGTGGCGCCTCAATGACCTGATCCAACACGGGTTCCTCCAACGAAAGGTTAGCCGAGGTAACAGCGGGTCGGCGATCGCGCACCTTCTTGTGTACTTCGGATTCCTCGTTCTCACATTCACTACCACCATGGTGTTCATCCACCACGACCTCGGTATTAAGATCTACCAGGGACAGTTCTACCTCTGGGTAACGATGTTCAGCGATGTATTCGGCATCCTCCTTCTCGCGGGAGTGCTCTACTTCGGCTACCGCCGCTTTATGCAAAAAGTGGACGCAGTGCACGTAAGTCCCAACGACTCGTTTATCCTCGTGATGCTCGCGGTCTTGGTGGTACAAGGCTTCGCCCTTGAGGGTCTGCGTATTCACGCGACAAATGATCCGTGGCAGCTCTACTCACCGATCGGTTGGCTCTTCGCGAAATCGGTGTGGTTCCTCTCTGTGGAACGAACGAAAGACATTCACTTCGTGATGTGGTGGTTTCATACCCTTACCGTGTACGCCTTCGTCGCGCTCTTTCCATACACGAAGTTCTTTCACATGGTCTCCAGTCCTCTCAACCTCTTCTTCGCGCGCACCGAGCGTCCGAAGGGCGCTCTCCCCTTCATCGGCGACATTGAGAAACTCATGGAGACAGGAGAGGAGTTCGCCCTCGGTCTCGGCACGATAAAGGACTATACATGGAAGAACCTCCTCGACCTTGACGCGTGCACCCAGTGCGGTCGGTGCCAGGAGGTGTGCCCCGCCTACATCACGGGCAAACCACTCTCACCGAAGTGGGTGATCCTCGATACCCGTAACCACGCGCACGCGCTCCAAGCCGAGGGGGCCCTCCCGGCACAAACCGGTATCAATCCTGGAGCCGCTCTCGACCGCTCACTTATGGCGAACGTGACCCTTCCGTTTAATTCCTTACGACAAACAGCTGAGGGTTTTGACGCGACGGGGATGTACCGAGCGAAGAACCCACTCGTGCAGAACTCAGTTCGCACCCTAGGGGGCTCCGCTGACGCGAAGATAGCGGGCGACGTGATGGACCCTATGACCTTTTGGAGCTGCAACACCTGCATGGCGTGCGTGCAGGCTTGTCCAGTTGGAATCAACCACGTCGATCAGATTGTGGGCAATCGACGCCACCTCACGATGATGGAGGGACAACTTCCGCACGAGGCGCAAGCTACCCTTCGCTCACTTGAGAGCCGCGCGAATCCCTACGGTCCTCAAGAGGACCGAGCGAAGTGGCTCGATGGTCTTGGCGTACGACTGCTCCAACCGGGTGATGCGGTCGATTACCTGTACTGGGTGGGGTGCGTCTCAGCCTTCGACCCTCGCAAGCAGAAGATCGCGAAGTCTCTCGTTACTATTTTGCAACGGGCGGAGCTCTCCTTCGGGGTTCTCGGTTCCATGGAGGGGTGCTCCGGAGATCCCGCCCGTCGCCTCGGAGAGGAGAACCTCTTCCAGACCCTCGCAAAGCAGAACATCGAGCTTCTCAAGTCCGTATCATTTAAGACGCTCGTCGCGAACTGCCCTCACTGCTTCAACACGATTAAGAACGAGTATCCTCAGTTCGGAAATCTCGGAGAGGGTAAACAACCAGAGATCATTCACCACTCCGTGCTCCTCAGACGGCTCTTAGAGTCTGAGAAGCTTCCACTCAAAGAGGAGGCTCTCAAGGAGGTCACCTTCCACGACCCGTGCTATCTCGGCCGGGTCAACGATGAGTACGAGGCGCCACGAAAAACTCTTAGATCGGTAAAGGGCCTTACGATCCTTGAGATGGAGAGAAGCCGAGAGAACGGCCTCTGCTGCGGCGCCGGCGGTGGGCACTTCTGGATGGATCTGAAGATAGGAGAACGAGTTAACTCAGTCCGTGCGGAGGAAGCGGCGGCAACCGGGGCCTCAACAGTAGCCACAGCGTGCCCTTTCTGTATGCAGATGATGGAGGACGGAGTTAAACTAACTAATAATGAGACGAAGCTCGATGTTCGAGATATCGCTGAGGTGATCGCGGAGAGACTTCAATGAAAGCACTCCCCTACTACGGTGAATATGAGGCGTTCATAGACTCGGTTACCAAGCTCGTTCACCAAGAGCTCATCCCCAACGTCGCTCGATGGGAAGCGGAGAGGTTTTTCCCTAATGACGTGTTCAAGCTTCTCGGTGAACAGGGATACCTGGGGCTGCTCATCTCCGAGGAGTACGGCGGCGTTGGTGGTGACTATAAAATGGCCGGAGCGTGGTGCGAGGCGTTTGGGGAGCTCGCATCTGTCGGCCTCACCGTCGGGGTCAATATGCACTCCCTGGTCATTAGTCACGCGCTTGAGAAATTCGGAACGGAGACAGCTAAACAGCACTGGCTACCACAAGCCGTTAAGGGAGAAGCGATAGGGGCGTACGCCTTTACCGAGCCGGGCGCGGGGAGCGACCTGGCGAGCATTCGAACGACGGCGACCAAGCACGGCTCTCGTTGGAAAATTAACGGCTCAAAGACCTTCATCACGAATGGAGCCCGAGCTAATTTCATTTTGGTCCTCACAAAGACCGATCCATCAGCGGGGTATAAAGGGTTCACAACCTTCGTTGTCGACACCAAATCCCAGGGCTTCAAGGTCTCCAAGACCCTCCACAAGCTCGGGTGGCACGCTTCAGACACCGCGGAGCTCTCTTTCGAGGACGTCGAAGTTGATGAGTCCTGTGTGCTGGGCAAAGTTGGGGAAGGTTGGGGACAAGCGGCCTCGAACCTCAATTGGGAGCGCCTCATGCTTACCCTCACCTCGCTCGCGGGCGCGCGAATGTGCCTTCAAGCCTCGACTCGGTACGCCAGTGAGCGAAAGGCGTTCGGACGAACGATCGGGGAATTCGGCGACATTGCGGAGTACCTTCAGGAGATGGAGCGAAGGATCGAACTCGGAGAGGCGCTCGCCCATCGAGCACTCGATC
>JAULVA010000123.1:5404-6623 GCA_032111275.1 Bdellovibrionota bacterium
TGTTCGTCTCAGGATTGTCGGCCTCTCGTCGCCGCGGCGAAACGGATGGTGTGCGACGATGCGGTATGGATCGCCGATAAAGCGATTCAGATTCACGGTGGCTATGGCTACACCACGGAATTTCTTCCCGAGCGATGGTGGCGGGATCTTCGCTTGATGCCTATCGGCGGAGGCACGAGTGAGATTATGACCAATATCCTTCGAAAGGAGTTGCAAAAGCCGTAATCGCGAGAGCCCGTCGCGACCTCGCGTAACAGTGAGAAGCCCTCTCTGGCTGCTTTTTAGAGCTCGGCCCTTACTCTATCGAGAACTCTCATCGCTTCCTGGAATTTGCCGTCGCGAACGATCCCTATCTTGTGAGCTTGCTGAAGCGCTAGGGGAAGGTTTTTCATGACGTGAGAAAGGATAAGGTGAACCTCCTGTTCCCAATCCGCCAAACGAGCCCACTCATCGTTGATATGACGATACTTCCAGGGGGCGAGATCGTCGCCAGCCGCGATGAGGAATTCGGAGAGACAGAGCGCGTCCTTTGACTCGCCCTCTTCAATCAGATGACACAGGTGCTCATGCGCGCGTCTGAGAGCCTCAAGCGTCATCACGAGCGTGGCCCACTTCGCCTCATTAAATACGTTCGTGTAGTTTTCAGTGAACGGCTCCAATAGGGTGGACTTTTCCCGATAGCTCTCGAACAGAGATTCAAATTCCTCAGTGTATCGCAACGCGGTGGGCCGAAAGCGAAGCTCAAAGAATCTACGAACACTAGCGGTCGACATGTGGAAGGTGTTCCGCGCTAGCAGCATCGCACCAACGGTGGCGAGGACGGCGCAGACCGCCAGGCTCACCGTTACTATCACCGAGTTGTAGAAAAGGATTTCAACCATTAACGGTGGGGTCGGTAACCCGACGGGGCAACTTAAGGAGTTATTTTAAAACTTAATTTTATCTTGATAGCTGGCAAGGAAGGAGGATACAGCCTCGACCGGTGTTAAGGCACGGGCCACACAAGCCTCTGCGAGGCGCTGAATTGACTCCTCCCGACCCATGAGGGCAGCGCTAGCAACCCTCTCCCCGATGAGCGTCGCTATCGTTTGGGACACCACGCGCAGGCGTCGCGAATACCCTGCGGGCGATGATTCTAACCATCCAAGGTGAGCGACCGTTCCCTCAACGATCTCCTCAACTCCTTCGCCGGTGGTCCCGACGCTTCGCACAATGCGAG
>JAULVA010000124.1:0-2797 GCA_032111275.1 Bdellovibrionota bacterium
TGAGGGTGATAGCAATGTCGTGTGGTTCGAGGGCAACTACCAAGACTATGAAGAGGATCGTCGCCGACGCCTTGGCGCTGACGCGGAGACTCCTCATAGAATCAAGTATAAGAAGCTGACGCATTAATTAAATCCCTTTGTAGGGATCTTGGAAGCACGCCTGGAGTGCCTCTCGGGTCCGTTGCCGTGCACGAGCACGTGGATGAAAAGATGGAGCGCCCCCACGGCTCCGAAAACGCTTGTCGAATGCCGGCTTCCGACGGTTCTGGCCGGCGAGGCCGCAGATACAACTGTGTCGTGGAATCAGTCACACGACGCGCCAGTCACGCACAACCATGCTGAGATCACGGAAGGCGATTACCCAATATGCGACTCCGCGCGCCACATAAGTAATTGACGCCTCGGTCCTCGCCCCCTCGGCACCAAAATTGCCTGTGAGGTTCCACCCAACTTGAGTACTCATTTGGAGCTAAGCCACGATGAAACACCACGCCCTTCTTACCTCTCTTGTCCTCGCCTCATGTCTTTTCAACACCTCAAGCGCCGCTGCTCAGCAGTGCTCTCTCGATGAAGTATCTAACGCGCTCAATAACCTGCCATGTGAAGTGAATGGCGGATTTGTCTCTCTTGAGAGCTTGGTACGTGGCGTAACAGAGCTATGCCAGTCCGCTCCAACGGAAGAGAGCTGCTCTGAGTGCTTCAGACGATCACGAGACAAAGTAAAAATCTCGGTAAAAACCCTCATCAAGTTAAAGCTTCTCAACCCCTCTACTTTTATAGAGTTGAAACCTGCGCTGCGAGACGCCGAGGACGCGACGTGTTCCGCTCTGGATGACGGCGAAGACGAGGACTCCCCTGGCGATTACAACAACTCAGCCCCCCGCTCACCTGAACGAGAGGACCGGGGCAGTAGGGGTCGTGGACGCGGTCGAGGAGTCGATGACTAGCCCTCTGAAAGGCGTGACCCCATAGGCGATGAACGCCGCTAGAGAGACGAGTGTCCCGACCGGACCAAGGGAAGTCAATATTAGTGATTTCATAGGGTTAAACAACCTCTGCATATGCGTCTTGTGGGTTGACTCTTACCGTAATACGGCTAGAATCCCCCAGCCTGTACTTTCAGGCACTTACGACTGACTGAAGGCTCCTTTTCTTCGCTGCTTTACGCTTCAACGTCGAACGACGCCAGAGCGAAGCGGACTCAGTCGGAAGGTAAATTAACATGACGTGTATACTGTGAGTTTTCGCTATGAACGCACTCTCTCTGTCCCTTTTTACCTGGGCGATTCCGATCTTCGGATTGGTCGGTTTCGCTTTGGCGTACCAACTGTACGTCGGCATCCAAGCATTGCCATCGGGCAACGCTCGCATGCAGGAGATTAGCGAAGCGATTCGCGAGGGAGCCATCACTTACCTACGTAAGCAGGCTCAATACCTCTCGCCATTCATCGCTGTCGCATTCTGCCTCATTTACTGGAGTCTCTCATTCCCGACCGCTCTCGCGTTCGTGTTCGGCGCCGGAAGTTCGCTTCTCGCTGGATACCTCGGAATGAAGTCGGCGACCATTTCCAACGTTCGAACAGCTCAGGCCGCGTCGGAGAATAAGCCCGGACAAGCGCTCATGACAGCCTTCAACGGTGGAGCTGTGATGGGACTCGCGGTAGCGGCCCTTGGACTCATTGGAGTCGGAGTGCTCTTCATGATCTTCGGAACTCCAGCTCACCACGAGCCAATTATCGGCTTTGCGATGGGAGCCTCGTCTGTAGCGCTTTTCGCCCGTGTAGGCGGTGGAATTTACACCAAGGCAGCTGACGTTGGTTCTGACCTTGTTGGAAAAGTTGAAGCCGGAATCCCGGAAGATGATCCTCGTAATCCTGGCGTAATCGCTGACAACGTTGGAGATAACGTTGGTGATGTAGCTGGCATGGGCGCGGATATCTTTGAGTCTTACGTTACATGCCTCATCGGATGCTTAGCTCTCGCGGCGACCATCAGCACAGCGGACCTTACGGCGCTCACAAGCTTCTCGGCTTCGGCTGAGGACGTTGAGGCTGGAAAGATCTGGCTTATGGCGACTCCGCTCATCCTTGGACTCCTCGGATCGATCGGCTCATTCATCGCGATTAAGTGGATGTCGTTCCTCAAGGACGGCGATCCTGCCAAAGCGCTTCGAACGACCATCCTTCTCGCGTCAGTGCTCTTCGTGATCGCGGCGCTTGGATTCTTCGTTCTGACGCCCGTTAACGTATCGCTCTGGATGCCTGTAATCTTCGGAACGCTTTGCGGTATCGGTATCGGTCTGACCACCGAGTACTACACATCCGCTAAGCCAGTGTACGAAATCGTTAACGCGGCCAAGACCGGTCCAGCTACCTGCGTTATCAACGGAATCGCTGTTGGATTCCGTAGCGTGGCTCTCCCGCTCATTATCATCGTAGCTGCCGTTCTTATCTCGAACGCGTTCGGTGGTGTGTACGGTGTAGCTATCGCGGGTGTGGCGATGCTCTCAACCACGGGAATTATCATGACGATCGACGCCTACGGCCCGATCGCTGATAACGCCGGTGGAATCTCCGAGATGGCTCATCTTGGAAAAGAGACTCGCGCTATCACGGATAAGCTCGACGCGCTTGGAAACACAACGGCCGCTATCGGTAAGGGGTTTGCTATCGGATCCGCAGGACTTACAGCTCTCGCGGTATTTGGAGCCTACACTCAAACCTTTACGAGCTCGAACAAGACGATCGACCTCGCTATTACCAACCCAACTCTCCTCGTTGGAGTGTTCATCGGAGCT
>JAULVA010000125.1:0-4433 GCA_032111275.1 Bdellovibrionota bacterium
GCTGGACTGGGCCAGCTTTGACCGCATCGTGCAGGTGGGCTACGAGCATGCGATGCAAGTGCTGGAGCAGCAGGCGCGCGCTGCTTGACCTCTGCTGTGCCGGGCCCGCGCCGCTGCGGCCGGCAAGCCGCACCTGAGTACGATTCGCGGATGACCGATCCGCTGGAAAGCGCACGCCGACTGTTCACCGACGGCCTTGCGGCCTTCGAGGCAGGCGACCTGCCGCGCGCCGAGCAGTGCTTTGCGCAGGCGCTGCAGCTTGCGCCCGACCGGCCTTCGGTGCTGACCAACCTGGGCGTGGTGCGCACCCGGCTGGGCAAGCATGGGCAGGCCTTGCCGCTGCTTGGCTTTGTAAAAAAGCTGGGAAACAGGTTACCGTATTCGAGTCTCATCTTGCTCGCGGCATGGAGTACACCGATAACGCCACCGACCGCGGCACCAGCTCCCGTCGCTCGACCAGCGTTGCTACCGGTTATAACACCAGCAAGCGCGCCGGTTCCCGCGCCCACAGCGCCACCAACGAGACCCTCCTTCGCCATCTCGCCGTACTGATTCGGTTGCTTGATGTACTCATCCGCGAGAGCGAGACAGTGATTAACATCCGCGTTTACCTGACCACGAGCTGTCTTGTTAAGCTTATCGTTGGGAAAGAGATCCGGGGTTTGTGGTGTTGTCATCGACGCGCAGCCGACTGAGCTGATCAACGTAAGGGCTACAAATGCTTTTCGCATACATCCTCTCTACAGGTTTAATGTGCTGGTGAAGTCCTTTTTGTTCGTCCTCACCACGCGGTGCCCCTCTAGCCTTGTGGCGCGAGGGGAGCAGGGCATGGTCGAACTCCCAATTTTGTAGCCCAACTGGCCAACGGCCACAACGGTTATACCCCGTTCAGGTACCCGACACATCGTCGTGTAATCTCCGCTATTTTGGCATCAATTCGATCATTGTACATGCCCGTCGCGACCTCGGCTCTGTCTTGCTCATCCCCGGTAACAACCCCAGCAACCGCGGAAAACGGGATGATGGCCCGGGCTCCAGATACGACCTGTTTTGCGACAGATGCCTTGTGCTCCTCGAGGTACGCGATGTCCCGCCGCGCGGTTACGCAATTCACGGGGGCCTCCAGTCGCTCTTTAACCTGTGGATCGATAGTTGGCATCGGTGCGTAGTTGGTTCGAGCGCATCCTGCGACACATACCGAAGCGAGCACGGCGGGAAGTGTGAGGTGAAGAAGTGTAGTTTTCATGGTGATTCCAGGAGGTGCAATCAGTGCCTACCGTTCAGATAGCCTGGCTTCTCGGAAAGCTCAAGCTAAACTCGTCGCTGAGCACCCCTCATATCTTGGTTATGTATCGCGGAGGCGCGGAAAACGCGAAGTTAACAGATGACGATCGATGAGATCCTGCGCTCTCCGCGTCTTCCGCGCCTCCGCCATAATTCACCTAAAAACGTGCATCCCTGGAGAGAAAGGTGGAGTGGAGTTCTGTACAATACTTTCTAGCGTACCTGGCTCGTGGTACCACAACACCCTTCGTCAAACTGCCGTTTGAGCGCTTCCCCAGCAGATGTTTATCCAGGGGGGGGCGGGAACATACCCCATGGGCTTCAAATTGTTGTTTAC
This sequence comes from Bdellovibrionota bacterium, assembly GCA_032111275.1. GTDB lineage: Bacteria > Bdellovibrionota_C > UBA2361 > UBA2361 > OMII01 > OMII01. The sequence goes on from JAULVA010000125.1 coordinate 1,622, forward strand.
TCAAGGTAAACGCAACCTTCCCGCCCTCTACATCATCAAGATTACAGGGACTCTGTATCACCGGGAGGAGCGTTTATGAACGAGGAATGGGATATCGCCGAAGCGTTGTTCGAGATGCGCCAGCGGTATACCGAACAGTTTGGCCCTCTTCATCCGATTGTGGCACAGCTCGACCCGGAGCCCTTGTATGTCGTTCTGGAGATGGCATTAGAGGATGAACTCGAGATCGACGCCCCTTCGATTGAGCGGGCGCTCAACGAGGTCGATCAACGGGTCGCGTTTTTCGTGGAATTAGATAAGTGATATTTCGACAAAAGATCCAACCAAATAAACCTTCGCCCGCCGCGGCCCCCGCTCAAAGCGAGGCGATCCTGGCCAACACCGGCCGCTGCTATAGAGATGTCCACGAGGCTCTCGCCGCCATGCCAGAGATCGTCGGGAGCATTGAAGCTAAGACTGGATGGAGGTTCGACCGCTCGATGATTGACTTCCCGGTGGTTAGCGCCAAAGAGATGGAACGCAGGTGTCTTGAAGATCTAACCCGAAGAACTGGAATCCCAACTATCTTGCCGGAGGCAGCCGAGGGACGCGAGGTCGCGGCCACGCTGTTGAGCGCTCATCATCGGAGCGCCATCGCGATGTACTTGCCCTCAGAGCGTGCCGTCGTGATAAACGAGGAAAGACTTCTCGAGGTATCAAAGGATTCCGTGAAGAGCGCACTTCATCACGAGCTCACGCGCGCCGCGCAGCAGCAGCGCTTTCCAGAGTATGTAGCTGGCGTTGACGGCCTTGCCCGGCAACAGATCCTTTTAGAGAAACACGGCGGTGACCTTCCGCTCGACACCAGGGTGCAAGAGGCGCAGCGTCTCACCGATCAGGTACAGGCGAGATTAGCGCTCTGTGAGTGTCAGGCGCTTGAGCTACGAAAGCGGTACGAGCGTGAGTTCGACCTCCATCCGGAAGTTAAGCAGGGTCCGATAGAGGTCGCCCTTGGAATGAGCTCTATGCGTACTCCCGGTGGAGCGAAAAAGATTCAGCGGTACATCGCAGGGCAGGAGATCATCTCCAAGCTTTATGATCACGGCACTCATCAAGTAGACTCTCTGTTTCAACATCCTCTATGGGCGGATACCCTCTTTCGGAGTTCTGTGCCGGAAAGAGCTAGCGAGAGGGGCCCTACGCGGAGGAGCGACTACGCACCCCGTCCAAAATAGATCTCTTGGAGTCGGTCATCATTTCTCACCCGCTCGGGAGAATCATCGAGAACGACCCGCCCCTCTTCAAGAACGACGATACGATCGCAGAACTTCTGAATGAAGGTGATGTCGTGTTCGATGATGAGCACCGTCTTCCCGAGCTCCTGTAACTTTTTGATCGTTCGAACGATATCCTCCTTCATTCGAGGAGAGACTCCGGCGGTCGGTTCATCGAGGAGGAAGAGGTCAGCTCCCAGCGCTACGGTACGAACAATTTCAAGGAGCCGCATCTGTCCTCCGGAGAGGGTGCCCGCCTTGTTCTTCGCTTTTCCTTCGAGACCTACCTCTTTGAGGTAGGTCATGGACTTCTCGAGTATGTCGCGCGTTCTTTTTGACCACGGAAGAAAGCCCGGCGACGTGTCTCGACGCGACTCTAACGCCAGCTGAATATTTTCGAGAAGGGACATCTCTCGAAAAATTCCGAAATTCTGAAACACCCGACCGAGGCCTCGTTGCGCTCTAAGATGAGGCTCAAGATGTTCGATCCGCTCGCCACGTAGTGTGATGGTGCCTCGGTCGCAGGGCGCGAAGCCCGACACGCAATTAAAGAAGGTAGTCTTTCCGCTGCCATTCGGTCCGATAACGCCGACCGTTTCTCCATTGCTAACTGAACATGAGATACCGTTGAGCACCTTGGTGTCCTGAAATGAAACAAAGATATCGGATATCTCAAGCATGATTACACCGTTCGTCGTTGAGGAAATAGTTTGTCGCGTTTCCACCAGACAACCGCGAAGAGAATAATAGCGTTAATAAGTTGTCGCATCGGACCGACATAGGCGGAGCTGATATCAAGGAACCGGAGAGGCTCAGGCAAAAGTACCAGGAACACGGTCGCTCCAATGACACCCCAGAAGGAGCCCGGACCGCCGACGATCACGATGGTGAGGATAAACACCATCTCTCCTAGTCCGAACGATGATGGATCGATATAATTGAGGTAGTACGAAAAAAAGCTCCCAGCCAAGCCAGCGAACCCTGACGAGACGCAAAAAGCGATGTTTCGGGTGCGGGGAGTATCTTTTCCAAGTGAGGACGCAGCGCGCTCAAACTCCGCGAGCGCTCTGAGAGACCGGCCGAATGGACTCCTGTAGAGGCAGTACAGGATAGCCTGAGACACGATAGCGATAGTGGCGATTAACGCGAGGAAATTGGAATTATCATAAAAGTCGATTCCAAACAGTTCTGGTCGTGGAATGCCGGGTACCCCGAGCACTCCGTGCGTGACGCTCTTCCAGTTTACAAGGAGCGCGGAGATGACCGAACTGAAGGCGAGCGTTCCGATGGCGAAGTAGTCGGTTGAGAGACGGAGCGATATGAGACCCAAGAGGAGCGCGAAGAGGGCGCTGAGTAGTACGCTCGAAACAACGCACATCCCGAAAGAGACACCATAGTCGGTCGCCAAGAGAGCGGTGGCGTAGGCGCCAACGGCGTATGAGGCTACATGGGCGAGATTGAAGAGCTGCCCCAATCCGAAAGTCAGGTTTAAACTTTGCGCTACGATGAGGTAGAGCGATACGAGGATCGCGAGATGAACGCCGTAATCAGAGGTGATG
>JAULVA010000125.1:4443-7351 GCA_032111275.1 Bdellovibrionota bacterium
GCGCAGTTGTCATGCGACCCTCGACTGTGTTCCGAATATTCCCTGCGGCCTCAGGAGAAGTACTCCGAGAATAACGATAAACGCGAACGCGTCTTTATATCCGGCGGGAAGGGAGTATCCAAAGAAATCGAGCCCAATCGAGAGGTTCTCAATTAATCCTAGTATGAACGCTCCCGCGATAGTTCCCCACATATTTCCAAGCCCGCCCAGCACCATCGCGGCGAAGGCTTTAATCGAGTACGAGCTCCCCATCGTTGGTTGGATATTTGTCTCGTAGCCGACGAGAACTCCGGCGTACGCGCCGAGCAAGGTCGCGAGGATACATGCCCCATAGATCAGCGACGTTGACGATATGCCGAGACCTTCGGCGGCAGAGCGATTCTCAGCGATGGCGCGTAGTTTTCTTCCGAGGCTTGTTTGATGGACGATGAACGCTAACGATCCGAGTATCGTGAAAGCTGAGAGTACGATAAAGATCTGAAGGGGCGTTATGTATACCCCGTGCCACTCAATGCTGTCGGAAAGGACGGGAGAGGGAAGTGAGCGTACATTCACCCCAAAGAGCATAGAGACGAGAGACTCCAGGATGGTGCCAAACGCGATCGTTGTGATGAAGGGAAGGAGAGCGCTCGCTCTCATGAAGGGAAGTATGAAGATACCGAGGGTGATGGCACCGAGAGCGACCATCGAGAGCGTTGAACAGAGCACCGAGGTAAGGAATCCAAGTTCGAGCTGACCAAAAAAGAATAGAAAGGTGTAGGCGCCGACCATCATGATGTGGCCGTGCGCGAAATTTAAAATTCGCAGCAGTCCGTAGGTGAGAGCTAATCCCGCGCTCGCCAAGGCGTAGATACTTCCCGTGATCAGGGAGTTCACCAGTAGTTGGGGGAGGATTGAGAGCATGGCGGGAGTATAGCGGATATACAGTGGGGTGTCATTCAGGCAGTTTCGCCTATATTGCCAGCTAAAGGGCTCAACTCACCCTTCGCTTAATTCGACGCATAGTGCCTAAAGATATCTTGCGGAATAGCGATAAAGCCCTCCGCCGGCAATTCCTCGAGTTTCGCCAGCGCCGCCATGAAGGAACTGCACTGTTCAAGTGATACGACGCTTCCATCGCGCCGCAGGACTTTGATAGCGGATTTAAGATCTTTTCTCAGGTTGACCGGCGCCGGTTGCGCCTCCCAATAGAAGTAGTTGGGATCGAGTGATGAGGTTTCCACCATCTTTCTGAGAATGTCTCGATTTTCATCTCGCAGCTCGAAATGCCGGAACGGTTGCCGGCGAAGCACGCGCTGTGAGAGCTCTCGCAGCGTGGTGTCCTCGCTGCGTGTCCACCGTATGAGATGGTACTCCCACCACGGCTCGACCATCTCAAAGATGGTGTCCATTGATAGTTCAAATCCGGTCTTGGCCCGTAGCACCTGGTCCATTACATCATCGCAAAACTCTAATCGACCCACAGCGTGAAGCTCTCTCGCTCGTTGACCGATCCGTTCATGCATGAGTTCGCCGATACGGCATGTTGGGTGACGGTATACGTTGCGGTAAAGGTTCGCGCGTGACGTGAAGAACGGCTCAAGCGCGGGAACTCCGTTCTCTTTGATCGCGAACTCCCCATCGTCGGAGATGGTGAGGTATTTCCGAATGACGGCGAGATCGTAATGACCATACATCACCCCAGTGAATATGCCGTCACGGCGCACCCAGTCACCTCTATCGGTGTTCCAGCCGCCCGCTGTAATGATCTGCCAGGTCCATCTCGGAACGGTAGGATCTTCGGCCACGACTCGGTCAAGCATGCTTGCCCCGTCGGCACCGAGACATCGCTCCAGCGCCGACCTAAATCCGGGATCATGTTTGATGATCGAGTGGGACATCGCTTCGTGCGCGTCTTTTTGCCCACTAAACCAGACCCGATGAGCTATATGAGAGCCCGGGGCGATGTGTCCGATGTCGTGAGTCATCGCGAAAGCGACAACCACAGGTCCCCACACCTCGATCTCTCGTCGCAATTTGAGACTAACGCTGTAGCTAATGTTCTCAAGAATGTCGGCGGTGAGACACGCCGAACCAACCACGTGACCAAAGCGTGGTTGCAGAGCGTCGGGATACACCCACGAGGCCGCTGAGAGCTGGCTTATCTTCTTCATCCTCTGGATTGCGGGCGTATCGAGGAGATCCATGATCGGTCGATGAAGAGGCTTGGCCCGATTCAGATCGATACCATGCAACGGATCTGTCGCCGATCGAATTAATCGCACTGAGTCCTGCTTACCGGCGAATTCAAGGTAGTGCTGTCGGGCGATGTGCTGTTCCTGCTCCGCGGCGGCCGAGATACCAAAAACTGAGTGGCCTCCTTGTGAGGGGTTGGTGGGGACGGAGTAGGCTGCTGAGATGCTCGTGTTCATGTTTTCCGGACAGGCAGTTGCGCGTACCGCGCTTTTTACACATGGAGGCGAGGAGTGAGCCGCAGAGATCTTAATAAACCAAAAGGCGTTTGAAAAGGGCAGGCTGTTGGCGTGTCCGCTACGCGAGCAGTGGGTCGATTACAGGCATAACCTGTTCGTCTCATGAGCTATTTGTGCCCTTGCGGATGGATGTATAGGGAATGGTATACTGAGAAGGTTCTTCACCTTCATCTCAGAGGTATATCTATGATTATTCGAACTCTCTTGACCCTCGTTTGTGTAACCGGTTTCGTGGCGTGTTCCCCAGCCTCGACGGCATCGCCGGACAAAACATCGTCGGACAAAGCATCGTGTGGACATGAATGCACCTGCCCATCGTCGAGCTGCTCGTGCGAAGGGTGTAATAACCATAAGGGTGGTGAGGGATGTACCTGTGGTGACGCGCACGGTGCGCCAGCTGCGGCTAAGGGCGGGCACTCCTGTCACTAAAGAGTTGA
>JAULVA010000125.1:7361-8746 GCA_032111275.1 Bdellovibrionota bacterium
TGTAGCTGGGCGTTCCTCTGGAGCGCTCGGCTACCTTCGTCAATTTTACGCCTGTGCCTCGGTCCAGGTCCTTCCACTACCCGCATCCACTTTGAGGGGCACTGAGAGCTGCATAACGCTCTCCATCGCCTCTTGGACAGCCCTCATAAGTTTCTCATTCTCAGCCGCGCCTTGGTCTACAGCTTCGATGAGGAGTTCGTCATGGATCTGTAGGATAAGTCTTGCGTCAATGCCGCATGAACGAAGCATCGAATCAACGTTGATCATCGCGAGCTTGATGATGTCCGCCGCGGAGCCTTGAAGAGGGGCGTTGATCGCCGCTCGCATCGCGAAGCCGGAATCCCGTCCGCTGGTGTCGATGGCGCTGATCACTCGCTTTCTTCCGAAGATAGTTTGTACTTCGCCGTTCGACATCGCCGCGTCCTCAAGCTTCGCGAAGTATTCCTTTACTCGTGGATAGCGGGCGAAATAGTTATTGATGTAGGCGGTCGCTTGGTGAACGGGGATGCCGAGTTCCCGACTCAATCGGAAAGCTCCCATGCCGTACACGATTCCGAAGTTAATCGTTTTACCGATTCGGCGAATCTCATCTGAAACCTCATCGAAGGCGCCGAGCCCCATAATCTCTCGGGCGGTGTTAGCGTGAATGTCGGTTCCTTCGTTGAAGGCCGTGATCATGTTCTTATCGCCACTCAGATGGGCGAGGAGTCGCAGCTCGATCTGCGAGTAGTCAGCGGCGATGAAGATCTTGCCAGCTTCCGGCACGAACGCCGACCGGATCCGTCGTCCAGCCTCACTTTGCACCGGGATGTTCTGTAGGTTCGGGTCAGAACTTGAGAGCCGTCCAGTGCTCGTGATCGTTTGATTAAGTCGGGTGTGCACGCGACCGGTCTTCGGATTGATGACCTGCGCGAGCGCGTCAGTGTAGGTCGACTTTAGTTTGTGGAGGGAACGATACTCAAGGATGATGGCCGGCAGAGGATGAATCTCCGCGAGCTTCTCAAGCACAGATGAGTCGGTTGAGAAGCCGGTCTTGGTTTTTTTGATTCCTTTGGTCGGAATACCGAGTTTGTCGAAAAAGATATCAGCGAGTTGTTTGGTGGAGTTTATGTTGAACTCCTGTCCGGCGTGCGCGTAGATCTGTTTCTCGAGCTCCGCGAGTTGGGTCGCGAATTCGGCTGACATGTTCGCGAGGGTTGTCGCGTCTACCTTCACTCCTTCACGCTCCATTCGAGCGAGAACAGGCACGAGCGGGACCTCAAGCTGTTCAAATACCTTGGTGAGTCCCTCCTCCTCAAGCCGGGGTCCCAATATGCCTTTCAAGAGCCAGGCGTAGTGGGCGTCCTGACACGCGTATTGAGTAGCTGCCTCGATCGACACACCAG
>JAULVA010000126.1:0-2892 GCA_032111275.1 Bdellovibrionota bacterium
AGTAACCATCCACTGCCGCAGCTCGTAAAGCGGTGCGGTAGCACCGCTACCTAGCAAAAGCACGCGTCAGCGTGGTTTTGCCTCCCTTACCTAGGGGTCGGCTTTCTCGCGATTCCGACTCTCGCGGGTTCCGCGGCATACGCTATGGCCGAGACCCTGCGGTGGAGGGAGGGGCTGGACGAGAAGTTTCATGACGCTCAACGGTTTTATCTGATCATCGTCGCTTCAATCTCAATTGGGATGGTGCTCAGCTTTCTCGATATCAATCCGATGCGAGCGCTCTTTTGGACCGCTGTGATGAATGGTGTCTTGGCTCCCTTTCTTTTGCTGGGAATCATCGCCATAGCGACGGATGCCACGATTATGCGTGGACAGCCGAGTTCCGCTTTAGCCTTATTTTTCGTGGCGTGTACCACGCTGCTCATGTTTAGCGCCGCGATCGCGATGTTTTTACTGTAGAGGTGAGAGACTTTGGCTCGCTTCCCTAAGGCGTTGGCTGTGCCGTTCCACTTGGATTCACGCCCAAGTTTGGTGGTGCTGTCTGAAGAGGAAAGAGCCCGATAGCCACGGGTACCTCGTCCGTTCCCGGAAAATTCTCCTCTCGTACGGCGCCCGCGTGACCCTGGATCTCCCCAGAGATGTACATGCTTGATGAGCCGCCACCGTCAAAATTTAACGCCTCGACGCATCCTAATTGGGGTTGGATCAGAACGGTTTGAAGCTGATGAAGTGACCCACCGAAAACTCCTGAGGTCACACGAAAAATGGAGAGCCGGTCTTGGGCGTCGATGCAGATGCCGGAAAGGTTGGAGGAGCGAGAGGATTCTCGGAGCCCCTCAACGATATCACCTTTGCTCACCAGGCGCGGGCCCGCTTGAACGGCTTCAACAACCCCTTCAGTGGAGAAGCCATCGCGGTGTGCGACCCCAATAGCTTTGGACGTGACGAACAAGATTCCAGTGAGTAGCCCTCCACCTTTGTGAATCTTTTGGTGGAGGATTCCCCGACTGATTACCAGACCAAGAGGCTTCCCTTGCTCATCAAAAAAGTTAGCGTTGATGCAAGCCACCGCTCCCGACGCTTTGCAGAGAGATTGCACGGTAGCCTGTTTCCATCCGAACTCTGACGCTCGGATAACGCCGATACGGTGACTACGCATGTCCGATCGAACGACAGCGATCGAGGAGGAGATGATAGAATCGCCGTTGATACGAAAGTTTGTCTGCTCCAGGCCTCCGCCCAGTTTCTCCCAGGTAAAGGCCTCTGTGGGAGATTGAGCCTCGCATGGTAGGCCGACGCACAGCATGCAGACGCACAGATTGCAGACGCACAGTGCGGCCGCCGTGACGCGAAGCAGGTTCGGGAGAAGGGATTTCAGGAACGCGATCGCTCGTCGCGGCTTCATGGATGATGCCCTGTTCTCTTAATGGGAGTCTCCGAATGACGCGTTGAGACTCTTGGTAGGAACGCTCTTCCCCTCCAGGGCGTCTTCTATCTTTCCTTTAAACTCATCATCGAACTTCGTGAGGAAACTTCGCACCGGCATCACAAGGGCGTCCCCGAGAGGGCATATCGTGTGCCCCATAATTTGATTGCAGATGGAGTTGATCATCTCAACGTCGCCTGGAGCCCCTTCGCCATTGTTAATGCGGCGGAAGGTTTTTTCCACCCAGTGTCCACCTTCTCGGCATGGTGTGCATTGACCACACGACTCATGGGCGTAAAAGTGCGCGAGGTTCTGAATAGCGTCAACCATGTCTACGGTATCGTCGAGGACGATGACGCCTCCCGAGCCGAGGAACGTTCCGAGTTTGTTCCATCCCTCATAATCCATGACGGCGTCTTCGATATCTTCGGCGCGAAGGATCGGTGTTGATGACCCGCCCGGGATGACCGCTTTGAGTTTGCTCCCGTTGAGCATGCCGCCGCACTCCTCTTCCAGGAATCGCTTGAACGGATATCCCATCTCGATCTCGTAAACCCCCGGCTTATTGATATGCCCCGAGGCTGAGATCAGCTTGGTGCCTTTGGATTTTTCCGTTCCGATGGCCGCGTACGCGTCAGCGCCGTTGGTAATGATCCATGGCACCGCGGCGTAGGTTTCTACGTTGTTAACGATCGTTGGGCTGTTATAAAGACCGAGCACGGCGGGAAAGTATGGGGGCTTCAGGCGAGGTTGACCCTTCTTTCCTTCAAGAGACTCGATGAGGCCCGTCTCTTCGCCGCAGATGTATGCACCGGCCCCGCGGTGAACAACGAGATCAAGGGAGTAGCCACTGCCAAAGATGTTCTTCCCCAAGTATCCCTTATCGTAGCACTCGTTCACCGCCTTTTTGAGCTGTGTATACGGATACGCGTACTCCCCGCGAATGTAGACGCACATCCAGTTGCTTTGTACGGAGAGCGCCGCGATCATCATTCCCTCGATAACCGCGTGCGGGTTCTTCTCCATGAGAAGACGATCCTTGAAGGTGCCGGGCTCGCTCTCATCCGCGTTGCAGATGATGTAGGTCGGCTTTCCTGTGTTGCGAGGAACGAAGCTCCATTTCATTCCAGCGGAGAAGCCGGCGCCACCACGTCCTCGGATACCGGACTTCTTGATCTCCTCGATGATAGCGAGGGGATCCATCGGGAGCGCTTTTTTGATCGCTTGATATCCACCACGACTCTCGTACCCAGTGAGGGTGTGCTGGTCTGGCTGCTTGATGTGCTCTAGCAAAATTTGGCGGTGTTGTCCCACGGATGCTCTCTTCTTTCGTAGTTAGGCTTGGCGTCCATACAAGAGCTACCTACTAAGAGGTGGCTGATCCCGTAAAGGAGGACGCTCTTGTGCCAGAGGATAGTCGAACCGGCGAAAGGTCGCAATCTTGGCTTAATCGCCCGCGAGCACAG
>JAULVA010000127.1:0-3481 GCA_032111275.1 Bdellovibrionota bacterium
GTGATGACTCCCGATTTCTGGCGCGGAAGATCTGTCTTCATCACCGGTCATACCGGTTTTAAGGGGGCGTGGCTCTCGCTGTGGCTCGCTCATCGAGGTGCGAGGGTGTTTGGCTATTCCCTTCCCCCGCCAACGAATCCAAGCTTCTTCGAGGCGTGTCGGGTACACGAACACCTGGCGGGGCACCGGATTGGGGATGTTCGTGATAGGGACTCTCTCGCGCAAGCCTTGCGCGAGTCAGATCCTGAGATACTCTTCCATCTCGCCGCTCAGCCGCTGGTGAGAGAATCGTACGTTGATCCGCTCTTCACCGTCGAAACAAACGTTCTGGGCACCCTCAACGTGCTTGAACTCAGCAGGAACCTCAAAAATCTACAAGCGGTGCTGAACGTCACCACCGATAAGTGTTACGACAACCGAGAAACCTCTACTCCGTACAAAGAGGGTGACTCGCTCGGCGGATACGATTGCTATTCGGCGAGCAAGGCGTGTAGCGAGATCCTCACGAGCGCCTATCGTCGGTCCTTCCTGAGCGGCCATGGGGTTCACGTCGCGAGCGCTCGAGCCGGCAACGTCATTGGTGGAGGGGACTGGTCTCGCGATCGCTTGATCCCCGACTTCTTTAGAGCGGTCCAGAGCGGGACACCGTTACGCATAAGGTATCCGGATTCTATTCGTCCGTGGCAACACGTTCTGGAGGTTCTTCGCGGGTACCTCATGCTTGCTGAAAAACTATCAACGCACGGCGAGGAGTTCGCCGATGCGTGGAACTTCGGTCCCGATTCGAGTGAGAGTCAAACGGTTGGATGGGTAATCGACAATCTCTGTTCCGCTATACCGGGCGCGTCGTGGATAGTGGATGATGCCCCTAAGCCGCATGAGGCGGCCCTCTTAACGCTCGATTCCAGCAAGTCAAAGCAGCGCCTTCACTGGCAACCAACCTGGCCCCTGGCGACAACACTCGCCGCAACCACGGAATGGTATAGCGCCTTCTATCGGGGGGAGGATATGCTCAAACGGTCGCTGCATCAGATCTCACTCTTTTCGAGCGCTTCGTAGGGGTATATGAGCAATCGATTCGTACTTGAGGACACGCCGGTCTCTGGCCTCTCGATAATCCGGAGGACGGTTCATCGCGATGCAAGGGGCTCCTTTGAGCGGATCTTCTGCGAAGAGGACCTCAGAACGTTGTTGGGTGCTCGAGGGGTTTCTCAGGTGAATATCTCATCAACTCAAGAGGTAGGTGCCGTTCGGGGAATGCACTTTCAATCCCCCCCTTTCGCTGAAACGAAACTCATCACCTGTATGAAGGGGGAGATATTCGATGTCGCGGTGGATCTCCGTCGCGGGTCGAGCACCTTTCTGCGCTGGTTCGGAATTCGCCTATCGGAGAGCACCCCATCCTCGCTTCTCATACCGGAGGGGTTTGCTCACGGGTTTCAGGTGGTACAACCAAACTCGCAGGTCCTCTATATGCATTCAGCCCCCTACGCAGCGGATGCCCAAGGGGCGATCAACGCGGTTGATCCAAAGCTAAAGATCCACTGGCCGTTGCCGATAACGCTCCGCTCTGTGCGAGATGAGACCCTTCCCCTCCTCGATGACTCCTTTACCGGGGTCGCGTGTACTCGTGGAGGAGTCCGATGAAGTGCAGACACTGCCATGCCCCGCTCTCCCTCGAGATGGTCGACCTCGGCACCTCACCGCCATCTAACGCCTATCTCACGAAGGACCAGCTCAACGCCCCGGAGCGTTACTACCCCTTACAGGTTCTCGTGTGCGAATCGTGTTGGTTGGCGCAGACGAAGGACTTCTCCCAAGCGGACGAACTCTTCGACGAAACCTACGCATACTTTAGCTCCTACTCAAGCACCTGGCTCGCGCACGCGAGAAACTACGTTGAGTTGACGCGCTCTCGATTCGGGTTGGATACAACGAGCATGGTGATGGAGGTCGCCTCGAATGATGGGTACCTCTTACAATACTTCAAAGAGGCAGGTGTCCCCTGCTTCGGCGTAGAGCCAACGAAGAGCACCGCGGATGCAGCGCGAGCGAAAGGGATAGATGTCGTTGGCGAGTTCTTCGGCCAACGGCTCGCTCGCGTACTTCGCGACCAGAGAGGCGGGGTCGATCTCGCGCTCGGCAACAACGTGCTCGCTCACGTTCCAGACATTAATGACTTTGTGGCTGGCTTTCGAGAGATCCTGAAGCCCGAGGGGATAGTGACCTTTGAGTTCCCTCACCTCTTAAACCTCCTTCAGCTCACGCAGTTCGACACTATCTACCACGAACACTACTCCTACCTATCCCTCTCAACGGTGAACTCAATCCTACGCGCTGAGGGGCTTGCGGTATTTGACGTGGAGGAGATACCTACCCACGGAGGGAGCCTCAGGGTCTACGCTCAGCGCGGAGACACCGGCCGCCATCCGACCTCGCCCCGAGTCGCGCAACTCCACGAGCAAGAGCGGGTCTTTGGACTCTGCTCTGCCGCTCCGTACCGGGAGTTCGCGCGCCGTTCCTTCGAGATAAAAACCACCTTCATCACCGCGGTCGTGAAAGCCAATCGCGAAGGTAAACGGATCGCCGCGTACGGCGCCGCAGCAAAAGGAAATACCCTGCTGAACTACGCTGGGATCGGCGCGGACATGATCGACTACGTCGTCGATCAGAATCCACACAAGCAGGGCAAGTTTCTTCCGGGGAGTCGAATCCCCATCGTCGCTCACTTCTCTACCCCCTCCCCCGATATCGTGATTATCCTTCCGTGGAACATCGAAGAAGAGATCATGGAGTACCTCGTGAGCTCTCTAGGCTCCTCGGTGCAGTACTGGACCTATAAAAACCTTCCTGCGGAGACCTGAATGAAACGGATTCAGTACGTCGCGCCATCAATTACCGACCTCGAAGCTGAGTATGTGAATGACGCCGTGCGCAACGGATGGGGGCAGCGGTGCTACGAGTATATCCAACGCTTCGAGCGGGAGTTCGCCACCTATCACGACGTAAACTTTGCGCACGCTACCAGTAGCTGCACGGGAGCACTTCATCTGGGACTTGCGGCGGCGGGCATCGGCGCGGGCGATGAGGTGATCCTCGCCGAGACCAACTGGGTAGCCACGGTCGCTCCCATCGTTCACATCGGAGCGACACCGGTCCTTGTCGATATCGATCCTACCTCATGGTGCATCGACCCAGCCGAAGCGGAGAAGGCGGTCACGCCGAAGACCAAAGCTATTATCGCCACCCACCTCTACGGCAACCTCTGCGATATGGACGCGCTCAAGGCGATATGCGAGCGCCACGGACTGCTCCTTATCGAGGACGCCGCCGAGGCGTTTGGAGCGAAATACCAAGGGAGAGCCGCCGGCGCGCTCGCGCACTTTTCTACCTTCTCCTTTCACGGAACGAAGACGATGACCACCGGCGAGGGAGGGATGCTCCTGACGAACGACACCGCGCTCTATGAGCGGGTATGCAC
>JAULVA010000128.1:0-3462 GCA_032111275.1 Bdellovibrionota bacterium
GACGGGGGCCTTCCAGGATGACATAGGTTTCCGGTGAAGGTGCGTACTTGTCGCAGATCCCCTCCACGTCCTTCGCGATGATGCATCGATAGTGCTCGTTGACCGTTTCGAGGGCGTTCATGGCGATGGGTCACATTTCGTTGATCTCGTCGGCGATGCGGTGCATGGGCGTGTTGTTCTCCGGATGCGCGATGGCGTCCACCTCCTGTTGGATGATCCGGAGGATCCTCGCCGCATACCGCGCGTGCCATAGCTGGCGCTCCTCGGCGGCCTTGTCGTCGGGTTCGTAGGCTTCGATCTCCGCACGGTTCAAGATGCCCTTCGCTTCCAGCAGCCTCTCGATGGTGTCCATCGCTTTGGTTAGCGCATCGTTATCGCGATGTCCTTGGCTGTTATGGGTCCAGGTAAGGGCTAGGATATCGGCGTGAGGGATCGTATCTGTGGTGCGACCTAATATCTGGTTGGTATCGAAGTGTTTAACATCAACGGTCACGATCACCAACGTCGGAATAGACAACTTGTGCAGCAGTTCCTTGACGGCCGATGGCTTAGCGATGCCGGTGGTTTCAATAAACAGGGTCTTTATCTCCGGCTGCTCGCGTAGCTGACTGACTGCGGCCCGGAGCGAATGAAGATCGTTACAGCAGATACATCCTGCCGTAATCGCGAGCACGTTCGTTGGATCTGTTTTGAGTCGGGCTGTGTCGGTGTTCGTGGCACCGATGTCGTTTTCAATCACTACGAATGAGCCCGGCGTGGCGGACTTCGTCTGGGTCGTGAGGAGATGATTGAGGAGGGTCGTCTTGCCACTTCCGAGCGTTCCGGAGAGGACGATAGCTCGCGGAGGTAAGGAGAGTGATTGCGCGGTTTGGTGGGTGGAGAACGAGAGGGATGGGTACTGCATACTCTTTACGTGACGATGTAGACTGTGGAGAGAGCTATACGCAACCGAGTTGCATATAGCAAGATTGTAGGGAGGACTATACGCAACCAAGTTGCAGGTAGCAAGGGGGTGTGGTAGAAAAAAAGTATGAAAGCCCTACCTAACTCATCGCTCCATGTAATCGTCGTTGGTTCCGGAATCATCGGAGGAGCAATCTCCTTGGCACTTCTTCAGAAGGGCGTGTCGGTGTGTCAGATTCGATCGCTTGCGGGCCGAAAAGATAGCGCGTCGCTCGCGGCTGGCGCCATGCTTGGTGCTTTCGCCGAGGTGACCGCGGAAAAGAACTCACGGATGGATCGTGAGGAGACCGCTTTTCGAGTTCGAGCGAGCTCACTATATCCCTCATGGCTTGCGGAGGTATCTTCAGCCAGTGGTGTCTCGGTAGACCTCGGGATGGGAACCTTCATCGTAGCCAACACCTTTGGTCGAAACGACCTGCGGAATCTGCAAGCCATAGAGGCAGAGCTTGCGAGATTTGGAGCTCCGTACGAATCGGTCGATGAGCGCGACGTTCCCGGGTATCATCCAAACGAGCGGTACCTTCCTCGCAGAATCATTTGGCTTCCCCAGGAGGGATTTGTAGACACGGAGGCGCTCACTGCGGCGCTCGATGTCGCGACCGATAGCCACGCTCGCTTTTCGCACGAGGACTGTCAGGTCGATCGTCTCGTCCTTCGGGGAGGGAGGGTGTGCGGTGTGGCTTTAACCGACGGTCGTGAGCTTGAGGGAGATCATGTGGTGCTGGCCGCTGGTGTGGGAACGCAGTCTCTGCTCGAAACGCTCCCCGTTGAGGCTCGGTTGCCGTGCCCCCGGTTGATGCCGGGTAAGGGGACCTCCCTTATCTTGGAGACCACTGAGCGCTTCCCGCATGTGATGCGCTCCCCAAATCGTGACTTCGCCTGCGGTATTCACATCGTTCCCCGAGGTCAGGGCAGGATCTATGTCGGAGCTACCAACCGAACAGCAGCATGTCCCGGTACCTCTCCAGGCGCCTCGGTAGAGGAGGTGCATGACCTGTTGCACGAGGTGGTCCATGAGTTTAATACCGGCTTGGACGCGGCCAACATCGAATCCATTCGCGTGGGAAGCCGGCCTATTTGTGTCGATGGATACCCATTGGTTGGATCCACTGAGTGTCCGGGGCTCTCGTTGGCCACTGGAACCTATCGGAATGGGGTTCTCATGGCGCCCCTAGTCGCTCGCATACTCGCGAGCGAGATAGTAGGCGACTCGATAGATGAGGTTAATCCCTTCTCTCCACGTGGGCGGAGGATTCAGGGTGACGCGCTGAGCTCCTCCGCGCTCTTTAGGAGCGGAGCTGAGGGGATAGTATCATTTCTTCCCTCTCCTCACGGCTCGCTCCCATACAAACGAACTGAGGAGCTGAGTGGTTTTCTACATACGCTCTTGGCGATGGCGCTCAAAGATGGCGATGAGCTCGAGTCCCTGCGACAAGAGGCTCGAAGGCTACTTCAGTCGCAACCTATGAACGAGTCCTTCGCCCAGCTCTTCTTCATGCTTGGTGAGCGACAGCCCAGCGGGGAACGGCAGGAATCGTAATTCCTTCGCCGCCATCACGCCTCTCAGTTCGCGCTCTGTTGACCTCTGCCTAGCCCTCAGCCGCGAACGGCCCATCGAGACCGGTATGGAGTGTCTGGTTGTAATACGCGTTATACCACCACTCGCAGTTTTTCTTGTGTATCTCGTGGAGGCGCGCTTGGAACTGGCCCCATGACCTTCGTCGGCTAGCGCACTCGGAGCGAAGTTTGTTCCATGTAGGCGCATGCTCCTCGACAAAGTTCTTGAAAGCGCTGCGATCTCCTTGTTCGCTGTGGCGAAGATGCCCAGAGAGAGAGACGCTTCCTACCACACACGCATCAGGGAGGGTTCGCCTGACAAACTCCATGTCCGATTCAGAGAGTAGTTTATTCACGAGGACTACTGTGCGGGACGCGGACTCTGGGTCTGTCGCGAGGTAGTCCCGGTAGACCTGTATCGACTTCATGGTCGGTTCGACCACAAAGACGTTGAGGTCATACGCGGCCACCAGCGAGGTAGAGAGTGTATCGACACCGGCGGTAGCGTCTACGACCACCCAATCATCATCCCCGTCTTTGAGATGGTTGAGCACCACACACATAGAGTGCAGCTTGGTATGGTAGCAGTTCGCTCCAACGTCATGTTCCTGAAAGCCCCCAACCCGCATGAAGGACAACGAGCCCCGTGTAACCGCGTATCGAGCGACGAAGGGGTCGTCAATCGCGCACGTAATAAAGCGGGAGCGAGGTGAGGGAGGGGTGGTTGAGAGCAACGGACGATCTCCGAGATCGGCGCGATCACCTCGCACGTAGGTAGCTATCTCGTCGTAGAGCCTCCCTAATTGTGGAGGTTCAGGCGCTATGTCCAGAGCGTCCTGGAGGTGGGTGTTTACATCGCCATCTATCGCGAGGACTCGCGCACCGGTGCTCTCCAACCAGTGGGTAAAAGCGGCGGTGATGGTCGTCTTACCGCTTCCACCT
>JAULVA010000128.1:3472-6764 GCA_032111275.1 Bdellovibrionota bacterium
TTGATACATTAATCTATATGTTTCCAGCGACTCGGGCGTCTTCGGGCGCGGCGAGCCAGGCTCGGTAACCTCCCTCAAGAGAGAACGCGTTGAATCCGCGTTGCGAGAGATGCGCCGCTAGCGGCCGGGTGAATACTCCGTGTTGGCATACAAACACTATCGTGCGCTCTCTGGGGAAGGGGACGCTTGTTCGAAGAATCCGTTGAAGGTCCTCAAGGGGATAGTTAAGCGATCCGGGAAGGTGCTCAAGTGAGTACGCGACCGTTGAGCGAGTATCCACAAGCAGCGGGGAGCTATCACGCATGAGCGCGCGTAGTTGACGCACGGTGAGTGAAGGAGCCTCGGCTATCTCCTCCTCAGAGAGATCGTGCCACAGTTTTCCGTCTCCCTCCAAGCCAAACATGTCAGGGCGTCTCTCCTTGACGTAGGAGATATAGCTCTCCATCCGATCACAGGCGAACAGTACCGCCGTGTGTTCCCGAGGTAGTTCGCTATCGATTGATCGCAGATACTCAAGAGCTCCGTACAAGTTCGCTCCAGAGGAGGGTCCCGCCGGAATACCGCACCTGCGAATAAGGGTAGCCATCCCCTCAATCGCGTCCCGAGAGCTGACCGCGAGGAGTTGATGATAAGCATCTCGTCGAAATACGCCATTCTCCCAGAGCTCCTCGGCGCTTCGAATTCCAGGTATAAAGTCGTGTCGACGCGCTGTGAGTCCGATTAGTTTGAGTTCGGGATTGGAACGCCTGAGGGTATCGGCCGTGCCGCACGAGCTTCCCGCTGTTCCGACACCCGCGATCAGAAAGTCCACCGTTGGAAGATCCGAAAGGATCTCCTGACCTGTTGTTTCAGCGTGCGCCCTTGGGTTTTCTTCATTGGTAAATTGGGAGGTGAAGAACACCTGATTCGGGGACTCAGCGGCCCGTCGTTCAAGGGCATATTGAGGATCATTTGGGTCATTGGGATCAAAGCAATCGCTCGCGTTGGGGACCTCCTCAATCGAAGCTCCCATAAGTCGTAAGATGTCCCTCTGCTCTTTGACCCTCGTGAGGCCGCTGACGAGGGAGAAAGGAATCCCGTCGATTGAACACAGCGCTTGGAGAGCTTTGGCCGTGTTGCCACTTGAGTTCTCAACCACGGTAGCGCCGTGCTCTCGCAGCCTCTCGCGATGGGGCGCGAGCATCGCTTTCGCGATTCTATCCTTTATGGAGCCGAAGGGATTAAGGAGCTCCAGCTTGGCGTAGAGGCGGACATTCTTAAGTCCGTGTACGGTCCTGGGGATCCCCAGTAGAGGGGTTCCCCCAATGAGCTCATGGATAGATGTAGCGATCATAGCGCCTCCTTGAGGTGGGGTCGGTACTCCTCATCCAAGGACCACATGGCTTGGCTTCCTTGAAACCACACCGCTATCTTTCGAGCCACTGGATGATGCAGTGTAGGGGACTCCGCGAAATCCATAATGTAGGGAGCTGTGTTGATAAAAGCGATGAGATCGCCGGGGGAGACCTGACGTCCGAATCGAATGAGTCGAGGGGTAAGCAGTTCATTTGCTACGCAGAGATTCCCGGTCAAAAAGTATCCGTGGTCACATGGGACGGGTTCTCTATCTTTTGGAATCAAAATGGGGTCTGTGAGGAGCGTCAGCTCGAAAGAGTTAAGATTGGAGCGGTTCATTCGAAGGACCAGAAGAGGATGACCTCTCTCGGACCTGCGGACATGCAGCACCTCAGCTACGGTCATGCCGGCTTGATCGAGCAAGCCCCGACCTGGCTCAATCCACAACTCGATCACAGATTCGCTTAGTAAGCGTCCGGCCGAAACGCCCGAGAAGGACGGCAGCTCCTGTCGTAGGAGCGCGCACAGTTGGTCAGCAGGTGGAAGGGGTTCGGCGTGGTCCATAAACCGAGGCGACCCTTTAACGCGCCCACTCTCTGTGCTGAAGCCGAGGCCGGAGCGGTTCCAGGTGCACGCATCACCCTGTCCGGTAAGGGATCCTTTGAGCCTGACGAGGAAAGCTTCCCAGTCCGCGGATTCCTTGGCGTATCTGATCCTAAATCCTCCTCCGATATTCACAACTCGGGGGGAGTGCCCATGCTGCTTGGCCGCAAAGAGGATGGAGAGGGTTTGTTCCAGCGCAAGGACTCGATACTCGAGGGAGTCCGTGTTGAGATGATACGAAAAACCGAGAAGTTCCAGATCCTCCTGGTGCGCTCGAAGCTTAGGCCATAGTTCGGCGATGGTCTCGGTGGGAACACCAAAGGTGCCATCGCTTATGGCGAACGAACTCCTCGGGCTTTTGAATCCAGAGAGCCTTACGAGGATCTGAGTCTTTCCACTGATCCCCAGCTGTCTCCTCAACGAACAGAGCGCGTCGATCTCGGCGAGGTCGTCGACGTTGATGACGATTCGCTGAAGGAGTGCCAAGGTCAAGTATCCCTTATCTTTTGGGCCGGTGGCCTCGAGGCGTGATGGATGAACGCCTGCCGAGAGGGCCGCCGCGAGCGATCCCTCAGAGGAAACATCGACTCCCACCGAGGGGGAGCAGGCGACCTCTCTGATGATGGATACCGAGCGGTTGGGCTTGGTTGTGAAGAAGACTCGGCCGTCTATGCCGTAGTGGTCGAACGTCTCAAGGAAGGGGATCGCGTTTTCAGGCACTCGGCTGGGGAATACGATGTTCAAGGGGGAGCCGAGTGACGCGACGATTGGCATTAAAAGTCCGGACTCCAGTACTTGAGCGGATTCAGTGCCAAGGAGTGGGGGTACCCCGGTGCTTACGTGCGGGGGCGCTGGTGCCAAATCAGACGATGGAAGAACTTCACATTTCATAAGGGTAACCAGCTGGATATCATATATGCAACCGGGTTGCGAAAGCAAGGGGTGGGGCTTATCGATGATAGATATGGCGGGGCAAGGCGGCTGCCTGCCTCGCCGAAGGATTAGCGAAGGCGGATCGTTCGGGCCGTGTGGCATCGCCTATCTATGAGGCGTTGATACCTCCAGTTGTCAAACGGCCCGCCAGGAGTCGGGCCCTACCGCGTGGTGAAGCGATGCGGCATGAAGGGGTCCGCGCCTCTCTCATCTCTTCTAAAAGAGCGCGCCTGGAAAACCCTTCTCCATCAGCGCCTGCTTGTACGACTCAAGTATCTCTCGCTTCAGTTTCTCGCATATCCGAGGAGTCGCGTGCTTCGTAATCGTGTCGATGAGCGTGTTCTTTGATGATTCATCCGCGAGCCCCTTAAACCCCGGAACATTTTTTCTGCCGAAATTCTCAAGGCCGACCCGAGCGTAC